>JALYTD010000016.1 GCA_030854475.1 Actinomycetota bacterium
GGCGGCCACGGCGCCGTCGTTGACTGACTTCCTGATCAGACGCGCGGCGCCGGGCGACGCGGCTGGCCTGGTGGCGCTCGGCCGCGCGGTGAGCGCGGAACCGGAGGGCTGGCTGATCACGGTCGGCGGCTGGCGGGGCCCCGCGGACGAGCGACGCTACCTCCGTGCGATCCGCCGCTCACCCCATGCCGCGGTCTTCGTGGCCGAGGCCTCTGAACAGATCGTCGCGAGGCTGTCGCTCGCGCGCGACCCTCATCCCGGCAGCCCGCACGTGGCCGACCTCGGCCTGATGGTCGCAGCGGAATACCGCCGGCGTGGGATCGGCAGCGCCCTGCTTGAGGAGGCGGTCGCCTGGGCTCGCGAGGTCGAGATCGAGAAGCTGGAGCTCCACGTCTTCCCGCACAACGAGCCGGCGATCCGGCTCTACGAGGATTTCGGGTTCCAGCGGGAAGGCCTGCGGCGGCGGCATTACCGGCGCGGGAACGAGTACGTCGACGCGATTCTGATGGCGTACGAGGTGCCTACACTGAAAACGTGACGCACCTGATCGAGTCCTTCGGTCTGGCCCTGCTGTTCGTGCTCATCGCGTCCGAGTCGGCCGGGATACCGCTTCCGGGCGAGACGGCTTTGATCACGGCGGGCGTGCTCGCGGCGAACGGCAAGCTGAACATCGTCGCCGTGCTCGCCGTCTCGGCAGCCGCCGCGATCGTGGGCGACAACATCGGCTACTGGATCGGGCGCACGTGGGGGCGGCGGGTCCTGGAGCGGTGGCCTCGGCTGCAGCGGTTCGGCGACCGCGTGATACCCATCGGGGAGCGATTCTTCGAGCGGCACGGGGCGAAAACCGTGTTCTTCGGCCGCTTCTTCGCGCTGTTGCGGGTGACTTCGGCCTGGCTTGCAGGTGTCTCGAAGATGCCCTGGTGGAAGTTCTTTTTCTGGAATGCATCGGGCGGAATCTGCTGGGTGCTGCTCATCGGCCTGATTGCGTACTACGCCGGCCGCGCGGCGGCCGATGCGATCTCCCACTACGGCCTGCTCGGCGGAGGGATCGTGCTCGGCCTGCTGCTGATCGCCTTCGCGATCTTCCATTTCTGGCGGCGGCGGATGCTGGGCGCCGAGCCGGAGCCGTGAGGCTCGCCCTCGCGGCGCTCGCGAGCGTCGCCGTGGCGCTTGGCCTTGGCCCAGCGCGTCCTGTGGACGAGGTTCCCCAGCTCGATCGCGTCGTCGTGATCGTGTTCGAGAACAAGGAGGCGCACAAAATCGTCGGGAACGATCGGGCGCCCACGTTCAACTCCCTGGGGCGCAAGTACGCGTCCCTGACCAGGTACACGGCCGTCGCGCATCCGAGCCTGCCGAACTACATCGCGCTCATCTCCGGGGCGACGCAGGGAATCCGCAGCAACTGTACGAGCTGCTCGGTCGGCGCCCGCAGCCTTGCCGACACCCTTGAGAACGCGCGGAAAACCTGGAAGGTATACGCGGAAGGCTTGCCGCGTCCCGGTTTCACGGGCGCAACGAGGGGGCGCTACGCGAAGAGGCACGTGCCGTTCCTGTACTTCCGCCGCGTGCTCCGCCGGCCGCGTCGCCTCGCCCGTGTGGTCCCGCTTGGCCGGTTCAAGCGCGATCTGACGCGAGGGAGCCTGCCCTCCTTCTCGCTCGTGGTGCCAGACCTCTGCCATGACATGCACGACTGTTCGATCCATACCGGCGACACCTGGTTGAAGGGGTTCGTCCCGCGCCTACTCGCCAGCCGTCAGTTAGAGAACGGCGTCGTCTTCGTCGTGTTCGACGAGGGCCGCAGCAACGAGGGAGGCGGCGGTCGGGTCGCCGCTGTCGCGCTCGGCCCACGCGTCCGTCCTGGGTCGCGCTTCCAGAAGCGGGCGACGCACTATTCGCTGCTGCGGGCGATCGAGGACTCGCTGAGCCTGCCGCACCTCCGTCGTGCGGCCACGGCCAGTCCGATCACGGACATCTGGCGCTGAGCAAAATGCCACTCCCCGCGGACAAGCCGCGGGGAGTGGCAAGCGAAACGGACGCTAGCTGTTGAAGAAACGGATCCAGGAGTTCGCGTCCCGGCCTCGTCCGAAGACGAAGTAGACCGGCTTGTAGACGACGCTCCCTGGTGTCGTTCCCGCTACGCCCACGTAGTTGGAGGACGTCCAGATCGTCTGGACCGGATAGAAGGCACGTGTGCGGGTGTAGTCACCCATCTTGTCGCCGCACGGGCCCGTTCCGCAGGCGTTCGAGAGCCAGGTGCTGCTCGAGGCGCCGAGTGCCAACGACCACGAGTTGCCGACCGTGTAGTCGTCGTCCATCGCTACGAAGGCGCGGGGGTATTGGCCGTTCGTGACCACGATCAGCGACGCACCGAGGTCACCACGTGCGTTCGGCGCCGCCGACAGGTAGGCGAATGCCGAAGACGGGCTGTAGATCGCCGGCCTGCCGAGGTAGGCCTTGTCGAAGTCACGGAAGACCGCCGCGTTGATGTACGGCCTGGCGAACGTGCCGCCGGCTCGGACGTTCCAGGCGAACCCGATGCCGCGATAGGCGCCGGAGTTCCCGACCCAGCCCGTCGTGATCCGCTGATCCATCCGCGCGCAGGGGTTGCGCCCGTTCGGGATCGTGCACACAGCGTTGTGGTTCGTCGCGGTCCAGGCGGGGATCGCCCTGTCTACGAAGCTGATGGTGTTGCTCACCTCAGACTGCGAGTAGATGCGGAACGTGCTGGTGGTGATGTGGTCTCCGAGGTACATCGTGTCGGTCGCTCCCTGAACCGGCGCCCACGACCAGCCGGAGGTCGACAACCAGTAGGGGTGCGAGATGGCCGAGCAGGAGGCAAGAGTCGAAAGCGGGAGTTTCTGCACGACCATGCGCAGGAAGTTGGGGTTGGTGGCCCCGTCGAACATGTTCGTCGTGATGTACAGGAAGTTGTTCGACACTGCGAGGTGCGGATAGTCGAACCACTGGTTCGTATAGCTCGCGTTCAGCGCCGTCGGCGTCCACGTATAGGTGCAGAACGTCGCGCCGTTGTTGGTCGACGCACTGAGCTTGATTCGATTCTGCCCCGCCGGCGCGGGCGCCGCGTTGTAGATGCCCTGGCGGTACCAGAGGTGCAGGTTCCGGCCGCGATCGTAGACCACGTCCTGGTCGCAGCAAAAGTCGGCCATGTCGGCGGCCGGGTCGATGTAAGTCCAGTTCACGCCGGTGTTGACCGACCGTGCCGCGTACCAGTTTCCGCTGTAGAAGACGTTCCTGCCCGCCGTCGCATGCGACGGCTCGTTCACGACTGAGGATCCGCTCGTCGGCGCGAGACCCGATGCGCGGAAGAACGAAGGCGTGCTGTCTGCCAGCGGACCCGCAGCGTTGGGGGCGACCCGGCCGCTACGTGAGGGCACCTGCGTAGGCCGTGTGCTCGGGGGCGCGGGCGCGCCCTTCGAGGGCAGCGGGGCCCGCTTTGCCCACGCGGCGTCCGACCTGTCTTGTTGTGCCTGCGCGTGTCGGGCCTGCGCAGCCGACTTGGCCGGCTTCGTCGAGCTCCACCTCGGGACGTACTTGTGCGGTTTCACCGTCATGTAATGCGCCTGCAGCGACCCGGAGGCAGCGGCCGCGGGTGCGGCGGCCTTCGAGCTCTTGATCGTCGGCGCAGCCCGTGCGCCTAGCATCGTCGCGGCAACGAGAGCCACGAAAACTGCAGCACGAAATACCCAGCGTTTCCTCATCCCTTGTTCCCCTCCCCGTCGGCGCTTCGAGTTGAAAAGCGCGCTGTTGACCCGGCGATTCTAGGCCGCAGCCGACGACAAATTCAATCGCCTGGAGGCGTGTTGCAGGGAGGCTGACAACTCCGTACGCTGCAGAGAGGGAACTGCCGGCCGGCCTTGAACCTGTTGGCCTGGCGATGCTGGCGTCGTTCTCACGAGCACTCGAGTGGCGTGACCCCTCCATGCGCGGGCACGGCGCAAGGGTCGCCGCACATGCCGACGCAATCGCGCGTTGCCTCGGCTGGAGGGAGGCGCGACTCGAGGAGCTGCAAATCGCGTGCGTCGTCCACGACGTCGGCAAGCTCTCCGTTCCGGTCGAGATCTTGCGCAAGCCCGGGCGGCTGACCGAGGAAGAGTTCGCCGAGGTTCGGCGTCACCCCACCGCCGGAGCGCAGATGCTCGAGACACTCCCGCAGCTGCGGGCCGTGATCCCTTCCGTGCTGCACCACCACGAGCGTTGGGACGGCGACGGCTATCCGCACGGCCGCCGTGGAGACGAGATTCCGCTCGAGGCGCGGATCCTCGCGGTCGCGGACGCCTTCGACGCCATGACCTCTCCCCGCGCCTACCGGCCGGCACTCACGACTGACGACGCCCTCGCCGAGGTCGAGCGCTGCGCCGGCTCGCAGTTCGACCCTGCGATCGCGCGCACGTTCCTCGACGCCTGGCGCGACGAGACGCTCGCCCCGGCGGCAGCGCTTTAAGAGGGTTTTCCGCCAAACCCTCCTAACTAACGACTACAGGGTCGCCCAGACCTCTAGCTTCGATCTGGTCCGCCGAATCACCTCGTCGCTGAACTCGGACGTCCCGGCGTGCCCTCCGAGGTCGGCCGTCCGCACGCCTTCGGCGACCGCCTCGAGGCAGGCTTCTCGGATCGCGCGCGACGCGGCCTGGGCGTGCTCGCCCGCGTAGCTCAGCAGCGCGGCAGCGGCGAGGATCATGGCCATCGGGTTCGCCACGTTCTTGCCTTGCAGCGACGGGGCCGTTCCATGGGCCGCTTCGGCGACGACCACGCTCGGTTCGAGGTTATCGTCGAGCGCGACGAGGAGGGACTCGGAGCCGGCGATCGACCCGAACAGGGGGAGCACGAGGTCGGAGAGGATGTCACCGTCCCGGTTCAGCGACGGGATCACGAGCGGATCGCCGCTCGACGCGACCAGTAGCGCGAATGTCGCATCGATCAACTGCGGCTCGTACGGCACCTCGGGGTGCCGCTCTGCGGCGGCGTCCATTTCCTCCTTGAGCATCCCCTCGTAGACCGGGCTCACGGTGTACTTGGGGCCGCCGAACACCTTGGCGTTCGTTCGCTCGGCGAGGCGGAAGGCGAACTCTGCGACGGCCCTCGAGACCTTGCGCTCGATCCGCTCGGTACGAAAGGCGACTTCGTCGTCACCCTCTCCTTCGCGCCATTCCCTCGCGCCATAGGCGTCGCCCACCGCCATCCGCACGATCGAGATCGGAGCGTGAACGCCGCCGAGCGGAACGATGCCCGGGATCCGCCGGCCGGTCCGGACGATCACCTTGCCGCCGATCTCCTCGCGGAGGATCCGGTTGGGCGAGCCGACGTCGTCTTTGCCTTCGGGCGTGACCGTCGCCGCCTTCAGCCCGAGCCCGGCGTCGCGAACCGCTGCCGCTGCCTCGTACACGATCTGATTTTGGGTTGCGCGCCTCGACTCCAACGACAGGTCGAAGCGCCGGAGCTCGACCGGGACGCCCGTGACGTCCGGTGCGAGCACCCTGAGGGACTCCTCCAGGAGCTCCTGCCCGGTCTCGTCTCCTTCGAGCACGACGATGCGCGTCTCTGCCACGGCCGCGAGATTGTAGTTCGGGATTAGTCGCGGCCCCCGCTGGCTACAAGAACGAACCATGGCACGGAGGGGTGGGTGGAAAAGGGCCGGCTCCCGCGGTCGCTTTCGGTATCTCGATTCCCGCGGGAAGCGGATCTCCGACGAAGACAAGCTCGCGCGCATCGACGCGCTGAGCATCCCCCCTGCATGGAAGGACGTGTGGATCTCACCGCGGGCGAACGCGAAGCTCCAGGCGACCGGCGTCGACGCCGCGGGCAGGCGGCAGTACCTCTACCACCCCGAGTTTCGCGCGGCTCAGGAACAGGCCAAGTTCGACCGGCTGATCAAATTCGCCGAGCGTCTTCCAGACCTCCGCGCGTCCATGGCGGAGCACATGTCCCTCGAGCCGTTCGATCCGAACTGGACCTGCGCCGTGGCGGTTCGACTGATCAACCTGGGCTGGTTTCGGGTTGGAGACGAGCGCTACGCCAAGATCCACAAGACGTTCGGCGTGACGACGCTGCGGCGGGGTCACGCTTCGGTGCGCGGCAGCCGGATCGCGTTTCGATTCCGCGGAAAGCACCGGGTCTGGGTGCGAACGGCGTTGGTCGACGCCGAGCTGGCGGATGCGATTCGGGAGCTGCAGACTCTCAAGGGACGAGGCAGGCTCTTTCGCTACCGGGTCAACGGCGACCTGGTCAACCTCAGCTCGCGGCGCCTCAACGAATACATCCGCGAGCATCTGGGGGAGGAGTTCAGCGCGAAGGACTTCCGCACCTGGGGCGGCACCTTGATTGCCGCAATCACGCTGGCCGAGCATGGCGAGCCGGAGTCGGAGGCAGAAGCGAAGCGTGTTGTGGCCAACGTGATGCGCACCGTCGGCGAGCGCCTCGGCAACACGCCTGCCGTTGCCCGCTCGTCGTACGTTAGCCCTGCGGTGGTGGAGCAGTATCTCGACGGTCGAACGATCGAGGATTTCCGCCCGCGACATTTGCGTGTCGTTGGAGCCCGTGACATGGGCCTCGACTTCGAGGAACAGGCGTTGCTGAGTCTGTTGCGCTCGTGGCGAATCAGACGTGCTCAGAGCGACCGTAAGGTCGCGTAAGTATTACCAGCTGAATTTCGCCGCGTTTTGCTTTAAGCTTTCCGGGTTCTCGATCTCATTACCCGGGAGGGCAACCTTGGCTCGCAAGACTGTGCTCGTCTGTGACAACTGCGGCAAAGAAATCGAAGAATCGAAGGGTGCCACGATGCGGCTCAATTTCGCGGACGCGCGGCGCGGATCGAAGCAAGCTGATCTCTGCGACAGCTGCGCCGGGGGGATGCCCGGCCGTGCCGCCGCGCGACGTGGGCGGAGGCCCAAGGCAGCCGCCTGACCCACAGTTTTCTGCCCTGTCTGGAAGAGGCGGCTCAATGCCGCCTCTTTCGTTTAGCGCTCTTTCCGTTTTGTTCTCGCGCGCGTAAGAAGAGTCGTCAGGGCGCCTGTCTACGATGGGCGGATGCCGTTGACGCTCATCGTAGGGCCTGCGAACGCAGGCAAAGTCGAGCTCCTGCTCGAGCGGTATCTCGGCGTGCTCGATCGCGAGCCCGTCCTCATCGTGCCCAACCGGTCGGACGTCGACCGGGTCGAGCGTGACCTGCTGCGGCGCACCGGTGCGCTCGTCGCGGGCGAGATCGGGACCTTCGACGACCTGTTCGAGCGGATCGCACGCGCTGACGAAGGCCACCTCCCGGTGGCGACCGACGCGCAGCGGGCACTCGTCGTCCGGCGTGTTCTCGCGCGCGCGACCCTGAACGGCTGGGGAGGCTCGGCGCGCTTCGCCGGATTCTCGGACGCCCTGTCGGCTGCGCTCGGCGAGCTGGAGTCCGGTCTGATCGATCCGCGGGATCTGGAAGGCGATCTGGGCGCGCTCTACGGCGACTACCGCACCGCACTCGGAGAGCTCGGCCTCTGGGACCGGGACGTCTTGCGCCGCCGAGCAGCCGAGCGTGTGGGCGGGGAGCTCGACGCCTGGGAGGAGCGTCCGGTGTTCGCGTACGGCTTCGAGGACCTCACGGGTGCGCAGTGGGCACTGCTCGAGGCCCTCGCCGGTCGCGTCGACGTCACCGTGTCGCTGCCCTACGAGCCTGGACGGCCGGCCTTCGAGTCGCTCGAGCGCACCGCGTCGGACCTTGCCGGCCTCGCGAGCCCCCGGATCGAGGAGCTCCCACCGGGCTACGGCGGATACGCGCACCCGGCGCTCGCTCACCTCGAGCGGACCCTCTTCGGGGCCTCGGATTCTGGAACGGAGGGGGTGGTGATCGACGGTGCGGTGCGCTTCTTCGAAGGCGCGGGCATGCGGGGGTCGCTGGAGCTCGTCGGGGAGGAGCTGCTCGACCTCATCCGCGGCGGCACGGAGCCGGACCAGATCGCGATCGTCTGCCCGACGCTCGATCGTTGGCGGGCGCCGCTCGAGACGGTGCTCAGGACTCTGCGCATTCCGTATGCGCTCGAGGGAAGGCTGCGGCTCGACCAGTCTCCGTTTGGACGCGCGCTGCTCTACCTGCTTCGCTTCGAGTGGCAGGCCGGCGACCGCAGCGCCCTCTACGGCTTCTTGCGCTCGCCTTATTCGGGCCTTGCTCGGACGCACGTGGACTACCTCGAGGGGCGGCTGCGGGGGCGCGCCGTCCAGTCGCGCGACCGCGTCGAGGAGGAGACGATTCGGCTCCGGGACGGCCATCCGCTGCCGCCGCTGGAGCTGTTGCGGGGCGCGCCGTCGTCGATCGAAGCTGTGCGCACCCTGGCCGGCTCGATGGCCCGGTCCGCGTACGGGCTCGAGGCTCCGCCGGTCGGCGAGGGCTCGAAGCTCGACCTCCGGGCCTACGAAGCCGCGAGGCGCACACTGGACGAGCTCGAGGGCTGGCAGCGGCTGGGCGGAACGGTCACCGCCGACGAGCTGATCTCGGCGCTGGAGCGCGCTCCGGTGCGTCTTGCTGCGGCGGACGAGCCCGGCGCCGTGCACGTCATCGACCTGCTCCGTGCCCGCACACGCCGCTACGAGGTCGTCTTCGTGCTTGGTCTCGAGGAAGGCCGGCTACCGCAGCGCGGCTCCGTTTCTCCGTTCCTCGATGAGGAGTTAGTGCGCGAACTGGAGGAGCGGCACCGAGGGGCTCGGCTCGTCAAGGCGGACCCGGTCGCCCGGCAGCGGTATCTCTTCTACACGGCGTGCACCAGGCCCGATCGGAGGCTGTACCTGGTGCGAGAGGCGGCGACCGACGACGGCAGTCCGCGGGAGCCGAGCCCGTTCTGGGCCGAGGTTCAGTCCGCATTCGAGCCGGAGGATGTGCGTCGCTGGACGCGGCGTCGTCCGTTGTCCGCGCTCACGTGGCCACTCGAGCAGGCGCCGACGGAGCGCGAGCGGTTGCGCGCAGTCGCGGCGCTGGCAGCGACCGACCGCGACGCGGCGCGCGGTATCGCGGATGCGAACGGCTGGGGGCGCAGGGTCGAGCGGGCGTTGGGCGCGTTCGAGCGCGAGACGCGGCTCATGCACCCGCTCGTACTCGAGCAGCTCGGGGGCCGCGCGAGCTTTGGCGTTACCGAGCTCGAGGTCTTCGCCGACTGCTCCTCGATCTGGCTCGTCGATCGGGTGGTGTCGCCGAAGACGATCGACCGGCAGGTCGACCCGAGGCTGCGCGGTTCGGTCGCTCACAGCGCGCTGTACAAGTTCTTCGCGGGCGTCCCGAAGCGTCTTGCGGTCGACCGCCTGACGGCGGAGCGGCTGGACGATGCACTCGCCTACATGGGCGAGTGCCTCGAGGAGGCGCTGGCCGGCGTGAGCCTCGAGCTGACCGAGCTACAGCGGCGCGAGCTCGAGCAAGGACTGCGCCGCGATCTCGAGCAGCTCGTGCGCGCCGAAGCCGAGTCGGAGCTGCCGCTCGTCCCGACCCGGTTCGAGGTCTCCTTCGGTTCGGACCGCTCGCCGCCCGAGCTCCAGCGCGGCCTGGAGCTCGACGGGTTCGCGCTGACCGGAAAGATCGACCGCGTGGATCTCGACCCGTTCAGTGCGCGGGGGATGGTGCAGGACTACAAGTCGGGCAAGACCGCGTACTCGGCGGCGCAGATCGACTCGGAATTGCGGCTGCAGATTCCGCTGTACATGCTCGTGCTTCGCGATCTGATCGGTGTCGAGCCACTCGGCGGCGTCTACCGGCCGCTGGCCGGCGGCAAGAGGGCGCGCGGCATGCTGCGGGCGGAGGCGAAGGAGGACGGCGTCCCGGGGTTCTCGACCAACGACTACCTGGAAGAGGACGCGTTCTGGACCGAGGTCGAGCAGGCGCAGGTTCGTGCGCAGGAGTTCGTCGGCCGCATGCGCGACGGGGATGTTCGGCATGACCCGCGGTTCGGCGATTGCCCGTCCTGGTGCTCGCTCTGGACGATGTGCCGGGTCAGGCGGGCGTGATGGCGGCGCGCACGCCGAACCCCGAGCAGCAGGCAGCGATCGAGGCGCGGGGCCACGTCTTCGTCTCTGCGGGGGCGGGCACCGGCAAGACGCTCGTCCTCGTGGAGCGCTTCGCGGAGGCCGTCTGTGACCGTGGGCTCGACGTCAGCTCGCTGCTCGTGATCACGTACACGGAGCGCGCCGCAGGCGAGCTGCGCAGCCGGATCCGCTCGCGGCTGGTCGAGCGTGACCGCCCCGATCTCGCGCGTGAGCTCGATGGTGCCTGGATCTCCACGATCCACGGGTTTTGCCACCGGCTGCTGAAGGCCCATCCATTCGCCGCGGGGATCGATCCGCGCTTCCGTGTGCTCGACGACAGCCAGGCGCGGGTGATCCGCAGGGAGGCGTTCGAGGAGGCGCTGACGCAATTCACCGGCGACGGACGACCCGAGCGGTTGCGGCTGCTCGCGACGTACGGTGTGGACGGCCTCCGGCGCATGCTCACGGGCGTCTACGAGACGCTGCGGTCGGCCGGCCGCCCGCTCGACCTGCGGCTGACGGAGGGCCCGAGCTTGCCGGCGCGCGTTGAGGAGTTGCGGGACGCGGCCCGCTGCGTGCTCGAGGACAGCAGCCTGCGAGCGGCGGAGGCGCAGCTCGCGCTCGTTGGCCGGGCGCTGGACCTGCTCGAGGACGATGCGCCTGCCGACCGGTTGCTCGACCTCTCCGAGGTTGCGACTCGCGGTGGCTCACGTGAGCGGTTCGCGTCCTACGAGGAGGCCCGCAAAGCCGTCGAGGACGCCGCCCGGGACGAGCTCGCAGCCCGCGACCGTGACCTGCTCCAGGAGCTGCTCACCGGGTTCGCCGCGAGTTACCAGTCAGCCAAGGACGCCGAGTCCGCGCTCGATTTCGAGGACCTGCAGCTCGGTGCCCGCGACCTTCTGCGCTCGAGCGAGGCTGTACGGGAGCAGGAGCGCTGGCGGTTTCGGGAGCTGATGGTCGACGAGTTCCAGGACACGAATCGCCTCCAGTGCGAGCTGATCGACCTCCTCGGCGCCGACGAGGTCTTCTTCGTCGGCGACGAGTTCCAGTCCATCTATGGCTTCCGGCACGCGGATGTCGGCGTCTTCCGTGAGCGCCGTGAGGAGGCGGAGAACATCCTGCCGCTGACGCTGAACTACCGGTCGCGCCCCGAGGTGCTTGCCGCAGTCAACTACCTGTTCGGCGCCGACTTCGGCGGCGAGTTCCAGCCGCTGTCCGCGTCGGGGGAGTTTCCCGACCCCGTTTTGGGCCCGCCGGTCGAGCTGCTCGTGACCGACAAGGCGAGCTTTTCGGGCAGCGGTACGCACTGGCGCCGCGGCGAGGCGTGCCTCGTTGCGCGCCGCGTCCGGGAGCTCGTCGACTCGGGGGCGGCGAGCCCGGGCGAGATCGTGCTGCTGTTCGCGGCCGGGACCGACGCCGAGTGGTACGAGGAGGAGCTGCGAGCGCTGGACCTGCCTACCTACCGCCAGACCGGACGGGGCTACTTCGGACAGCAGCAGGTCGCCGATCTGCTCATGTACCTCCGTCTACTACACAACCGCTACGACGACGAGGCGCTCGTGTCGGTGCTCGCGTCGCCGTTCGTAGGGGTCTCGAACGACGCGCTCGTCCTGCTGCGGCGGGCCGCGGGCAAGCGGCCGCTCTTCTCCGGGCTGGAGCGTTCGCTGCCGGAGGGCCTGTCCGAGCGCGAGCAGCGGTTGTTTCACGCGTTCCGGCAGCGCTTTGACCGACTGGTCGCCGCGTCCACGACGCTGCCGCTGGAACGGCTGTGCGAGCAAATCGTCGCCGAGCACGACTACGACCTCGCGGTGCTCGTGCAGTGGGATGGCCGGCGCCGTTACGCCAATCTGCGCAAGCTCGCTCGGCTGGCGCGTTCGTACGAGGACCTGCGCGGGGCAGACATCGAAGGGTTCGTCCGGTTCGTTCGCGACCAGGACCAGGCTGGTGCGAGGGAGCTCGAAGCAGTCGCGGAGGAAGAGGACGCGGATGTCGTCCGGCTGCTGACGATTCACGCGGCCAAGGGTCTCGAGTTCAAGGTCGTGATCGTCGCCGACGCGGGGCGCGACACCGGCATGCGCGTTTCCTCGGACGAGATCCTCGCCTTGCCTGACGGGCGGTTCGGCTTCCGCATCGCGGATCCCGTGACGGGGGAGCGGACCGGAACGGCGGCCTACGACGCGGTCCGGGACGCTGGGAAGGCCGAGGCAGAGGCCGAGCGCCTGCGCCTCTACTACGTGGCCATGACGAGAGCGATCGACCGGCTGATCGTGGCCGGGTCGATCGACCCGGCGAAGATCGGGGCCGCCGGGGCAACCCCGATCGGCTGGGTGCTCGGACGTCTCGACGCGCCGGAGCTGCTCCAGACAGCGAATGGGGCCGTCGAGCTCGAGCGCGACGGAGCACGGGTGCTCGTGCGCGTCGATCGATTCGAGGCGACGGCCGAGGCTGCGGTCGCCGCTGCAGCCACGGCGGAGCCAGAGCCGGAAGGTCAGCTCGAGCTCTTCGCGTCGTTCCACGACGTGGGCGAGGGGCCGGCTTCGGCGCCGTTGCTGCCCGAGCTCGCTCCGATGCCCGAGCCGCCGCTTCATCGCGCGCGCCGCCTCTCGTATTCGGCGTTGTCGCTCTTCGACCGCTGTTCCTACCGCTATTACGCCGAACGCGTGATCGGCATGCGGCCCGCAGATGGGTCGGGCGGCGTACCCGGACAGGCTGGGCTCGCGGCCACCGAGATCGGAGACTCCGTCCACGCGTTGCTCGAGCACGTCGACCTCCGCGAGCCGCGCGCGCCTGACGACGAGGCGATCGCCGCTTTCGTGCGGGCGCGATATCCCGCTGCAACCGACGACGAACTGATCCGGATCGGCGCGTTCGTTTGCTCCTACTGCGAGTCCGAGTTGGCCGCGCGCATCGCGCAGCTCCCAGGGGCCGCGCCCGAGCGGCCGTTCGCGTTCGAGCACGACGGCGTCCTGCTCCACGGCCGGCTGGACGTCCTGCATATGGCCGACGGGCGCGCCACGGTCGTGGACTACAAGACGAACTCGCTCGAGGAGGGGACGCCCGAAGAGATCGTCGAGCACGACTACCGCCTGCAACGGCTCGTCTACGCGCTGGCGAGCTTCCGGGCGGGGGCCGAGGAGGTGGAGGTCGTCTACCACTTCCTCGAGCGGCCCGAAGCGGTGGTGACGTCGACGTTCGCTGCTGCCGAGCAGCCGTTGCTCGAGGCCGAGCTCTCTGCCGCGATCGCGACGATTCAGGGGGGCGAGTTCCGCCCCACGCCGGACGAGTTCATCTGCAACGGCTGTCCGGCGCTCGACGTGGTCTGTGCGGGACCGCGGCTGCGGAACGGCGGCGGCGCAGTGCGCCCACCGGCCGCCCTCGCAGTCGGCTAGCGTCGCCGCGGTGAGCGGCGCGCAGCAGTGGACAAACCGTCACGCAATCGGCGCGAAGCCAACGCGCACGCGTGCGAAGCTCGTGAATACGCTGTCAGCGGGTGGCGGGTGGAAAACTTCCCCACCCGAGGGTGGGGAAGTGGGCGGTGCGCGGACACGCCCCGGGCGGAGATGTCCTGGTTCGCCGCCGCTGGTGCTTGACGGCACCGGCTGCTGATGGCCCGGTCCTACGTCCAGGAGGCGCGGCGCCGGGTTGGGCGCAAGCGAGACCGGATCATCCCCGTGATCGAGCGGCTGATGGCCGAGTATCCCGAGGCGGCGATCGCGCTCCGGTTTCGAACCGAGTTGGAGCTGCTCGTCAGCGTGATGCTCTCCGCCCAGACCACCGACGTGAACGTGAATCGGGTCACGGAGCGCCTGTTCCAGAAGTACCGCCGGCCCGAGGACTACCTCGCGGTTCCACTCGAGGAACTGGAGCGCGACATCTATGCGACCGGGTTCTTTCGCCAGAAGGCCAAGGCTCTGCGCGGCACGATGCAGCTCCTGATCGAAGAGTTCGATGGGCGCGTGCCGCGCGCGCTCGAGGAGCTGCTCCGCCTTCCCGGCGTTGCGCGGAAGACGGCCAATGTCGTGGCCGCGGAGCTCGGCGAGCCGCAGGGCATCGTCGTGGACACTCACGTGCGCCGGCTGTCCCAGCGGCTCGGCTTCACGCGCCAGGACGACCCGGTCAAGATCGAGCGCGATCTCCAGCGACTCGTCCCCCGCCCGTACTGGGGTGTGTTTCCGCACCTCCTCATCTGGCACGGCCGCCGCATCTGTCTCGCTCGGGTGCCGCGCTGCATGGACTGCGTGATCAACGATCTGTGCCCTTCGAGCCGGGTCTAGCGATGGAGACTGCGCTTGTGGTGCTCGTCCCGGAAGCCGAGCGCCTGGTCGCAAACTACCGGCGCCGCTACACCCACGACGGCGCGGACGGGATGCCGGCGCACGTCACCCTGCTCCATCCGTTCATGGACACCTCGCGACTCGATGCGGGGGTCGAGGACGAGCTCGAGCGACTGTTCGGGGGTCGTCCAACGGTGCCGCTCGTTCTACGCGAGGCAGACCGGTGGACCGATGGCGAGTCGCTGCTCTATCTCCGCCCCGAGCCGGCCGAGCCGTTCACCGCCATGATCGAGGCGCTTGCGGGCGCGTTTCCGGATTACCCGCCCTATGGCGGAATTCACGACGAGATCGTCCCGCATCTGACCGTCGCCCAGGGCGCGTCAGCGCTGCTCGACCGCATCGAACGTGAGCTCACAGGCGCGCTTCCGATCGAGTCGCCGATCGAGACCGCCTGGCTCTGCGAGCATGCGCCCGAAGGCTGGCGCCGCAGGCGGGCGTTTCAGCTCGGCAGCGCCCCTGATCGCTGATTCGTCACGCAATCGACACGAACGGCGCGCGGTTGGCGGACTACGCTCGGGCTGCCCATGCGCCAGGTCGATCTCGCCGTCTACGCGGATGCGCTCGCCGGCGAGGCGGCCGCTGTGGCGGCGCGGGCCGAGCGTCTCAGATCGCGGTTGCGCCAGGCCGCGATCGAGCGGCGTGCCCGACGCGAGCTCGAGGCCCAGACGGTGGAACGCCTCGGCTCCCTCGGCCTGCTCACGCCGTTCGACGAGCGCGCGCTTCGTTCCGAGTTGCGTGAGCTGGAGCAGTCGCTCGCGGCCCTCGAGGAGCTTCAGGCCTGGGTCGAGGGCCAGCTCGTCGCAGCTAGCGCGGCGTGAGCGCAACCAGTAATCCGCCGTCCTCGTCGTAGGCGGGGAAGAAGTCCGCCTTGACGGACTTGCGATTGCCGGCCCGCGTCTGCAGATCGAGCTCTTCGTTCTGGCGGCGGACGCCCCACTCGAGCGCCAGTTGCGCCGGGTTTTGCCCGTCGGCGAAACCGCTGAGCGCGAAGGCCTCCACGACCTCGCGTCCCATCAGATCCTTCTCACCGAAGCCGGTCAGCTCGAAGACACCGCGCCCGGACGCGAGGATCCGGCCGCCCGAGTCGCAGACGACAAACCCTGTGTTGGGAGCCGGGTAGTAGTCGTCCAGCAACTCGAACAGGAAGCCGAACCCGCACCGCTGGCACGAGACGGCCTGCTGGCTCAACCCTTCCTTGCGATCGTGGTCGATCGACCGCTCCTTGCAGTTCGGGCAGATGAAGTACGGCACAGCTCCTAGGTTAGAGCCAGCCCCTCTTCTTGAAGAAGATCACCTGCCCGACCGTGGAGAGAACGATGATTCCCCACGACCAGACGTAGCCCAGATACCAGTGCAGCTCCGGCATGTGATCGAAGTTCTGGCCGTAGACCCCGACGATGAACGTCGGCACGAGGAGGATCGAGCCGATCGCCGCCAACTGCTTCGTCACCTCGCTCTGGTCGTTGGCGATCTTCGCTTGGAGATAGTCCCGGGCGCCGGCGGCGAGGTCGCGGGAAAGCTCGAGGCCCTCGTAGGCACGCATGATCTTGTCGTAGGCGCTGAAGAACCGGAGGTCGACTTCAGGGGGGAACAGGCGCGGCTTGTCGCGGGAAAACAGATGTCCGCCTTCGAGCTCGATCCGGTCGTCTGCGACCGCGCGTACGGCGTCGCGGGTCGGGCCGAGCGAGCGGCGGATCGTGAGCATGTCGTGGCGTAGATCCGACAGGCGCCTGCGGATCTCGACCGTCGGAGCGCGGTCGATGTCGTCCTCGAGCTCGTCAATCTCCGCATTCAGGTCGTCGACGAGTTCGAGGTAGCGGTCGCCGACTTCGTCCACCAGGTGGTACAGGATCATTCCCGCGAGCGGTTCCCCGCGGGCACAGGCCTCTCGCAAATGAGCGGGGTCGAAAGGCTCTTCACCGCTGGGCGGGGTCTTGCGCACGGTGACGACCCGGTCCTCGGTCAGCACGACGTCGACCTCTTGGTAGAAGACGCGATCCCGCTCGCGATCGACCTTCGCGGCGAGGAAGACGCCCCAGACGTAGTCGCCGTGCGTTTCGAGTCGGGGTCGAGGAAGCTCGTCCTCGGTCGACGGCCGGTGCGCGAGGTGCTCGACGACGTCGGGATGAAGGTCGGTCGGCGCGGCCTCACGGACAGCCGCCTCGTCCGGATCGACAAGGTCGATCCACTCGGCCACGTGCCGAGAGTAGCCGCTCGTCCGGCTGGTGGAGGCTGTGGGCCTCTAGACCTCGGCTGCTTCCGGCCGCGGCGCCGTGAGCGCCGTTCCCGGATGGCCCTCGCGCGCGGCAAGCCAGCGCTCTGCGTCGAGGGCTGACATGGAGCCCATGCCGGCGGCCGTGACAGCCTGGCGGTACACGTGGTCGACGACGTCGCCGGCGGCGAAGACGCCCTCGATGTTCGTTTCCGTGGTTCCCGGCTTCGTCACGAGGTACCCGGCCTCGTCGTGGTCGAGTTGGTCGAGGAAGAGCTGCGTGTTCGGGTCGTGGCCGATCGCGACGAAGAGCCCATCCGCGGGGTGGTCGATCGTCTCGTCCGTCTCGACGTTCCGCAAGCGGACCCCGGTGAGCCTGTCGTCATCGACGCCGAGCACATCCTCGACCACGTACGGCGTCAGGAACTCGATCTTCTCGTTCACGCGCGCGCGCTCGATCATGATTTGCGACGCCCTGAACACGCCACGCCGGTGGACAAGGGTGACCTTCGAGGCGAACTTCGTCAGGAAGATGGCCTCTTCCATCGCCGAGTCCCCGCCGCCCACGACCACGACATCCTTGTCGCGGTAGAAGGCGGCGTCGCACGTCGCGCAGTAAGTGACGCCGCGTCCGTGCAGCGCGCGCTCGGACTCGAGCCCGAGCTGGCGCGCGCTGGCGCCTGTGGCGACGATCACGGACTCCGCCCGGTGCTCGGTGTCGCCGACGTAGACGCGGAAAGGCCGCTCTGAGAAGTCGACGCGCGTGACGTCGTCGGTGATGAACTCGGCCCCGAAGCGCTCGGCCTGCCGGCGGAACTCCACCATCATTTGCGGGCCCATGATCCCGTCTGCGAAGCCCGGGTAGTTCTCGACGTCGCTTGTGATCATCAGCTGGCCGCCCCACTGGAACCCCTCGATCACGAGCGGATGGAGATTTCCGCGCGCGCTGTAGAGCGCGGCCGTATAGCCGGCCGGGCCGCCGCCGATGATGATCAGTTCATGAACCCCGTTGTCGGTCACGTTGTCTCCCAAAGATCTGTGGGCCCTGCTGGCCCTTCCATCTGTATTTAACGTTAGCGGCCGGTCGAAGCTTCCTCGGCAGGCCTGGCGCGCCGGGAAAAGGGCTGCAATTTAGGCTGATTTCAGGGTGGGGTGCCGGCGATCACGCGACGAGCCGATACAGAGGTACAGGCGGCCGTCGCGCAGCTCAAACCCGGGATGCATCCTGTCGAGATCGGCCGCGCCGAGGGCCTCGTGCAGCGGTTGCTGGTTGAACTGCGGATTACGCCGCGAGCCCGGGAAGCGGCGGACGTCCACGAGTGTCGGCGCACCTACCTCTTCGAGGCACGCCACCAACTCCTCGAGAGATCGACGGCCGTGCCCGATCGTTTGGATGCGCATGAGTGAACCCTACGAATAGAATCGCCGCTTTCCGGCAAAGGGGAGGCGCTGTGGCGGCGACCGTCAGTTGGGACAGCCTTCGCGATCTCGCGGGGTTCCGGGCCGAAAAGGGCTGCGCGATCAGTTTCTATCTCGACCTCGATCCCAGCGTTACGCCGACTCCCGACGTGGCCGACTCGCGTCTGCACTCGTTGCTCGACGAGGGCGGAAAGCGCGAGCGGAGCGACCTCTCCCACGAACAGCGCGAGGCGTTGAAGGCTGACTTCGGGCGGATCAGGGACTACTTCGAGCAGGAATTCGACCGCGACGGCGCCCACGGCCTCGCGATCTTCTGCGCCAGCCTCGACAACGCGTGGCGCCCGCTGCCGCTCAGTCAGCGTGTCGAAGACGAGATCAAGATCGGGCGCGAGTTCTATCTCGCGCCGCTCGTGCCGCTCCTGGGCCGCGGCGAGGGTGCGCTCGTCGCCGTGGTCGGTCGCGAGCAGGGAGACATCTATCGGTTGCGGGCGGGGAGGCTGGTAGAAGTCGTTCGCCGCCACGACGACACGCCCGGCAAGCATGACCAGGGCGGATGGTCTCAGGCTCGCTACCAGCGCCACATCGAGGAGCTCGCGGCGAGGCATCTGCGCGGCGTGGCAGAGGAGCTCGACCGGTTGGTGCGAGAGCTGCGCGGGCCCCGGGTCGTGGTTGTCGCGACGGAAGAGACCCGCCCGGAATTCGAGGAGGCTCTATCGCACGACGCCCGCAGCGCGATCATCGGCTGGGCGCAGGCCGACGCACACGCGACTCCGGCCGAACTGCTCGACGCCGTGCAACCGCTGCTCGAGCAATGGCGCGCGGAGCAGGAAAAGGAGGCCGTCGAACGCTGGCGTGCCGAGGCCGGCCGCAGCGGGCGCGCGTCCTCGGGCTGGGCCGAGACGCTCGAGGCAGCGTCCGACGGGCGCGTCGACCAGCTGCTCTTTCAGAACGGCGCCGAGCACAAGGCCTGGCAGTGCCCCGCCTGCGGGCGGCTCGGCTACGACGGCGGGTCCTGCCCGCTCGACGGGACCGCGATGGAGGACCACGACGAAGGCCTCGATCTCGCTGTGCACAAGACACTCGCGCACGGCGGCACCGTGCTCGCGCTCCAGCACCACCAGGATCTCGAGCCGGTCGAGGGCATCGGGGCACTGCTCCGTTACTGACCCCGGCCCCTGCCCGACACCCTTGACTCCGGTCCGTCTCGAGCCGTTGGGGGAGCGACACCCCGCGGCCGTGGAGGCCTTGCTCGAGGACGAAGACGTCCTGCGCTTCACGCGTATCCCGGTCCCTGTGCCGCCGGAGTTCGCGCGCAGCTGGCTCGACCGCTACGAGGACGGCCGGCGCGACGGCACACGCGAGGCGTTTGCGATTGCGGATGCGGTCAGCGGGGCCTTCCTGGGGCTCGCGCTTGCCCCGAGGATCGAGGGCGCGGAACGGACGGTCGAGCTGGGCTACATCGTAAGCGCGGAGGCACGTGGACGCGGCGTGGCGACCGCTGCTCTCGGGCTCCTCACAGCGTGGGCCTTCTCGGAGCTCGGGGCGCTGCGCATCGAGCTGTTCATCTCGGTCGACAACGGCGGGTCGAAGCGCGTGGCGGAGCGCTGCGGTTACACCCGCGAAGGGGTGCTCAGATCGACCTACTTCAAGCAAGGGCTCCGCGAGGACACCGAGATCTGGTCGCGCTTGCCAAGCGACCCGGAGCCTGCGGCGCAGCCACTAAGCTAGGTGCCATGCCGTCTCTGGCCCGAACCATCCTCGAAGACCACCTCGAGCGCGGGGAGCTCGTCCCGGGCCAGGAGATCGCGTTACGCGTCGACCAGGCGCTGGCGCAAGATGCGACCGGGACGATGGCGATGATGCAGTTCGAGGCCTTTGGCGTCGACCGGGTGCAGGTCGAGACCGCCGTCGTCTACGTCGACCACAACATCCTCCAGATCGACTTCAAGAACCCGGACGACCACCGTTTCCTCCAGGCCATAGCCGCCAAATACGGCGCCTGGTTCTCACGGCCGGGCAACGGGATCTGCCACTACGTGCACTGCGAGCGCTTCGCGAAGCCGGGCCAGACGCTCGTCGGCGCGGACAGCCACACGACGCAGTCGGGCTCGTGCGCGATGATCGCGATCGGGGCAGGCGGCCTCGACGTCGCGGTCTGCATGGCCGGCCATGCCTTCGAAATGCCTTGTCCCAAGATCGTCGGCGTCTTCCTCGAGAACGAGCTGAAGCGCCCCTGGATCCAGGCGAAGGACGTGATCCTGGAGCTGCTGCGCCGCCGCGGCGTGCGCGGAGGCCGCGGAGCGATCTTCGAGTTCACCGGCCCTGGCACCGCGACCCTCTCGTACACCGAGCGCGGGACGATCGCGAACATGATCGCCGAGCTCGGTGCCACCGGTGCGGTCTTCCCCGCGGACGAGCAGACGCGCGCGTTCCTGGACGAGCAGGGGCGGTCGGAGGACTTCATCGAGCTGCCGACCGGCGACACCGGCGATTACGACGAGGAGGAGCACGTCGATCTCGCCGAGCTCGTTCCTCTCGTCGCTAAGCCCTCGAGCCCGGGCAACGTGGTGCCGATCGAGGAGCTCGCCGGAACGCCGATCCAGCAGGTTTGCATCGGCTCCTCCGTCAACTCGTCCTACGAGGACCTGGCGCTTTGCGGCGCCGTGATGCGAGGGCAGCGGCTCTCGGAGGCCCTCGTGTCTGCGACCGCGACGCCGGGGTCTCGCCAGATCCTCGACCAGATCACGCGCTCGGGCACCTACGTCGATCTGCTCATGGCGGGCGTGCGCATGCTCGAGCCCGCCTGCGGGCCCTGCGTCGGCATGGGGCAGGCCCCGCCCTCGGGAGCGGCCTCGTTGCGTACCTTCAACCGCAACTTCCCGGGCCGGAGCGGCACCGCGGACGACCAGGTCTATCTCTGCTCGCCCGCGGTTGCGGCGGCGTCGATGCTGACCGGCACCATCTCCGACCCGCGCGAGCTCTCGATTCCCGACCTGAACGAGCGCCCGGCCGCGCGCCCCGACGTGGTGCAGAAGCACATTCTCGAGCCGGCGCCCGCCGAGGATGCGGCGTCGATCGAGGTTCCCCGCGGGCCGAACATCTTCCCGCCGCCCGAGCAGAAACCGCTACCGGACACGCTCGAGCTGCGCGTGCTGATCGTGGCGTCCGACGACGTCTCGACCGGCGACCTCTCACCCGACGGCGCGACCGTGATGGCTTATCGCTCGAACGTGCCGGCGATTGCCGAGTTCACGTTCCAGCACAAGGATCCGGGTTTCGCCAAGCGTGCGCACGAGTGGGGCGGTGGGTTCATCGTGGCCGGCCACAACTACGGCCAGGGCTCGAGCCGCGAGCACGCAGCGCTGGCCCCGGCCCAGCTAGGCGTCCGCGCCGTGATCGCGAAGAGCTTCGCCCGTATCCATCGCCGTAACCTGATCGCGCAAGGAATCGTTCCGCTGCTCTTCAAGGACGAGGCCGATTACGACAAGGCCGAGCTGGGGCAGACGTGGCGGATCGAGCATCTGCACGCGATCGCCGAGGGCGAGGACGAGCTCGACACCGAGGTCGAGGGCGTCGGGAAGATCACGCTCACGCACGACCTGCTCCCGCGCGAACGCGAGATCGTGGTCTCCGGGGGCCTGATCCGCTACCTGCGCGAACAGGAGCCCGCGGCCGCGTAAGCACTGGGAGGGTTTGGCGGAATACCGCTCGTCGCCGGGGTGCGATGCTCGTTCCCAGGCAAGGACGCAGGGAGTGTTCGTAGCCGCAGGCTACGGGCGCGACTGCGTGACCAGAGCGGAGCTGGTGCGAGCAGCGCGGCCCGGCGGCACAGACTGTATTGCGCCAAACCCTCTTAGGCCGCGTCGACCGCGCGAGGTAACTCGGCGACGGTCTCGGCGGCCTCGATCTCGTCGACGGAGTCGGTCGCCTGCTCGAGCTTCGTCTCGAACCTGTCGAGCCGCTTTTCGGCATCGCCGAACTTGTTCTGCGCATTGCCGAGGTGCTTGCCGACCAGGTCGAAGTCGTCGCGGAACTTGCCGAAGTCCTTCTGCAGCTGCGCGCAGTAGACCATGACCTCCTGAGCGTGCTGCTCGATCTGGAGGCCCTTCAGCCCGAGCACGATCATTTGCAGGTACGCGGTGAAGGTGGACGGTGAGACGGGCACGACCTGCTTCTCGTGCGCGTACGCCACCAGGGCGCCCGTCTTGCCGCAGACGAGCTCGTAGAAGATCGCCTCGGACGGCAGGTACATGAAGGCGAAGTCGTACGTGCCCTCGTCGGGCCGGATGTACTTCGACGAGATCGCATCGACGTGCCCCTTCACGTCACGCGCGAAAGCCTTCTCGTACAGCTCTCGCTCGGCGGCCTCCTGCGCGTCCACCAGCCGCTCGAAGTTGTCGAGCGGGAACTTTGCGTCGATCGGAGCCAGTTGCTCGCCGACCCGGATCACGGCGTCGACACGCTCGCCGCTCTTGAAGCTGTACTGGAGCGAGTAGGCGGTCGGCGGCAGCCGGTCGCGCAGCAGGTTCCCGAGCAGCAGCTCGCCGAAGCCGCCCCTGGACTTCGGCGGGCGTAGTGCCTGCTCCAGGCGCGAAAGATCCTTTGCGCGCTCGAGCATCTGCGCCGTTGCCGCGTCCACCTTGCCCAGCCTGTCGTGGATCGCCGACGACGTCTTGCTGGCGTTCTCCAGCCGGCCGTCGACCTTGCGATCCAGCTCCCCGAGCCTCCTGTCCATCGTCTCGTTCAGGCCCTGGAGCCGGCGCTCCATCTCGGCGTTCCGCTCGGCGAGCTGAGCGGCTGAATCGACACGCAGGAGGGCGAGAGCACGCGGCAGCCAGTAGGCGAGCGCGCCCACGGCGGCGAGGACGATCAGTGCAATAGCGATTGCGAGCATGGCCGACGAACGCTAGAGATCGCGTCGGACGGCACACTCGTCTACAAAAAAGAGGCGGCCTGAGCCGCCCCTTTAATTACGGCGTCTCGCCGCGTTCCGCGCGGTGTTCGGCCGCGCGCTCGCGCTCCTCCTGTGCCATCTGCTCGGCGCTGGCCGCGCGGTCCTCGGCCATGCCCTCCTGTTCCTGGTGCATCCCCTCGCGGCGCATCGATGAGTCGCCGGTGAGGTCGCCGGCAGCTTTCTTGCTCCGGCCCAGCAGCTTGTCCAGAAAACCCATTCGAACCCTTCCTTTGATGTCAGGAACCCCAAAGTATCCGGGAAGAACGTCCAGCGGGGAAAAAGGACCCCGCTGCTACCATCGCCGCCCGTTGGCGAAGCAGAAGAAACCCCGTACGCCTGCGCCTCCGCGGCCGGTCCAGGCGCCCAAGAAGCGCACGGACGTGAAGATGTCCGGCGAGGACCGGCGGAAGCTGCTCTACCTGGTCGCGTTCGCGGCAGTGGGCGTAGTCGCGCTGGCTCTGGTGCTCGGGTTCCTCCTCACGCGCGACAACAAGAAAGCCGGTCCGGGCAAGCAGGTGCCGCCGACGTTCGACCTTGGGACCCTGTCCGGGATCAGGCGCACGGCTGCGCCGTGGGACGCCGGCTACGACCGCCTGCCGGACCGCGTCGCCCCGTTGGGGCTGAACTCGCTCGGCTCGGAGGGCCAGAAGCTCCACATCCACCAGCACCTCGATATCTACATCGACGGCAAGCACATCGTGCCGCCTGCCGGCATCGGCATCTACGACGGCGAGTTCATCACCGAGCTCCACAGCCACAGTGCCAGCGCTGAGAGTCTGCCGGGCCCCGCCGAACGTCCGACCGGCGTGATCCATGTCGAGTCGCCGACCAAATCCACGTATTCGCTCGGCCAGTACTTCGGCGTCTGGGGTGTCTACCTGTCCAAGAAATGCATCGGCGGGTACTGCGCCAAGCCGGGCAAGCCATTCCGGGTGTATGTGAACGGCAAGTTGTACAAGGGTGACCCGGTCCTCCTCGCGCTGGAGGAGCGCCAGGAGATCGCGATCGTCTACGGCAAGCCGCCGAAGAAGATCCCCTCCGGCTTCAAGTGGAACAAATCGCTTTGACCCTTCCTGCTCCGGGCTATTCTGCGCGCGCCGGGGTGGCGAAACTGGTCATACGCGCCTGACTTAAAATCAGGTGTCTCCTTTGGAGGCGTAAGGGTTCGAGTCCCTTCCCCGGCATCGAGATCCCTCGCTTGGTGGCGGCCGGTGATCAAGGCAGCCGCCTCTACACTCCGCGCGTGACCGAAGTGCAGGACGCTTCGAGCGAGCACATCTCGCTCGAGTGGGAGACGCCGCTCTTCCACCAGGCGCTGACGCAGTTCGAGCAGGCCCTTCCGCACGCGGATGTTCCCGAGGCGATTGCGGAGCGATTGCGCTTTCCTGAGCGGTCGCTCGTCGTCAGCGTCCCGATCAAGCTGGACGACGACCGCTGGCGGGTCTTTCCGGGTTACCGCGTCCAGCACTCGGCCGTGCTCGGCCCGACCAAGGGCGGCATCCGCTACGACCCCGGGGTGACCCTCGGCGAGTGCGCCGCGCTCGCGATGTGGATGACGTGGAAGTGCGCGCTGCTCCGGCTTCCGTACGGTGGCGCCAAGGGCGGGGTGCGCTGCAATCCGAAGGAGCTTTCGCTCGGCGAGCTCCAGCGCATCACGAGGCGCTTCACCTCGGAGCTCCTGCCCGTGATCGGGCCCCAGGAGGACATCCCCGCGCCCGACATGGCCACCAACGAGCAGACAATGGCCTGGATGATGGATACCTACTCGATGCAGGTCGGCTATGCGGTGCCGGAGATCGTGACCGGGAAGCCGGTCTCGCTCGGAGGCTCGCTCTTTCGACACGAGGCGACTGGAGCGGGCGTCGTGATGGTGATCGAGCGGTGCTGCCAAAAACTGGGCTGGAACCTGGCCCAGCAGCGCTGCGTCGTGCAGGGCTTCGGCAACGTCGGGGGCATCGCCGCGGCCGAGCTGGCGGCGAAGGGCGCCACGGTGCTGGCGGTGTCGGACGTGTCCGGTGGGATCTATTCCGAGACGGGGCTCGACATCCCCGCCCTGCGCGCCTGGGCGGAAGAGCACGGGTCGCTCGCCGACTATCCGCGGTACGACCGGATCACGAACGAGGAGCTGCTCGCGCTGCCCTGCAACTTCCTCGTGCTCGCGGCGCGCGAAGATCAGGTGACGGGTGAGAACGCAAACCACGTGCACGCGCGGGTGGTCGCTGAAGGCGCGAACGGCCCGGTCGACCTCGAGGGAGACGCGATCCTGAACGAGCGGGGGATTCTCATCCTTCCGGACGTCCTCACCAACGCAGGCGGCGTCACCGTCTCGTACTTCGAATGGGTCCAGGACCTTGGGCGCCTGTTCTGGGACCGGGAGGAGATCCGCGCCAAGCTGTACGACCAGCTGAGCGACGCGTTCGACCGCGTGTGGAGCATCGCCGAGGAGCAGGGAATCACGCTGCGGAGCGCGGCGCTCGTGGGCGGGATCCGCGAGGTCTCGGGGGCGCTGTCGGCTCGAGGCATTTACCCGTGACCGACCAGGTCGTACGGGACGCAATGGTCCCCGATCCCGTGGCTCTCGCCTCGGATGCGCCCGCGCGCGAGGCCGGCGAGTTGCTCGCGCGCCCCGAGGTACGGGCGACGTTCGTCGTCGACGACCACCGTCTCGTCGGTGTGATCACGCGCAAGACGCTTGTCCGAGAGGTCGTCGCGGCTGGGCGCGATCCGAACACGACGAAGGTGGGGGAGATCGCGGAGCCGCCGAACTGGACGCTGGATGCCTCGATGCCCCTGGACGACGCGTTTCAGTTCCTCGAGGAGCACGACCTCGAGCGAGTTCCGGTGCTCGAGGACGGTCGGCTAGTGGGCGTGTTGTCGCGAAGCGTGCTGCAGAGAAGGCTGGCCGAGGACGACCCGCCGCCGCCGGACGAGGATCCCGGCACGGTCTACTAGCAACAGGTGTAGGCGCCCGGGGGTGCCGCGCCTTCCTCGGGCTCGGGGAGCCGGGCGGCTTCGAGCGCCGCGCCGTGAAGGATGTCTCGCTCGCTGGCCTCGAGCTCGTCCAGCCCGAAGTGAGTTAGTACCTCGCGCAAGACGACGGCGCCGGCCACGATCACCGGCGCGCGCTCTGGCTCGAGGCCCGGCACCTGGCGACGCTCCGCGACCGGAAGAGCGGCCAGCCGCTCGAGCTGTTGATCGACGGCGGCTGCCGAGAGCCGGTGGCCGTGCACGCGCTCGGGGTCGTACTCCGTCAGCCCAAGGTCGAGCGCCGCGAGGGCCGTGATCGTGCCCGCCACTCCGATCGCCGAGCGGGGCCGGACGTCGGGCGGCACGCGCTCGCTCAGGAGCGCCCGAACCATGTCGGCGGCTGCCTCGAGCTCGTCAGCGCTCGGAGGATCCGAGTGCAGGAACCGTTCGGTCAGCCGGACGCACCCGAGGTCGAGGCTGACGTGGAAGCTGACCCCGTCGGGCCCGCCGGCGACGAGCTCCGTCGAGCCACCGCCGATATCCAGCACGAGCGTTTCCGCGGCCAGCTCTCGATCCGCCGTGACGCCGCGAAACGTCAACAGTGCCTCGTCGTGGCCGGAGAGCTGCCGGGTGGAGAAGCCGTAGCTCCACTCGACCTCGCCGAGGAAGGCCTCACCGTTCTCCGCGTCTCGGACGGCGCTCGTCGCGAAGGCGAGAGTCCGCTCGGCGCCCAGCTCTTCGATTTCGCGCCGGAAGTCGGTAAGCACGTTTCGGACGCGCGTAATGGGAAGCGGCAAGAGCTTGCGCCGCTCGTCCACGCCCTCGCCCAGGCGCGTGATCTGCAGCCGCCGCGAGACCTCGTCCACGCGGCCGTCGTCGACGTCCGCGACGAGGAGGCGAGTCGAGTTGGTGCCGAGATCGACGGCGGCCACGCGCATGGACCTGATGCTAGCCGCGCCTATTCTTCGCACCGAATGGCGATGCCGCCCGATCTGCGCGACCGGCTCGACGTGGTTCTCCGCGACATCGGCTTCGGCCGGCTCGTCGGCGTGGAGGTGCTGGACTGGCAGCTCGGCCAGGCGCGAACGCAGCTCGTTCCGAGCGAGGAGCAGACGAACGTCCACGGCTTCGTCCACGGCGGCGCGCTCTTCGCCGTTGCCGACACAGCCTTCGAGGTCGCGTGCAACAGCTACGGACGCGTGTGTGTCGGGCTAGATGTCTCGATCCATTACTCGGGCCCGGCCAAGGCCGGCGAGCTACTCGTGGCGAGCGCCGAGGAGGTCACGAGGTCGCGCCGGGTCGCGTCGTACCGCGTGGAGGTGCGGGGCGAAGACGAATCGCCGCGATGCGTCGCGCTTGCAGTCGCGTATCGAACCGACCGCTGGCACCTGGGCGAAAACGAGTGGCCCGAGGACTGGCGTGCGCGGTACTAGGGCCGAGCAGCGGCGCTATACTGCGCCCACGCCGCGGGGTGGAGCAGTCAGGTAGCTCGCCGGGCTCATAACCCGGAGGTCGCAGGTTCAAATCCTGCCCCCGCTACTAGGAAAGGCCCTGCACCGCAGGGTCTTTTCCGTTGTGAGGGCTTTGTAGGCCTCGGAACTTTTGCCCGAACTTTTGCCACCAAGCCACTGCGGGGTCGAGCGAACATATTGAGGATCCGCACACGCGGCGGAATGGTCGTCCTGAGCAATCAGGAAGCCACCGAGCTGCGCGAGCGGTTGCGGCAGGACCCGTTGACGCAGCCGACCGAGGAATCGATCGCCGTCTCGGTCAATGCGAGCACGAGCGTCACCTTCACGCAGGCCGAGAAAGCCGTGCTCGTGCAGGTGCTGACCGCCTGGCCGCGAGATGCTGACAGCGGAGAGCTGGGCAAGGGCTTGGCCGAATTGAGGGATGCGCTCAGCGAGGAGCTCTAACACGACAGCGAGGCGGGTTTGGAAGAACGCGCGTCTTCAGTCTGGCGCCACGTGCTCGACTACCGGAAGTACTACGGCGGCGCAGTCACGGCACGGCGAAGGAGACGCTCGGCCAGGCAGGCCACCACGGGTCTCACTAACAAGCCACGGCGAGCTCGAGCGCGCCCGCGCGGCTTCTCTGCCTTGACCGAGGGTCGCTCGGGTCGGGTGGCGGCGACCTCCTGCTTTCTGTCTGTGCACGTTCCCTACACTTGGAACATGTGGCTCGAGGGACGGCTCGCTCAATGGGCTCCGCTCACCAGCCGGTGGGTCGAGACGGCTCCGGCGTGCTGTAACGCCTGTCGCACCTGCACCACGACGAATCTGCTCGCCCTGACCGGGGTGATCGCCGCGTTGGTAGGTGGGCCGCTGCTTCGCGTCCGTCGTTTCGTCTACCGACCTGCAAAGCCAGGTTAGGCACGGCTCAAGTACCGCATTCCTATCCCGGCCCAAGACCTAAACGGCGTCATGTAACCCCCACGCCTGCTAGGCGGCAAGCGCTGCGCTCATCTGCTGAAGAGCATTGGACGTGCGCGACTTGATCGTGCCGAGTGGAGTGTCGAGGCGTTCGGCG
>JALYTD010000089.1 GCA_030854475.1 Actinomycetota bacterium
CATGTTTCCCCCACGAGCCCCCTTCTTCGCCTCGAACACAAGGCCGCCCGCGGATAGCGCTCCCGCCGGGCTGAGCCCGGCTCCGCGCGTCGCGTGCGTCGATCCATCGACGACTTCGTCATCGGCCGCCAAGGTCGGTGCGATTACTGGTAAACAGTGGCTCAGGGCATGAAGAGGGTCGGGCTTCTTCTCGTGCTGGTGGCGGTCGGTTTGACGGCGTCCGCGAATCCGGCTGCCACGCGCTCGCGCGCGGCCAATCCCTGCGCGCTGCCACGCCAGCAGCCCGTGTGGATCGACTTCGCCGACGGCTCCGTGCCGTTCTGGCGGCTCTTCGCGCAGCCGGGGGTGGTCGCCGCGTCGTCGAACTTCATCTTCCCGCCGCAGCTTCGGGCCTACGGCGCCAAGACCGTGTACTGGGACATGCACCTCGTGTACCGGGTGGGAACGCCCAGCGAGCCGGCCGACCCGGGGGCGGTCGTCGAGCGGGCGCACCGTATCTACGAATTCGCCTCTAACTCGATGGACTGCGCGAAGCCGATGATCGTCGAGAACGAGCTCAACGGGGCCGGCACGATCTCGCCGTGGAGCCCGACGAACGGTCGTTACCGCGCCGATGTGCTGCTCTACCTGCAAACGCTCGCCTCTCACGGCGCGCGGCCGGTGATCCTCGTCTCGAGTAAGCCGTACACGGGCGGCGAGGCCGGAGTTTGGTGGCGCGAGGTCGCCAAGGTGGCCGACATCGTGCGCGAGGTGTACTTCCCGGCTCCGCAGCTCTGGAAGCGCGGGCCGGTGGACATGAGCCGCTTCCTGCGCGTCACTTTCCGGGCCGCGTTGCTCGACTTCGTCCGCATCGGGATCCCGCGCGGGCGGATCGGGATCATGCTCGGGTTCCACACCGCGCCCGGGTTCGGCGGCCGCGAGAACCTCCGGCCGGCCGCGCGCTGGTTCGAGGTGATCAAGCTCCAGACCTTGGCGGCGCGTGAGGTCGCGCGCGAGTCCAAGATCGGGACGATCTGGTCGTGGGGCTGGGGGGTGTGGAGCGAGCCAGAGGACGATCCGGACAAGCCCGCGGCTGCGTGCGTCTGGCTGTGGACGCGCGATGCGAAGCTCTGCGACGGGCCGAAGGCCGCCGGGCCCGCGTTCAACTCTTCGCGGACCGAAGGTCAGCTGATCCTCCCGGAGGGAGCGCGCTGCACGGTTGGGTCGCGGCGCTTGGCCTGGTCCGACGTCACCGGCCTGACCCGCGTCGTCGGGGACGGCCAAGCCGCCTTCACGGCCGCCTACGCGCGCGCCGTGGCGCGTGGCTACGCACAGGTGAAGCCGAAACGGGTGCTGGCCGCCGAGCGCGCCGTGATCGCGCTGAGGTTCCGGGGCAGCCGTCGCGCCTATCGCGCGGCGCTCGCCCGGGCCGGAGCCGGAATCGCCGCCGCGAGGGCCGTGATCGCCGACGAGCTTCGGCGCATGACAATCGAGTCCCGCCTGCGCGTGGCTTCACCCACGAGCTCAGGCGTGGAGGCTTACTACGACGCCTACGCGAGCATGCCCGCCCGGCTCGTCCGGGTCACACCGGCCGCGCCGTGGCTCGGCGGGCACAAACGCGGCTTCGCTCTTGGGTCGGTCGCACCCCCGGCAGTGTTCAAGCTCAAGCGGGGCAGGACGGCCGTCGTGCGGACGATGCTCGGCACCTACAGGGTGAAGGCGCTTGGCCCCGTGATGCCGCTCGGGCACTTCCCGCTCCAGATCGTGCGCGGGGCGATCTCCTCGGCGATCGTCATGCTCGAGCGCGAGGAGGCCTACCAGAGCTGGCTGCTCGTGCACGAGCAAGCCAATCTGCGCATCACGACGTGCTGGCGCGACCAGTTGCCCGCCGTGGACGCGGTTTCGCCGACCGACTATCTGCCCTTCCTCGCGGTCGACACCGGCAGCCCGGCAACACAGGCTCCGCGCCGTTAGCCCGGAGCCCGCGGCGCCCTAATAGGTACACGCGCGCGCCCCCACCCACAAGGGCGGGGCTTGTTACCCGCCTCCCTCGGCACCGAGCCTACCGCCGCAAAGCGCGCGGGTGTGTGACGGCTCTGGGCCGGAGGTGGAACTCTTCGCCTAGCCCGTTGCCGCGTCCGCGGCGACGACCTGGGCCTTGCCCTTTTCCTTCGCGCGGTAGAGCGCCTCGTCGGCACGCTCGAAGAACGAGGTCGAATCGTCCTCGGGCTTCAGCTCCGCGATCCCGGCGGAGAGTGAGAGGCGCCCGGCCTGGCCGACCGACTTGGCCGAGATCGCGCCCTGGAGACGGCGGTAGAGCTGGTCGGCGTCCTTGAGCGTGGACTCCGGCAGCACGACCGCGAACTCGTCGCCTCCGACGCGGCAGGCGATGTCCGCCGAGCGCACGACGTCCCGAACCCGCTCCGCGGCTTCGGCCAGCACCGCGTCACCGGACAGATGCCCGATCCGGTCGTTGATCGCCTTGAAGTCGTCCAGGTCGAACACGATCAGCGCCAGCCGACGGTCGTAGCGGTGTCCGCGCGCCACCTCGCGCGCCAGCGTCTCGTGGAAGTAGCGCCGGTTGTGCAGGCCCGTGAGCGCGTCCAGGTCGGCCAGCTGCCGCGCTTCGCGGAACCGCTTCGCGTTTTCGATCGCTGGGCCCGCGCGCACGGCGAGCTCCTCGAGCTCCTTCACCGCGTCCTCACCAAATGCGTTCGTCTCGCCGCGGCTGAAGACGGCCAGATAGCCGATCGGGCCGCCCTCGCCCGGCACCGGCACCGCCAGTCCCGAATGGATCAGCTGCGAGGACGCAGTCCCACTGACGATCTCGGGTGGGTACTGGTACGACATCACGATCGAGCGCGCTTCGTGGCCGTCGGGCGGGCCTGTGATCGCCTGGCGCTGAGCCTCTTCGGCGGAAAGCCCCAGCGTGGCGACCAGGGGCTTGTCGTTACCGTCGCTGATCGTCACTAGCGCCGCGTCCGCACCCGGAATCGCGCCGGCCGCCTCGAGCGTCCGTGTCAGCACTTCGTCCAAGTCGATCGAGCCGGCCAACTCGCCGAGCACCCGGTTGCGCCGTCCCTCCTCCTGCGCGCGCTCGAGCGCCTCGGTGAGCTCTCGCACCATCGTCTCCATGCGCGTGTTCATCTCGGTCACCAGCTCGGCGATTCGGTTCTCGCTGCCCCCGCGGGCCATTCGGAGCGCCCAGAGCACGACGAGCAGGATCACGACGGCGCCCACACCCGCCGCAATCGAGAGGATGATGGTCGTCACCGCGACCGGCTCCAATTTGTCTCGTTACCTCCGCCCATGAACCGCTCCCGGCTTGCCGCAGTAATGGTTTCGCCGAGCCCGATTCTCACTGTAATTCGCTTCCACTCCCCTGGCTACGCTTCCAAAACGGTAAAGGAGCCAAAAAGGACGCGGTTTTCATTTGCGTCGCGCAGGCTCGAGAGGGTGCAACTAAGCGGGTTTGCGCCGTTTGCCGCACTCCCAAACTTTGCTACCCTTCCCGTCCGGTTGGCAGGGGGTCTGCCCTCGCCAGCCTTTGTTGTGTCCGGAATCAGTTCTCTGGAGTCTCATGCCCACTGTGAACCAACTCGTGAGAAAAGGGCGCACCGCGCCCAAGGCCAAGGCCAAGACGCCTGCGCTCCGCGGAGCTCCGCAGAAGCGCGGCGTCTGCACGCGCGTCTACACGACCACTCCGAAGAAGCCGAACTCGGCGCTTCGGAAGGTCGCGCGCGTCCGACTCACGAACGGCATGGAGGTCGGCGCCTATATCCCCGGCGAGGGCCATAACCTCCAGGAGCACTCGGTTGTGCTCGTCCGCGGCGGCCGGGTCAAGGATCTACCGGGCTTCCGCTACAAGGTGATCCGCGGCGGGCTCGACGCGGCAGGCGTCGGCGACCGTCGGCAGGGACGCTCGAAGTACGGCGCGAAACGGGGGTCATAGATGCCTCGTCGAGCCGAAATCCCGGTCCGGCCGCTGACTCCGGATCCCGTCTACAACTCGCCCCTCGTGACGCAGGTCGTGAACCGCGTCATGACCCGCGGCAAGAAGAGCACCGCCGAGGCGATCGTCTACGGAGCGCTCGACAAGGTCGGCGAGCAGACAGGCAAGCCGCCGGTCGAGGTCCTGGAGCAGGCGATCAAGACGATCACGCCCGTGCTCGAGGTGCGCTCGCGCCGTGTCGGCGGCGCCAACTACCAGGTTCCCGTCGAGGTACCTCAGCGCCGAGCGCGCACGCTGGCCGTCCGCTGGCTGGTGACGTTCTCGCGCGACCGCAGGGAAAAGCAGATGGCCGAGAAGCTCGCGGGCGAGATCCTGGACGCGCTCAACCAGCAGGGCAACGCCTTCAAGCGCAAGGACGACCTCTACCGGATGGCGCAGGCCAACAAGGCCTTTGCCCACTACAGGTGGTAGCGGTGGCCACGGTCGAAAAAGGCGGGCGCGTCGCGCTCGACCGCGTCAGGAACATCGGGATCATGGCCCACATCGACGCGGGCAAGACGACGACGACCGAGCGGATCCTCTACTACACCGGCCGCACCCACAAGATGGGCGAGGTGCACGAGGGCGCCGCCGTGATGGACTGGATGGCGCAGGAGCAGGAGCGCGGCATCACGATCACGTCGGCCGCCACAACGGCGTTCTGGCGGGACTTTCGCATCAACATTATCGATACGCCCGGGCACGTGGACTTTACGGTCGAAGTGGAGCGCAGCCTGCGCGTCCTGGACGGCGCGATCGCCGTCTTCGACTCCGTCGCGGGCGTCGAGCCCCAGTCGGAGACCGTCTGGCGCCAGGCCGACCGCTACGCCGTGCCGCGCATCGCATTCATCAACAAGATGGACCGCACGGGCGCCGACTTCTTCGGTTCCGTGCAGTCGATGATCGACCGTCTCGGCGCGCGCCCCGTTCCGGTGCAGCTGCCGATCGGCCAGGAAGAGCACTTTCGCGGCGTCGTCGACCTCGTCGAGATGCGCGCCCTCGTCTGGCAGGACGAGCTCGGCATGCAGTACGACGTCGAGGAGATCCCGGAGGAGCTTGCCGAGCAGGTGCACGAGTACCACCACCAGCTGATCGACGCGGTCGCGGACCACGACAACGAGCTGATGGAGACCTACCTGCTCGACGAGGAGAAGGTGACGCCGGAGATGCTGAGGCGCGCTCTGCGGGCCGCGTCGCTCGACATCACGGTCACGCCGGTGCTGCTCGGCTCCGCGTTCAAGAACAAGGGCGTCCAGCCCCTGCTCGACGCGGTCGTGGACTACCTGCCGAGCCCGCTCGACGTGCCGCCGATCCACGGAATCGATCCGCGCACCGAACACGAGCTCTCGCGCAGGCCGGCGATCGACGAGCCGTTCAGCGCGCTTGCCTTCAAGGTCATGTCCGACCCCTACGTCGGCAAGCTCACGTACATCCGGGTCTATTCGGGCCAGGTCAGCGCCGGCGATCGCGTCGTCAACACGTCGACGGGCAAGACCGAGCGCATCGGGCGGGTCCTCCAGATGCACGCCAACCATCGTGAAGAGCGAGACGAGATCGGCGCGGGCGAGATCGCGGCGATCGTCGGCTTGAAGCAGACGACGACCGGCGACACGCTGGCTATCGACACGGCGCCGATCGTGCTCGAGTCCATGGACTTCCCCGAGCCCGTGATCGCCGTCGCCATCGAGCCCAAGACCAAAGGCGACCAGGACAAGCTCGGCGCCGGCCTTCAGCGGCTGTCCGACGAGGATCCGACCTTCCGCGTCCGCACGGACGAGGACACGGGCCAGACGCTCATCTCGGGCATGGGCGAGCTACACCTCGAGATCATCGTCGACCGCCTCACGCGTGAGTTCGGCGTGGACGCGAACGTCGGGCGGCCTCAGGTCGCCTACCGTGAGACCGCCGGCAAGCCGGTGGACAAGATCGAGGGACGCTTCGTTCGCCAGACCGGCGGCCGCGGCCAGTACGGCCATGTCGTGATCAACCTCGAGCCTGCGGGAGCGGGCGAGGGGTACGAGTTCCTCGACAAGATCACCGGCGGGGCGGTTCCGAAGGAGTACATCCCTTCGGTCGACCTCGGGATTCAGGAGGCGATGGACTCGGGGATCATCGCGGGCTACCCGGTGGTGGACATCCGGGTGCAGCTCATCGACGGCTCGTTCCACGACGTCGACTCCAGCGAGATGGCGTTCAAGATCGCGGGCTCGATGGCCTTCAAGGAGGCCATGAAGCGCGCAAAGCCGAAGCTGCTCGAGCCGGTGATGGCCGTCGAGGTCGTCACGCCGGAGGAGTACCTCGGCGACGTGATGGGGGACCTCAACTCGCGACGCGGACGCGTCGAGGGCCTGGAGCCGCGCGGCAACGCGCAGGCGATCAAGGCCCACGTCCCGCTCGCGACCATGTTCGGCTATGCAACGGACCTGCGCTCGACGACGCAGGGCCGGGCCACGTTCACCATGCAGTTCGACCGCTACGAGGAAGTACCGCAGTCGGTAGCCGCCGAGCTCGTCGACTCGGACAGCTCTAGCTAAGGAGACACGGAGGAGTAATGGGAAAGCAGAAGTTCGAGCGCACCAAGCCACATCTCAACGTCGGCACCATCGGTCACATCGACCACGGGAAGACGACCCTCACGGCCGCGATCACGAAGGTCCTGGCCGAGCAGGGCTCGGGCGACACCGTGGCGCGTGACTTCGATTCGATCGACAACGCTCCCGAGGAGCGCCAGCGCGGCATCACGATCAACACGTCGCACGTCGAGTACGAGACGGAGAACCGTCACTACGCACACGTCGACTGCCCCGGGCACGCCGACTACATCAAGAACATGATCACGGGCGCCGCCCAGATGGACGGTGCGATCCTCGTGGTCAGCGCCGCTGACGGTCCCATGCCGCAGACGCGCGAGCACATCCTGCTCGCCCGCCAGGTCGAGGTGCCGTCGATTGTCGTCGCGCTGAACAAGGCCGACATGGTCGACGACCCCGAGCTGATCGAGCTCGTCGAGATGGAGGTGCGCGAGCTCCTCTCCAACTACGAGTTCCCGGGTGACGAGATCCCGATCGTGACGGTCTCGGCGTTGAAGGCGCTCGAGGGCGACCCGGAGTGGACGCCCAAGATCCTCGAGTTGATGGGGCACGTCGACTCCTACATTCCGGAGCCGACGCGCGACACCGACAAGCCGTTCCTGATGCCGATCGAGGACGTCTTCACGATCACGGGCCGCGGTACCGTCGTCACCGGCCGGATCGAGCAGGGAACGTGCAACACAGGTGACGAGGTCGCGATCGTCGGGATCAAGGAGCAGACCGACAAGACCGTCGTCACGGGCCTCGAGATGTTCAACAAGACCCTCGACAACGCCCAGGCCGGCGACAACGCGGGCGCGCTGCTCCGCGGGATCAAGCGCGAGGACGTCGAGCGCGGCCAGGTGCTTGCGAAGCCCGGCTCGATCACCCCGCACACGCACTTCAAGGCCGAGGTCTACG
>JALYTD010000010.1 GCA_030854475.1 Actinomycetota bacterium
CGCTCGGCCTGCGCGGGTGGCCCGAGGCGGCGGCCCTGCTGGGCGCGTTGGCGGCATTCGCGCGGCCGAACGGGTTCCTGATCGCGGTGCCGTTCGTGTTTCTGGCGCTACGGCGCGGTTGGCGCTACTGGACCGCGGTAGCCGCACCGGTCGCGACGACGATTGCCGTCCACGCCTACTTCTGGGCCCACAGCGGTGCCGCGACGGTGTTCTTCGACGCGCAGAGGGAGGGTTGGCAGCGGAGTGGGCCGGGCCACATCCGCACGTGGATCTCGAGGATCACCACGTCGCTCGAGGCGCGGGCGGTGCTCGTGCTCGTCGGGGCGATCGTCGCGCTCGTCCTCATCTACCTCGCGTGGCGTGTACGGCCGCTGTACGCCCTCGTCGCGGCCTGGGTGTTCCTGATCCCGGCGCTCCTGCTCGGGACCCGCAGCAAATGGGGCTTGTACGAGACGCTGGTGGCTGCGTTCGTCCTGCCGATGTGCGCGCTGCTCTGGCGCCTCGAGGAGCGCTACCGGCCGTGGGCCGCCTACGGCACGGCCGTGCTTGCCGTCTCGGTGCTCTCCGGCTCGATGCAAAGCTTCTACCGGCAGGCGCTGTTCGCGTTCCCCCTGATGTGGGTCCCGCTCGAAGGCCCCGCGATCCTGCGCCGCTGGTGGGCGTTTGCGCTGGGCCTCGCCGCCAACGTCGGGCTCGTCGTGCTGCTGACGACCTTCCCGCCCTAGGAACGTCTAGCCGACGCCGGCCCCGCGGGTGCTGCGCCGCCGGCGCGCACGCCGTGGTGCCTCTTTTTCCACGAACACGACCTCTTCGGCCCGGCGCGAGCTCCCGGTGCCGGTCAACTGGAACGAGACGGCAAGCCCCTTGCACCGGCCCTCGGGCCTTTCGCCCGCGGCAAATCCACTGCCGTCGACGTACACTCGCTCCCCCTCGTCCGTCGAGAGAAAACCAAAGTCCTTGCTGTCGTTGAACCAGAGCATCGCTCCGAGCATCGCTCCCCTTTCGCCTGCCCGAGCGCCTCGATGAGGCGGGGGGTCGAGGTCGACGCGCTCCGGTCTGGCAAGCCGCCGCTGACGAGGCGTGCGACCGCCTCGGTCAGTCCAGCCTAGCAGGCGACCGCTTGAATCAGCCGTTAGCGGACGAGTTTGCCGTTGCCGCGGAGCACGAGCCAGAGGCCGCCGAACTCGTTCACGTTCTGGCAGCGCACCTGGCCGCGGCCGTCCCCGACGTAGTAGTAGACGGGCCGGCCCGCGTAGGTGACCTGGCGCTCGCCGCCGCGACGCCGGACCGTGCCGAGCAGCGACCGCTTCGTGCCCTTACCGGCGATCAGCCGTCCCTTGAGGAAGTACGGCGGCCAGGCCTTCGCGCAGGAGCCGTAGCAGGTGCTAGGCCCGCGCCGGCGGTCTCGGGTGAAGGCGTACAGAGCCCGGCCGCGGCCGTCGAACAGGATCTGACCGTAGGCGGACGAGCGGACGGTCACCGTCGAGGCGGCCGGAGCTGCGTCGGCGGCACCGGTGGCCACCGCGACGGTCGCGAGCATGGATAGCAGGAGCAGGATTCGCATGGGGATCAGTCCTCCTTGACGGCTTTCCAGTCGCGGAACGCCTGCAGCAACGTCCTCTGCGCGTCGACGGTGATCGTCTCCGGCGTGACGCGTCCGAGGAGCTCCATGGTCGTCCGGATCTGGTCGAGGTACTCCTGGCAGTTGCCGCAGACGGCCAGATGCGCCTCGAATCGGGCGTGGTCGGCCTCGGACAGCGCGCCTTCGAGATAGTCCGTGACGAGCTCGACGAGCTCCTGGCAGCTGAGGTCTTCGACGTTGGCGATCATTGGCTCTCCGTGAAGTAGTCCTCGAGCGCGCGCCTCACCTTCGACCGGGCGCGGTGGAGGAGTACTCGTTGATTGGTCTCGCTCAGGTCGAGAGCGTTACGGACTTCCTCGGAGCTCCAGCCCTCGATGTCGCGGAGGCTGATCACGGCTCGCTGGGAGGCAGGAAGCGTTTCGATCGCTTCGGCGATCAGCTGTTGCGCTTCGTTGCCGAGCACGCGTTCCTCGGGCCCCCACCGCTGCGGCGGCGAGGCCCAGTGGCCGGGCCAGCGCGGATCTTCCGGGTCCCGGAAACGCTCGGGCCCGAGCGCCGGCTCCTGGACGAGCTCCGGGCGCTGCAGCGCCGAGAAGGGGAGCGTGCGGCCTTCGCGCTGCGCTCGCGTCTTGGCGATGTTGGTCAGGATGCGGAAGATCCACGTCTTCAGTGACGAGCGGCCTTCGAAGCGGTCGATGCCGTTGAGCACGCCGATCCAGGTGTCCTGCACGACCTCCTCGGCCACGGCCCTGCTCGACACGTAGATCTGCGCGACGCGGAGGAGCGAAGGGTTGTACTCGCGCGTCAGGCGCTCGAACGTCGCCTCGTCGCCCGCCCGAAGCGCCTCGACGACCTGTGCGTCCTCGAGCTGGAGGGCGGCGTCCACGAGCGCGACTGTAACGGCGGCGTCCGGCCCGGCCGCGTCCGGGCGCAACCGGTCCCGGTGCCAGGCACCGTGACGGAAGCGTCACGGATGTGTGACGGAAGTGGAACATCGCTGCGAGCGGGCCAGGGCCTTTCGGACCGGCAGGCCCGCAGGCCTTGTAACGCATCGCCGCCGCGTGGGACTGTGCCGTCGACCCATCCGGGAGGAGCAATGCCGAACCAGCACTACGACCTGATCGCGATCGGGGCCGGATCGGCCGCGCGCGACGGGGCCAAGAAAGCCCACACCGAGCACGGCGCCAAAGTCGCTCTCGTCGAGCACCGGCTCTGGGGCGGCAGCTGCCCGAACGTCGCCTGCTCGCCGACGAAGGCGTACCTCGTCTCAGCCGAGCTCGCCCACCAGGTCAACAGCCTCGCCGACAAGATCGGCATCGAGACCGGCCCCGCGAAAACCGATCTCGCGCGGGTGAAAGCCCGCAAGGAATCGCTGAAGAAACCGCAGCCGAAATGGATCGACGATCTTCGGACTGCCGGCTTCGACACCTACGAGGGAACGGCGACCTTCACGAACCCCCACACGATCCGCGTCGGCGACCAAGAGCTGACCGCCGACCGGATCCTGATCGCGACCGGCTCCCGTACCGCGGTCCCGCCGATCGAGGGGATCGACGACGTTGACTGGCTCGATCACGTCAGCGCCCTCGAGCTCGAGGAGCTGCCGCAATCCATGCTCGTCGTCGGAGCCGGAGCGGTCGGGCTCGAATTCGGCCAGGCGTTCGCGCGCTTCGGCTCCAGCGTCACGATCGTCGACGCGGCAGACCACATCGCGCCGCGCTCCGACCAGCAGGCCGCGAAGCAGCTCGCGGCCGCACTCGAAGCCGAGGGTGTGAGGCTGATCCTCAGCAGCTTCGTCAAGAGTGTCACGGCCGAGGAGGCGACCATCGTCCCCCGAGCGGGCGAAGGCGAAGAGCAGATCTCCTTCGACCGCATCCTCCTCGCCTCCGGCCGCCTCCCCAACATCGAGGAGCTGAACCTCGAAGCCGCGGGCGTCGAGACCCACGAGCTCGGCATCAAGGTGGACGAGCACCTGCGGACGAACGTGAAAGGCACCTGGGCAGCCGGCGACGTGACCGGGATCGCGCAGTTCACCCCGGTCGCGCAGTACCAAGCACGCATCGCCGTCGAGGACATGTTCGCCGCGACCGGGCGCACCGCCGACTATTCGATCCTGCCGACGGCGATCTTCACCGACCCGGAGCTCGCCGCAGTCGGGCTGACCCAGCAGGCGGCCGAGGAGCAAGGCCACGAGGCCGACACGGTCGTCCATCCCCTCAAGGGCGTCCGCCGTGCGTCGTACACCGACGCAGAGCACGGCCTGTACAAGATCATCTTCGACCGCCCGAGCCGACGCGTCCTCGGTCTGCACGTCGTCGCACCGCATGCGAGCGAAGTCGTGCAGGGCTTTTCGATCGGACTACGGCTGGGAGTAACCATCGACCAGCTCGCCGAGGCACACCACGTCTTCCCGACGATCGGCGAGGGCGTGAAGGCCGCGGCCGAGCAGGCCTGACGCCCACCCCTCCCCGTTTTGCAGTAGTCGCGATACGCGGAATCGGTGAGCGCCCGCGCCCTTGCAGGGCGATCGCAGCGACGCCCTCTGCTCCCGATTCTTAGATCAATGGAACTACGTTCGCGTGCCCCATTCCTGCGGAGGAATCTCTGGAAGGCCCAGTTGGCCTTCACGCTATCCCTCGGGGCGGTGTACTTCCTCGCCCGGAACACCCCGGTCGGCCCGAGCCTCTACAACCTCGCGAGCATCTCGGCCTGCGTGGCGTTCGTCGTCGGTCCGATTCTCCACGGGTGCCGGGCAATCCAGTGGTGGCTCTTCGCGGGCGCGATGGGATTGTTCGCGATCGCAGACGCGCTCTGGGAGGTATACGTCTTGACCGTCGGCGAGGCGCCGTACCCCTCAGCCGCCGACGCCTTCTACCTGGCCGCCTACCCGCTCTTCGTCCTCGGCGTCCTGGTTCTCTTACGCGGTTCTCGGCCGCGCAAGCCCGCCAGCGCGGCCGCACGGGGAAACGCGGTTCGGGCTGCCCGTCTCGCCGGCGCGGCAGAGGTCGTGAACGAGCGGGTCGGCTATTCGCTCCAGCCCGCCGAGCGGCGGCTGCGGGAGCGCGCCGAGGCCGAGGCGCGGCAGGCGCTGGGCGACGACCGTTTTGAGGAGCTCTTCGCCGAGGGACGAGCGCTCGAAGGCGAGAGCGCGCTGGTCGAAGCGGCGCACCCGCCGGTACGGCCCGATTGAGGAGCGAGCGAGGGTGTTGCCATTCCAGAACCCCTGCGGGGCGCTGCCCGTTGAGTCTTAGGAGGGCACGTGCACCGAAGGCCGCAACGACGCCGTTGAGCGAAGCCGACGCCCGGACTCGAACCGGGGACCCTTCATTACGAGTAACGCGCCAATGGGGACGCCAGGGAACGAACGGGGACGGCTGAGCCGTTTCCCGCGTAAGAACAGGCCGGGTTATCCCCGGGCTTCCCCAGCTCTACTCACCGATCACTCACCAACTCCAGAGGCTTGATGTGAAACTCACGCCGTTGACGGCGCGGCCAGCGCTGGAGCGCTCAGTCGTACCCGCAACCGTCGAGAGAGCTTCCTGCTCGGTAGCGTCGGGGTGGACTGTCTATCGGAGTGGACTATCTAAGCGTCGCCCCGGTGCCCGGCTACGAGCCGGACACCGGGGCAGGTCTTGCAGACGTGCCCTTCTACGGACCCGGATCCCTGGAACCCGCAGCGCGTGCCATTACGGGCAGCCAGCGAAGTCGTGGTCGTCAATCCGGAAGACGGGCGGATTGGCGTGCGGCGCAACGAACGTCACATAGGACGTCACGGGAGTGGTGCCTCGATTCGACGCCTGGGCGGGGTCATCACCGCCCTCGACGAACACGGCACCGTCCGGAAGGCCCGGCCCGTACGTCTTCGAGCTGCAGTCTGAATGCGTGAAGGTCACCGCACCCGACTTGACGGTCACGATCACGATGCCCGGGTGGTGATGCCAGCCGCTGTAGCCGCCCGGAGCGATGTCGACCCTCGCGACGCGGACGTCGGTTGGCCCTTTCGTCTGGAACTTGACCCGGTCGCTGTTCAGCTTGACCTTGTGGGTCAGGTTCCCCGTGACGAGAGGGGTCGTCGTGAAATTGAACGGCGTGTGCGATGCGAGAGCCACGGTCACGAACGTTCCGATCACCGCCACTCCTACGGTCGCGGCAATCCACTTCTTCTTCGAACCTGAGACACGCAAGACTTTCTCCTCTCCCTGAAGGGTCCGCCCGCGTTCTGCGGGCAGTCGGTCGATCATGTACTTTTGTGACGTCTGTGTCAATCTGAGCAACGCGCGGGGTAGGGAAGCGAGATCACCTCGCTAGCGACACCAAACTTTCGGCATTGTTGAGCGAAGCCGACGCCCGGACTCGAACCGGGGACCCCTTCATTACGAGGGAACGACAAGTGAGGGACGGGCGTCCACGCGCGTGTCGGCGCGGGCACGTTCTCGCTGCAAAGCCGACAGTTTCGCAGCAGCTCGGAGTGGACGCGTGTGCCCGCCCGTACCCGGGCTGACGTACCCGTTTTGTACCCGGCCGGAGGAGACTACCTAGCACCCGACCCCGGCTCCCCGGCCCGGATTGCCCCGTCGGCAGGAAGATCGCTCCACACGTCGCTCGGGTCGTACCGTCGGCCGCCTCGCCGCTACTGAACTCGATGAGCGCGGCGGCATGCGCGGCGCGAATAACCTTCTTGCTCCGTACGAGAATCTGGGCGCAGGTGTCGAGCCGCTTGAACCAGACGATCATGGCGTCCCGCAGGAACTCGGAGGCGAGGACAGATCGCTTCGCCTCCGGAACACTGGTGTGCGGCGGAAAGCGCAGCTCGTAGCTGGTGACTCGCCCGTCGTGACCGACCGCGTAGTAGCGATCGTGATCGCTGATCGAACGCCTCGAGCGAGCGACGGGTCCGGGTCGTAGGCCGATCCGGGAGCGAAGCGACTATCTGCCTGGTGATGTGCGTTCCAGGCAGCGTTGGTCGCGCCGAAGCCGGTGAGGTAGGGCTTTGATGATGGCGCCGCTGCTTTCGTAGTCGCTGACTGCGGAGAAGGCGGCTCGAAGTCGAGCAACCACACGTCTACGAAGACGGCTCAGAATGCTCAGAAGGCGCCGGTTGCTGCGACAGCTACTGGCCAGTTCGGCATGGGTCCCAGTCTAAAAGGCGCCCGCCGGGTACGCCGTGGGCGCTCGACATCGTCGCCGCCGAGTGCGCGAGAATCCGCGTTGGGGCTATCCGCGGATCGCGGGTGAGCTGCTGAAGCTGGCCTGCGCGTCTCGCCGAGCACTGTGCGGCGGCTACTGCTCGCAGCCTGTCTTCGGCCGGCGCCGAGACGCTCGGGGACGAGCTGGAGGGACCTCCTTCGCCAGCAAGCCGCGAGCATGCTCGGCTGCGACTTCTTCACCGTCGAGACGATCGCGCTCCGTCGCTACTACGTGATCTTCTGCTCGCGCTTCATCGGCGTACGCTGTACATCATGGAGGTCATTGCCTCACGGGCCGCAGTCGATTTCGTTCGCGAGCGTGGCGGCAAGCTCTTTGTCTGGTCGAAGACCAGCCGCTGCTGCCGGGGCGCGATGACCTTCCTCGAGGCATCGACGGAGCGAGACGATCGACACGCTTTTCGGCACGTTCCGGCTGACGGAATCGAGCTATACGTCGACCTGCCCCATCTGCCCGAGGAGCTCGAGATCGACGTCAATGGAAGGTTCCACCGGAAGGTCCGTGCTTACTGGGAAGGCTGTGTGTGGGTGACATGATCGCGCGCAGTCCCTAATGGGGCGCGCGTCCACGCATGGAAGCCGCGCCCGCAGACAGGTCTGGAATCAAGACGGCAGGCGGTGCGAACCGACGGCAAACCTCTTTGGCTTGGCCAGGCGGTCCTTTGGCGCGAGACCAGTACACGGCGCTGAGGATGCGCGTCCACGGCTCGCCGACTCAGCGTCGTTGGCCGCGGCGCCGGTCCTTCATGCGGGAAAGCGCTGGACTAAGCGCTCCTACCACACCGTCGCCGGCACAGGCGACCAGCCGAAACGGGCGCTGGGTGAGAGCCGCGTTCCGCACCGCTCTCGCGTCCCCCGATGGCGCCGAGTCGAGCGCTAGGCCCGAAGTCTGCGCGTCGGTGTCGTCGATCTTAAGCCGGTCTCAACACGCTGTCGCGCGGCAGGGTGAAACAGACCCTCGCGCCGCCTCCCGAGCGAGGCTCGGCCCAGATCTGACCGCCCTGGGCCTCGACCAGCCCACGCGCAATCGCGAGCCCGAGGCCGGCTCCGGCATTGCCCGTGGTCCGCGCGACGTCGCCGCGCCAGAAGCGTTCGAACATTCGCCGTTGCGCCTCGGCCCCGAGGCCGTCGCCGGTGTCCTCGACCGTGACCTGGAGCCCCTGCGGATGGCGCTCGACGAGCACGGCGATCGAGCCGTCGGAGGGCGTATGGCGGAGCGAGTTCGTGACCAGGTTGAGAAGCACGCGTTGGACCTGATCGGGCGCGCACCACGCGATCGCATCGTCGTCGACTCGGGCCTCGAGCTTTACCCGGCGCGCTCGAGCCTCCGCGTGGAGCCCGCGCAGGCACGCGTCTACGAGCCCGCCGAGTTCCGCCTCTCGCAGCTCGAGCGTCAACGCGCCCGCGTCGATGCGCGCGAGCTCGAACAGATCGTCGACGAGAAGGGCGAGCGTTCGTACCTGCTGTTGGAGTACCGGCAGGTAATCATCCGGCTGGGCGAGCCCGTCCTCGAGCGCCTCGAGCATCGCCTGCATGGAGGCGATCGGGGTGCGAAGGTCGTGGCTCGCCCAGGCGACGAGTTCGCGGCGGGCATCGAAGAGCGCCGCCAAACGCGAAGCCATCTCGTTGAACGAGGCGGCGAGCTGGGCGAGTTCGGCCGGTCCGTCTGCGGGCGCCGTCACCGTCAGGTCGCCGGCTGCGAGCTCGATCGAGGCCGCGCGCAGGCGGTCGATCCGGCGCGCGATCGACCGGGCCAGTAGCAGAGCCGCACCGACCGAGGCGAAGGCAGCCGCGGTCGTCACGGTGAGGATCTTCACGTCGGCGCCCATGTGGAACATGACCCAGCCGGATAGGAGCACCGCGGCGAGCGGCACGGTGGCGGAGAGGAGGGCGAGTCCCGCGAGCTGCAGCCGAACGGTCGGCAGCAGGCGGAGCAGGAGCGTCGCGGCGAGTCCCGCAGCGAGTGCCGCCGAGGCGACCAGGAGCGCAAGCGCGATCATGGCGCGAAGCGGTAGCCGACGCCCCAGAGCGTTTCCAAGAACCGCGGCCGCGACGGATCGGGCTCGATCTTCTCGCGCAGCCGCCGGATGTGCACGGTGACCGTGCCGGTGTCGAGCGCCGCCTCATAGCCCCAGACGCGGTCCATCAGCTGCTGCCGCGAGAAAACGCGGCGCGGGTGTCGCGCGAGGAAGTAGAGGAGGTCGAACTCCTTCGCGGTCAGCCGCAGCGGCTCCCCCTCCCTGTGCACCTCGCGAGTCGACGCGTCGATCTCCAGCGCATCAAACGAGAGGCGCTCGGTCTTCGCGTCTGGCGGCCCGGAGCGTCGAAGCACCGTCCGTACCCGCGCTGCGAGCTCACGAGGGGAGAAGGGCTTGGTGACATAGTCGTCGGCTCCGAGCTCCAGACCGACGATCCGGTCTGCCTCCTCGCCCCGTGCGGTCAGCATGATCACAGGAAGATCCGAACGCGAGCGGATCCAGCGGCAGAGTTCCAGTCCATCCGTCCCCGGCAGCATCACGTCGAGAACGACGAGGCCCGGCGGATCGCGCTCGAGCAGTTCGCGTGCCCTGTTGCCGTCGGCCGCCTCAAGCGTGCGGAAGCCCTCGCGCTTCAGGTATTTGACGACGACCTCGCGGACGATGGGCTCGTCGTCGACGACGAGAATGGTGGTCATAGAGGGAATTGTGCTGGATGGTTCCTTACGAAAGGCTGAAAAGTAGCCGTGCGCAGCTCGCGGCCCTTGGAGCGGCCGTGCCGGGAGGGGGGCCGACCTCGCGCTCGCAGGCTCGCGCCCGCGGCGATCAGGCGTTCCGAGGTCCGACATTTCATGATCTCGTAAGGCTCCTGTGACCTTGTCGTAAGCCGTACGACGTAAACAGGGCATGAGGATGCCGATCGCCCTCGCGCCGCAAGACCCGCCGCGGCTGTAACCCGACACTAGGAGGTCATCGTGATCTCGAACGTCTTCAAAAGGCTGACCACCCGTATTCTCGTGCTCGGCCTGCTCGCTCTCGTCGCCGCGGCCGGCGCCGTCAGCTCCTCCGCCGCTGCCCGCGCCGGGCGGCAGGCGGCGGACGACGCTCAGGCCACTGCCACCCTGACCGTCGGCAGCACCCGGTTTGGCCGCATCCTCTTCGACGGCCGCGGCCGGGCCCTCTATGCCTTCACGCGGGACCGGCGGGGCGGGCGCAGCCAGTGCAACGGCGCCTGCGCGAAAGCGTGGCCTGTCTACTTCGCGAAGGGACGGCCGCTCGCCGGCAAGGGCGTAAGGCAGTCGCTCATCGGTACGACCCGGCGCCGCGACGGGCAGCGGCAGATCACATACAGCGGGCGGCCGCTCTACTACTACGTCGGGGACAAAAGCCCCGGCCAGATCCTGTGCCAGAACGTCGGCGAATTCGGCGGCACCTGGCTGGTCGTACGCCCGAATGGCCAACTCGTCCGATAGCCGACCCCTTTCGCGTCACAGGGCCGACCCGGTCGGCCGCGGAGAAGGTGTCGGATGCCAAAAAGATAGGCCGGCGGGCCGAATTAACCCGAGCGTAAGGCAGCGGGGCCTACCATCGGCAGCGTGCTTGTGCTGATCGGCATCGGCTTCCTCGCGGGCTTGATCACGGCCCTCTCGCCCTGCGTCCTCCCGGTCTTGCCGCTCCTCCTCGCGGGCGGAGCGTCGAGCGGGAGCCGGAGCCGGCCCTACGCGATCGTCGCCGGGCTTGTCCTCAGCTTCACGTTCTTCACGCTTGCGGGCGCGTGGCTCCTGAACCTTTTCGGCCTGCCGCAGGACTTGCTGCGGAACCTCGCGATCGTGCTCCTGCTTCTGCTCGCCGCCACGTTGCTCGTGCCGCGGCTCGCGTTCCTGCTCGAGCGGCCGCTCCTCCCGTTGACACGGCGTCGGGTGGGCACCGACCGCAGCGGACTCGTCCTCGGCATGAGCCTTGGACTCGTGTTCGTGCCCTGCGCGGGCCCCGTGCTTGCAGCCATGACGGCGGTTTCCGCGAGCGGGCAGATCGGCCGCAGCACGATCGTTGTCACCTCTTCGTATGCGCTCGGCGCCGCGCTGCCGATGCTCGCGTTCGCGATCGGCGGGCAGCGGCTCGCCAGCGGGCTCAGACTCCTCCGCACCCATGCTGAGGCGACACGGCGCACGGCCGGCGTCGTCCTCGGGCTGACGGCGGTTGCAATTGCACTCGGCGTCGACCGGCATTTCACGACGGCGCTCCCCGGCTACACCGCCTCTCTCCAGAACCGGATCGAGCGAAGCTCGGTCGCCCAGAAGGAACTCCGGAAGCTCAGGAGCGGCGGCGTCGCCCAGGCAGCGGCCGCAGATCCCGGCGCGCGAGCACCCGAGTTTCGTGGCATCGTGCGCTGGCTCAACACGCCCGGGGGGGCGCCGCTCTCGTTAGCGAAGCTGCGCGGCAAGGTCGTGCTCGTCGACTTCTGGACCTACTCCTGCATCAACTGCCTGCGCGCGCTCCCCCACCTGAAGGCGTGGGACGACGCTTACCGTAAGGACGGCCTCGTGATCATCGGCGTCCACACGCCTGAGTTCGCGTTCGAGCGCGTCCCGTCCAACGTCAGCTCCGCCGTGCGCCGGCTCGGCATCCGCTATCCCGTCGCGCTCGACAACGGCTACCGGACCTGGAACGCGTATCAGAACGAGTACTGGCCTGCGGAGTACCTCATCGACCGCACCGGGCAGATCCGGCACACCCATTTCGGCGAGGGCGAGTACGGCGAGACCGAGAGCGCGATTCGCCGGCTCCTCGGCGAGCGTGTCCACACGCCACGCACAGCGATCGTGGACACGGCGCCGAGCGAAGTGACGACGCCCGAGTCGTACCTCGGGTACGTCCGCATCGAGCGCTTTCACGGGCGGCTCGTCGAAGATCGCGTCGCGCAGTACCGCTTCCCGCGATCGTTGCCGATCGACGGCCTCGCCTACGCTGGGGCATGGCGCGTCGAGCCCGCGCGGATCGTGGCCGGGCGGAACGCGCGCCTGCGCCTCCGCTTCCGCGCGCGGGCCGTCTATCTCGTGCTGGCCGGCCGGGGCTCGGTGGCCGCGCTCGTAGACGGGCATCGGCTCCGCACCGTTCGCGTCGCCGAGACGCCGCGCCTGTACACGATCGCGAGCAACCCGCGGCGTCGCTCCGGGCTGCTCGAGCTGCGCTTCAGCCCGGGGCTCAGCGCCTACTCGTTCACCTTCGGATAGGGGACGCGGGGGCCCGCGACGGCGGCCCCCGCACGAGCGGCTCGCTAGCCGCCGATCATCCCCGCGACCAGCTGGCCGCGGATCGCTCCGGCCGGGTACTTCGCGTTGTGGATGTTCACGTAGTACCGGTTCGGATGCTCCTCGATGGCCACGATTACCTTCTTCGCGGCCGTGGCACAGCCCTTGGCCTTGTAGGCGCCGCCGAGCGGAACGACAATTGGACCGGCGACGCCGCGCGCGCCCTTGTGGATATGGGCCGCCTGCGGCCTTCCGATGTTCTTGATGCCCTTGAACTTCCAGCACGCCCTGCGCTTCGTCGCGTTCAGGTGGAGGACGACGATGCCGGTCCCATTCCGGTCGCCCTTGGGCACCTCGGTCTTACCGGACAGCTTGCTGGAGACAACGGGGCTCATCGACGTTCCCGCGGCCAGCGCAACGGCCGGCAGGAGGAACGTGGCGAGACCGGCTGCCAAGATTGTTCTTCGCATGGGTCTCCTTCTGGTCGGTGCGTTTCGGCCGGCGAGCGCCGCCCTCGCACAGTATTCGGGAGAAATCTTGCGCGCGTCTTAACGCTTCCGCCCGGTGGGGTGCCTTAACTCGGTGCCTATACCGTCTGTAAAGCAGTCTGATCCGCATAGTCGGTCAGAGTTTTTGCACCCCACACGCTGGCCGTCGAGGGAGCCCGACACCCTCAGCGGCCGGCCTCGCCCGCTGACTTAAGCGAGAGCCCGGCTCCTCAGGCGAGCCGCTACGGCGACGCGGGCGTCGTCGGGTACAGCCCCGCCGGCGTGTGGTCGAGGAAGTCGCGGGGCTCGATGCGAAAGCCAATGAACTCGTACGGGAGGACTTTGTCCTCCTCCGCGCGGTGGCGCGGCAAGTGATGCGTCCGGAGGCAGTACCAAACCACGACGTCCTGGCCGTCGGCCGACTCTGGTGACCCGCCGCCCGCATACACGTTTCCGAGCACGCCGTCGTTGCAGCCGACGTTCGACCCATCCTCGCCGCTCGGCTTGTAGCGCACGACCCACAGGTCTCCGGTCGAGTAGGTCCCGTCGGGCGGACCCTCGGAGCCGCCGATGAGCTCGTACCCACGCAACTGCCCGTTCGGCTTCGGCGTCTTGTTGACGACGCGCCACCTCGTGAACTGGGTCGGGTTGACCGCGCGCTTGCTCTCGGTCTTCAGGTCGGTCCACTGGTCGCCTGCGAGCAGGTTCAGGTTGGTGTGCGCGAACTCCTGCACGAGGTTGTTCGAGAACGTGTCGATGTCGAAGTCGAGCCGGAAGTAGAAGTTATGGATGTGCGCTCTGCCGCCGGCGAGCCCGTCTGGGCCCGGATGTGCCGTCCAGAGCTTCCCGCCGAGCCCGACCTGCGCGTGGATCGAGCCGTCAGCGCCGAACTCCCAGCGGTGGATGTACTGGTAGTTGCCGCACTGGAGCTTGGCCCAGAGGACGAGGTGCGCCGGCTCATTGAGCTCGGCAGCGTGCTTCTCCACCATGACCGCGCCGCCCGGGTTCGTCGCCGCATCGTACTGGTTGTCGTTCGTCGCCTTGCCCGACGGCGGAATCCCGGAGGAGGTCGCGTTCGGCGCGGTCGGCGTCAGCGCCGTGAACTCGAGCCCGCTGCCGCAGGCCGGCCAGCCCAGGCCGTCCTTGAAGATCGGCACGTTGGCGTGGTAGTCGACGAGCACGAACGGGGCGCCGGCCTCGTAGAGCACACGCGTGCCCTTGTAGTTCGCCTTGCGGATGACGAGCCCGCCTCCCTTGAGCGTGGGGATCCCCCATGAGAGCGACCAGTCGGCGTGGCTAACGGAGCCCGGCACGCTAGCGGGGGCTCCTCACCCGCTCGCCCACGTCCACCTCGTCCGTCGCGCGTTCCTCCGACGTCGCCGGAACGACCCGCTCCGCGCTGAGGTCGACGACCGCGTCACCGACCAGCTCGGGGCGGCGGCCCCCGCTCCAGAAATAGAGGTGAACGCGACGATGGTTGTCGCGCCGCTCCTCGTACGGGGCGCGCGCAGTGAACGCGACGACCTCGAGGCCGCGCCGCCCCCGCAGACCCTCGGGCCTCGGGTCGGAGAGGGCGAGTTCCCGCGCGTGCTCGACCTCTTCTTCGGAGGGCGGCGGCTGGAGCCCCTCGCGCTCCTCGAGGCGCACGACCCGGCCGGAGCGCGGGTTCACCACGGCCACGACGAGCACGTCGCGGTCGTAGTCGTAGAAGCCGACCTCGGCGAGACGCGTCAGCTCGCGCGCGCGTCCCGTCGGCTTCTCCTCAGCATAGTCGGCACCAATCACGCGGTACCGCGTCTTCGCAAGCCGTCGCTGGACCTTCCTGTCCGCGAGGGCGACCGCGACGACGCGCTCCCGCAGGCGGACGACGACCTCGGAAAGCTTCCCGGCGGACTCGGGCTGGCGCCCCGCAAGACCGAGCACCCTCCGCTCCTCGCGCTCGCCGATCAGCTTGCGTTCAGGCACGAAAGCACCGAGGCCGTTCCTGGTGCCGCAGCAACGATCGGGTACCTCGTACCGACAAGCGGCTCCTCGCGTTGCTGTCGACGCCACTCATAACACGCTCCGAACGAGCGTGTCAACCGGCGCGCTCAGCGCGCTCCGGCGACCGCTCGCCGTAGATAGCGCCGGGCTTCACATTGAGGTCAGAACCGCTCCATGACGCAGCCTGAACTTGCCGGAGGCGGGCCGAGAGCCCGCCTCCGGCGTCGAGGATCAGGCGTCTTCGATCTCGATCCGCGCGACGGGGCCACTCCAGCCGTAGAGGGCCGGGTCGAGGTCGCCGCTGCCCGTGATGCCGGCGTGCATCCGGATCAGCGCTCCTTCGGGATCCCGAACGAACGGGTGGCCGCAGCAGGGGCCCGGGATGTAGGCCCGAAGCTCGTTGTTCCGCTCGCTGCCGGCGTCGTAGGCCATCGTCTTGCGGAGCGCCCCGTGCAGGTGGAACGAGTCGAGGCCGGTGAATGCGTCATTTGTGTTCACGAGCATCGTCAGGACGCTCAGCCGGTCGAAGTGGCCGCTCGTCTCGACCATGTACGTGCGTGAGGCTCCCGAGGGGATGGGGCCGCCGGCGCCGGTAAAGACATCGGCCACGCCCGGCAGTGCGCCGAGTGCCGACTCCGCGGGACCGTTGTTCGCGTCCTCCGCGATCGCCGCGACGGGGTGCGTCGCGATCTCGCCCACGCCCCAGACGTGCGCGCGGTTCGAGTGGACGACGAAGAGCGGCGGCGAGAGCGGCTGCGAGCCCGGCGCGCCGGGGCCCGGTGGAGTCAGGTTCGTGATGGTCACCCGCCAGCTCCGCTCGCCGCCGGGCGACGAGCCCGCCGCGGCGGGGATCAGGAACGCTGCCGCCACGAGGGTGGCGGCGAGCGCGCCGAAAGCAATTCGTCTCATTACGTCTCCTTGGTCAGATGTCGTCGGAGACGCTAGGCGGGAAAGCTTGCGCAGCCATTACCAGGGCGTTAATTCCCTCTTAAATCCGGGCGCTCGGCAACCGGGCGGCATCGCGCACGAGCACCGGGCCGGCGCGCCGGAGCGCTCGACCGCCTTCCTGTCGAGGCGGGTCAGACGGCGGGCTCGCTCTGCGACGAGCCAGCGTCCGGGCCCGCGGGCTGCTGGAGCGACCCTCGAAGCGCGGCTGCTTCCGGGTGAATCTGACGACGAGAAGACCGCGCATGCCGGCTGCTTCGTGACCGGGAAGACGCGCGAGCTTCTTTCCGAGCACTTCGAGGGGGAGCTGGCGGGGCGGCGGCAGCGACGCGTTCTTCGGCATCTTGCTCGGTGTGAGTGATGCCGGGCGGTGCTCGCCTCCTTGGCCAGGACGCTGGAGCAGCTGCGCGCGCTCGGCCGAACCGAGACTCCGGCCGCGAAGTCGGTACCGGAGACCGTGCTCGAGCGGATCCGCCACGAGCTGGGGTGAATGCAGACTTATCCGGCGATCGGACCGCGTAGAACCGCTTGTGTTCGTCTGGGCGGCGCACCGGCTGTCGGCCGCGATCGCCGATGTCCTCTCCGGGGAGTCACTCACTTGATCGCGAACCGTCATCGCCCGGCGCTCGCTGGCGCCTGACCCCAGAAACCCAGCTTGTCGGTAAATCGCAAACGTGTCATCGCTCAGACCCCGCGCGCGCAGGTACCCGCCTCCCGCCTCGCGGCCGCGTCAACCTCGTCGTTGGGCGCAGGTAGCGACCGACTGGGCGGCAAGCAATCTCGAGCCGCGACCAGCGCTCAGCCGCCAGGGAGGACTGGGCACGCGTGATACTGCGCGGGTACGCCCGGGTAACGCAGGATGCTTGCTCCGCCACGGGAAGCGTTCAAAGTCCCTGCAATGGCCATGCTTGCGAATCTCGCGCCGACTCCTCCACTCGTGAAGGGGTCCGCAGACGTAATGGTCGACGCGAAGACGCACGCGCTCGGACAGCGGACAACCCAGCCCGTTCTCCAAGCGTTAGACGACGTATGCGCAGCCGTCCCAGTATGCGTGAACGTGCTTGCGGCGACGCCCTTTCGCTTCGACCACGAGCTCCTCCGGCTCGCCGAGCCTTTCATCGAGGTAGAGCTCGATCCCGTCGGCGTTGACACGGCGGAACGACCGCTCGCCAGGCTCGCTCGAGGTCTCGAGGAACGTGAGCGAGCCGTGGCAGCAGCGCGATCTCTTGGCCCACACGTACAGCTTTCCCCCCTGCTCTTGGACGAGCCCGACCGCCTCGGGAGAGGCTTTCACGCGCACCTGACGAACGGTACCACCGTCGCATTGAGAGGCTCGCGGCGTCGCGTCTGAATCGGAAGCTCGGTGCCGGCGCCCATTCTCGACGGGACCAGTTGCGCGGCTGCGGCTTCCTGCACGACATCGGTCGCGCCTCGGTGCCGCTACGCGACGGCGACTACGAGCCCCGTCGAGCGCGACGAGATCCGCGAAGCCATATTCGCCCTCTTCGCCGACCTCGGCCACGAGCACCCACTCACCCAGCGCTACCGCCGCCAGCTCGCGAGCACCCTCTACTGAGCAGGGTGGGTGCGACCCCCTGCTGATGCCATGATTCTCCGGCTCGCCGACACGCAACGCCCGCCCGGCGGGCAGCCAGCGAAGGAGCCTCAGCGGACTTCGACCTCTACCGCGCAATCAATGGCCTCGCCGGCCGCCACGTCCAAGACGTGTACGCGAAGATCGGCATCTCCAGACCGAGCCTCACCCGCCCCGTTCGCGCTCGAGCACTACCTCCTTGCGCTGAAGATGGGCCTGCAGGCGGACCTGGGTTTTGGCACCCCACACGCCCTCTCCGACACAGCCGGTTCCTGTACGCGCGCTCAACGCGTCACTCCACGCCATGGACGCCTTCCGGGCACGAGGACGGCAGGCCTGACTGGCCCTGCCCGGTGCCGACGCGACTGGCCTAGCTCCTTGCTCCACTCGGCGCAGACCTGGCGGAGTGGCACCTTGCGCAAGGCAGACCGGATGAACGATCACTCGTCTTCCCGTGCCGAGACGACGCGGCCTGGAACGACGTCGCATGGCGAAACTGGCGGCGGCGCATCTTCTTTCCGGCGGCCCAGGCAGCAGAACTCGGAGAAGCCGCAAGACCCTACGACCTCCGCCACTCGTTCATCTCGCTTCTTCTCGCGGAGGGAGCGACCGTGGTCGAGGTCGCGCGTCAAGCGGGACACTCTCCAACGATGACGCTCTCAACCTATGCACACCTCTTCGAGGAGCTCGAGGGTGCCAAGAGGCGGTCAGCAGAGGCGGAGATAAGGGAGGCCAGAGAACGCGTTCAGCGGACCTGGCGTACCCGTTTTGTACCCGCGGGCCCGACCAGCCGCCCGGGCGACCCGAGCAAAATGCCTGCAGATCCGCGGAAGCCGACGCCCGGACTCGAACCGGGGACCCCTTCATTACGAGTGAAGTGCTCTACCAGCTGAGCTACGTCGGCGGGGCCGTCTAGGTTAGCCGTTTCCCAAGGCGGCCAACTTGCGCGCCACAGCGTTAGGAGACACTCTGTCAAGGGAATAAGGTTGCGCTACCGACCGCCCAGACTCACCTGGAGGTGATCGCCGGCGAGCACGAACCCTGAGTTCTCGGTCGCGGTTCCGGCGAGGAAAGTCGCGGCCAAGGCCCTCGCGCCGGCTCGCGAGCGGGAGCTCGTGCTGGCCGCGGCCGCCGGCGACCAGGCCGCGTGCGAGGAGCTCGTCGAAGCGTTCCTGCCGGCGATCGCAGGCGTCGCCCGTCGGTAGCGTTCAGCGTTCAGCGTTCAGCGCTCCGAGCTGCTGCAAGAGGGCGTCGTCGGCTTGTTGCGCGCGATCAAGCGCTTCGATCCGACGCTCGGAGCTCCGTTCTGGGCCTATGCCTCTTGGTGGGTCCGCCAGGCGATGCAGCAGCTCGTCTCGGAGGTGGCCCGGCCAACCGTGCTCTCGGACCGGGCCCAACGCACGCTTGCACGCGTTCGGGAGGCCTGCCGGGCGCACGCCCAGAAACACGGACGAGAGCCCTCGACCGCCGAGCTGGCAGCCGCTTCGGGGCTCAGCCGGGAGCAGGTCGAAAGCATCCTGGCGGCGGAGCGTGCCCCCCGGATTGCTCAGCGAGCCGCTCGAGGTGGACGACTGGACGACCGGAACGCTCGGGGGACAGATCGCCGATCCCGTCTCCGAGGACGAGTACGAGCGGGTCATGGAGCAGTTGGTGACGGAGCAGGTCCGCGCGCTGACGGACGCGCTCGACGACCGCCAACGTCAGCCTCGCCCTGCTCGAGGATGCTTTGAGCGAAGGGGTTCTGCTCGCCGAGCAAGGCGGCGTCGAACGAGAGCTCGCGCTCAGCGTGCTGAGGCGCAGCGCAATCAGCTCGCCACTGCTGCAGGAACGCGCGCCGCTCGGGCTGCCTGACAAATCCTGGTTCGACCTGTACGACCTGCTCTGCGCCGCTCGCGTATTGGGGCACGAGCACCCCGACATCGCCGCCCTCTTCGAGGCGTTCTCCCGACGGCGCGCAGCCTAATACCGGCTACGACAACTGGCGGCTAGCCGTCTGAGCTCGGTGAGGCGTCAGGCGGCTCTTGGTCGACCGGCTCGGGCCTATCGCCCGCCGCGGGCTGGTCTCCATCACCGGCGCCGGGCCCGGAATGGTCAGTGGAAACGGCCTCGCCCACGTCGCCGGAGTCGTGCTCCTGCTGCACCGGCTCGGCCTGGGGCGTCGAATGCTCGCGCTCGCCCGCCTCGCCCGGACCGGTGTTCGCCGAGGTGTTGCTGTGGTCGTCGCGCTCCTGCCGTCCAGCGGCTGCCCGAACAGGCGGCTTGTGCGCGGAGACCTGAACCGCAGTGTGAGCCGGCGCCGGCGCTGCGAGCGCTGCGGCGCGTTCGCGAACGGCCAGCGCCGATCGGTGGTGCGAAGCCTGGACCTGCTGTCTCGGCGGGACGGCGGGGTGATGCGGCGTCACGGCTACGGCTCCGGCCGTGACGAGCGCCGCGCTGCCGGTCGCGGCCGCGACTTTCACGGCCACCGGCGCGGAGCCTGCCTGTGCGACCCGCGCGATCAGCTCTCGCAGCGCGAGCGGGAGGGTCAGGACGCCGTTCACGGACGCCACTGCCGACTGGAGGGAGCCACGCAGCTGGCGGCGGGCGCGGAAGAGCAACGACTCGACCGCCGACGCGCTGACACCGAGTGCCCCGGCCAGCTCGTCGTAGGAGAGCCCACCGAACTCGCGCAGCATGAAGGCCTGCTGCTGGTTGCGCGGCAGATGGGCGAGAGCGCGGCGTAGCGCCCGAACCTCCGAGCGGCGGATCGTCTCCACAGCCGGATCCGGCAGCTCCGGCTCGGGGCCTATGAAGGCCAGAGGCTCCCGCATCCGCTCTCGCGCGCGAGTACGGCATTCGTTGCGCGCGATCGTCGCGATCCACGCCGCCGGCTCGCGCGGCTCGTTGCCGGCGAGCAGGCTGCGGTAGGCCGAGAGGAACGTCTGTTGGGCTGCGTCCTCGGCTTCGGTGCGGTCACGCAGTAGGCCCCGGCAGATGGCGAGCACGCTCTTCGCGTGCTGCTCGAAAAGCTCGGCCAGGCATGCGGCGGCCGCGCCGGGGTCGGCGCGGCCGTTCGCAGGCGCGTAAGCCTTAGTGCTCACCCTCGTCATTGTCGCCGTCATCGTCGTTGTTGTCACCATCGTCGTCATTCTCGTCGTCTTCCTGCTGCACCTTGACGAGCGTGAACGACTTGTCGGCCTCGACCTTGACGCGAAGCTCGACCCGATCGCCTTCCTTCAGCGCGGGGAGCTGCATCCCGGCCGGGACGTTGACGGTGAGCTCGGTGCCGTGCTCGGTCTTGAGCACGATCTTCCCCGCCTCGGTGGCGGTGGGAGCGGTCACCGAGACGATCTTGCCCTCGAGCTCGGTGTTCTCGGTCTCGCCGACCTCGTTGACATCTTCCTCGTCGAGCTCGCCGTTCTCGCCGACCTGAACGGTCTCGTCGACGACGTCGCCAGGTTGAGGATCGTTGCCGGCACCCATGGCCGATGCTCGGCGGCGGCCGGTGTTGATCTTGAACACGCTGTGGCCGGCGGAGACGAGCCGCCCGGTGCGCAGCTTGCGGACGACGACAGCACGGACGTGCGCGCGGTGCGCGCGGCCGCGCAGGGCGATCCGGGTCGCCTTGAAGGTGCCGTCACGCAGCAGTCGTGCGCGCACGGTGACGCGAGCGCCGGCGTGAATCCGCATCCGCGTCGTGCGGACGGTGCGGACCTTGCCGTTCGGCGAAGCGACCAGGAGCGCGTGGCGCTTGGCCTGCTTCACGATCACGACTCCGCGGAAGTTGGCGGCGTTGGAGACCGCCGGCAGCGCGAGCAGTGCTCCGGCGGCAATCGTTGCGAGTAGGGCGATTTTCTTCACGGTGGAATCTCCTTAGGGGATCGGAAAATGGTACTGGTAGGGAGAGTCCAGCGGCGCCAAAATCTTGCGGAAATCCCTCAAACGGGGACGGCACCGCCTGTCAGAGCGGCTCGGAGCTGCACGAACAGCGCTTCCAGCGCCAGTGACGGGTTCACGTTGAACTCCACGAAGGCACGCCATGCCTCGCGAACCGCCTCCGCCGCTTGTTCGGCCCCTTCGAGGCGTTCCACCGTGGCGTCGTCCGCCAGCTCGGCCGCCTGGTCGACGTGCACGACGGCTCCTTCCGCGCCGGCGGCCACCGCGACGAGGTCGCGGTACCAGGCCGCGAGCTCGTCGAGCCCGGCCAGGATCTCGTCGCGCTCTGCCCCGCGCTGGGCGCGTCGGACTCGCTGGTCGGCCTCGCGCTTGGGCAGGTCGAGCCCCTCCAGCTCCGCCTCGGCAAAGGCCTTCGCCTCACGCGCCCGCTCGTGGGCGCCTTCGAGCACCCGCTGCGCCGCCCGCGAGGGCGAGAATTTCGGGTCGAGGTAGACCGAGCGGGCGACCTCGAGCCGTTCTGCCCGGCGTCGTGCAGCCTCGGGGTCGAGCAGCTGCGCGGCCCGGTCGAGCCGGCCTGCGGCGACGCGAGCCACCGCCGCGACCCGATCGGGCGGCAGGTCCGGGGCGCGGGCGGCGATCTCCTCGCGCACGGCTTTCTCCGACAGTCGCCGGAACGCGACGAGCTGGCAGCGCGAGCGGATCGTCTCCGGCAAGGGGCCGAGCTCATCGGCGACGAGCACGATCACGGCATACGGCGGCGGCTCCTCGAGATCCTTGAGCAGCGCGTCCGCCGCCTCGGCGTTCAAGAGGTGCGCGCCGAAGACCAGGTACACCCGGCGGTCGGCCTCGAAGGGCCGCATGTGCAGGTCGCGCCTCATCTCTCGCACCGCGTCGATCCGGATCTGGTCGCCGAGCGGCTCGAGCACATAGAGGTCGGGATGGGAGCGGCGGCCGACCCGCTGCGAGTCGCCGATCAGCTCGCAAGCGAACGCCAGTGCGGTCGAGCGCTTGCCCACGCCGGCGGGGCCGTGGAAGAGGTACGCATGCGCGTGTCCCTCGGCCAGAGCCGACCGCAGCAGCCGCTTCGCCTCGGGCTGCTCAGAGATGTTGTCGAATGAGTCCAAAGATCAGCCTCGCGATGTCATCGGGGGCCTGGGTTCCGTCAACGGGCTCGATGCGTTGGGGGAACAGGTCGACGAGGAGACGATAACCCTCGTCCACCTTCTTGCGGAACTCCGGATCCTGGCGCTCGATCCGGTCGGTGCCCTCGCCGATCCGACGGGCGGACTCCTCCGGGTCGACGAGCAGGACGTAGGTCTTGTCCGGCAGCTGGCCGTGCAGCACGGGGAGGTTGAATTCGAGCACGCGGTCGATGCCGAGGCCGCGCGCGATCCCCTGGTAGGCCAGCGAGGAGTCGAGGTAGCGGTCCGAGATCACGACCGCGCCCCGCTCGAGGGCCGGCGCGATCACATGGTCGGCGAGCTCGGCCCGGGCTGCGGCGAACAGCGCCGCCTCCGTCCAGGGGGCGATCTCGTCGCCGCCCAGGAGCACCTCCCGGATCTGCTCGCCGAGGGGCGTGCCGCCCGGCTCGCGCGTCGCCACGACCTCGCGGCCGGCCTCCCGGATCGCCTCTGCCAGCAGCGCCACCTGCGTCGTCTTGCCGGAGCCGTCCAGGCCTTCGAAGGTGATGAACATCGGGCGCGCCTAGGATACGAGCCGGTGCGGGCGATCGTGACAGGGGGCGCTGGATTCGTCGGCTCGCATGTGGCCGACCAGCTGCTCGCGCGGGGGGACGAGGTTCATCTCGTCGACGATCTCTCGACCGGGTATCGCGACAACGTGCCCGCGGGCGCCGAGCTGCACGAGCACGACATTCGGGTGCCGCTGGGCGATCTCTTTGGCGAGATAGGGCCCGAGGTCGTGTTCCACCTCGCCGCCCAGGCCGACGTCCGCGTCTCGGTCGACCGGCCGGATTTCGACGCCGAGGTCAACGTGCTCGGCACGATCCGCGTGCTCGAGGCGGCGCGCGCGCACGAGACCCAGGTCGTGTTCAGCTCGACCGGCGGCGCGATCTACGGCGAGACCGACGGGCCGGCGCCGGAGACGGCGGAGCGGCGACCGATGGCGCCCTACGGCACGTCGAAGCTCTGCGCTGAGGAATACCTGGCCACGTTCAACCGGCTCTACGGGACACAGCACGTCGCTCTGCGCTACGGCAACGTCTACGGGCCCCGTCAGAAGTCGCACCTGGAGGGGGGCGTGGTCGCGATCTTCATGCGCCAGCTCGCCTCGGGCGAGACGCCGACGATCTTCGGCGACGGTCGCCAGACCCGCGACTTCACCTACGTCGCGGACATCGCGCGCGCGACGCTGGCCGCGGCCGGGCACGACACCGGCGTCTTCAACATCGGCACAGGGCAGGAGACGTCAGTGCTCGAGCTGTACGACGCGTGCCGTCGTGTAGCTGGATCGGACGTCGAGCCGCAGCATGCGCCGGCGCGGCTCGGCGAGCTCCAGCGCAACGTGATCGACCCTGCGCTGGCGGCGCAGGAGCTCGGCTGGCGGCCTGAGCATTCGCTCGAGGACGGGTTGCGACTGACGTGGGAAGCTTTCTCGTCCGCGCAGGAAGGAGCCGCGGCGGAGCGAACTTGACTCTCCGCCCGTGGAGCATGCAGCCCCGCACCACTCGTACGAGCCTGACTTTCCCTGGCGCCGGATTGCCGTCCTCGCCCTGACGATCGCCGCGGCCGAGCTCGTCGTCCTGGTCGCCCTCGGCGTCGTGGCGCTGGCGCCGAGCGGAGGCACCGCCGCCGCGACGCCCGATCGCACCCCCAAGCCTCGCGCGCGCGTGAAACAGAAGGCGCTGCCCCCGCACAAGGTTCTTGCCCCCGCTCAGACGCGCGTCCTCGTCCTGAACGGCAACGGGCTCGCGGGCGCAGCCGCGTCGGAGGCCAAGCGCGTCCGCGGCGCGGGCTACCGCATCAACGGCGTCGGCAACGCGGAGCGCATGGCGGGCGGCCCGACCGTGGTCATGTACCGGCCCCACTTCCAGGTCGAGGGCCAACGGCTCGGACAGGCGCTCCGGATTCCCGTCGTCGCCCCGCTCGACGGCATGCTGGTGAGCGGCCTGCGCGGCGCGCACCTGGTCGTCGTCGTCGGCGGCTAACGCAGCCGGGTCCGGCAGAATCGCCGCTGTGAGCGCCAAAACGCGCAAGCAGGCCGAGATCGAATACCCCAACGCCGTCGGCGAAGACGGCCGCGCGTGGCTGCGCGAAAAGCCGTTCGGGCACGAGCCGCGCATGACGTCTCGCCTGATCATCGACTTCGGCTACGTCGTCCAGCTGCTCGGCCTGCACCCCGGGATGACCCTCTGCGAGCTCGGCTGCGGCTCCGGCTGGATGTCCCGCTTCGCCGCGCGCCAGGGCGTCTACGCCGAGGGGTGGGACATCTCACAGCAGATGATCGAGATCGCGCGCGACCTGGCCGAGGCCGAGGGCGTCGCCGACGAGGCGCAGTTCCACGTCGGCGACATGGAGACGCTCGACCTCGAGCGACGCTTCGATGCCGTCCTGATCTACGACGCCCTCCACCACTCCCCGCGTGCCGACCTCGTGTTCGCCGCCGCGCGGCGCGCGCTCAAGCCGGGCGGGCGCATCCTGCTCGCCGAACCGAACTGGAAGCACCGTTTCCAGGGCCGCCCGGCGAGCGAGGAATACGGCGTCACCGAGCTCGGCTACTCGCCGCGCCAGCTCAAGCGCCTCCTCCGCGACGCCGGGTTCACGAAGATCCAGCGCTTCCACAACAACCGCAAGCGTCTCTTCTCGAACACGCCTGCCCAGGTGTTGGCGCACCTGACCGAGCCGATCGCCTTCCGCATCCTCGCACCGTTCTGGACGCAGATCTGGCTCCGCGCAGACTCCTAGAGCTGCGATTTAACGTAGTCCCTAGCTGAGCCCGCGAGGCCGCCGTACGGATCGAGCTTCGCCGCCTGATCGAGGTACCGCAATGACGCACGCAGCCGTCCCTCCACGAGCTCGAACTGCCCGAGCTCGTACCAGGCGCGCCAGTTCAGCGGCTGCTTGTTGACTGCCTCGACGTAGAGCCGGCGCGCCTCGTCCGCGTCGCCCCGCACCTCCTCCGCGGACGCCCAGGCCAGCAAGGGGTCGAGCGCAAGCGGGTTCCAATTATGCGCCCGTTTCGCGTGCTCGAGCGCGGCCTTGGTGGCGCCCCGGTCGATCGCCTCGTACGCGCGCTCCGTGTTGCGGCGGGCCAGCCACGGTGCCGCGAGGGAGTAGATCGCAGCAAGCGAGACCGCGGCCGCGCCGACCGCGCAGGCCGCGAGCAGCCGGCGAGGCGGAGGTCGCCGCCGGAACGCGGGGCGACCAGCCGCGAGTAACGCGCCCAGCAACAGCAGGGCCGGCCCGGTGACCGCGACGAAGTCCCAGTCGAAGTCCACGATCGAGTGCACCTGATAGGCGAGGAGCGCCAGCGCGAGGGCTGTCCCCGCCGCCCGCTCGGGCTCTTTCAGCCGCCGCAGGGTGGCTACCACCCCCACCACGGCAGCGGCCACGCAGCCCAGGAAGAGCAGCAGCCCGACGATCCCCAACTCGCTCAGAAACTGCAGCGGCACGTTGTGCGGCTCGGTGGCGACCAGATTGTTCCGCCGCAGCAACCGGTGCGTGAGCTCGAACGAACCGGCCCCCGTCCCGCGCACCGGCCGCGCCTCGAAGGCGCGCCAGGCCTCGTCCCACCACTGCCAGCGGCTGCTCGAGGTCAGCGTCGTCAGCCGGCTCGGCGTTTGCGAGACATAGGTGGTCTCGTTGGTGAAGTTGTTGAACCACTCCCTCGGCTTCGCGGTCACACCGGCCCAGATCGCGAACGCGACCACCGTCACGCCGAGCCCAGCCCAGCCGACCCGCCCCAGCCGGCGACGGAACTCAGGCGAGAGCGGCGTGCGCTCCTCGTAGCGTGCCGCGAAGTACGCCGCCGCGGCGACACCCACGCCGACGAGCAGGAACACGAGCGCGAACCAGCCGCCGTCCCGAACGCGGGCGGCATGTGTCTGGCCGTCGTCCGCCAGGCCCGGACGCGTGAACGACCACAGCGCCACGCCGACGCCCGGCAGACCTGCAACCGCCAGCGCGGCCGCGCTCTCCAGCACGGGTGAGCCGACCACGAGCCAGGCCGCCACGACGAGTAGCGCCAGGAGGATCCCTCCGCGCGAGAAGGTCAGGAGCAGGGCGACGGTGCACGCGTACAGGAGCACCACCGCGGCGGCCCGCAGGTTGTGGGAGTGCTCCCGACGGGCCGCGATCCAGAGCGCCACCGGCACCGCCATCACGATCAACAGCGCGAGCGCGTTCCAGTACCCGATCGGCGTGTGGATCCGCGCGATGCGAGCCGAGTCGAGCGCGAGCGCGGGGATCATCTTCGCGGCGAGGGCCCACACGAGCACGACCCCAACCAAAGCCGCGAACAGGAAGGCCAACGCGCGGACAGCCGGGCCTACGAACAGCCCGACGACGAGAAACGCGGCGTAGACGAGCCCGCGGTTGAAGTAGTCCCAGGAGCGGCCGGGAATGACCGACCACAAGATCGAGAGGCCGTTCCAGGCGACGAACGCTCCGAACAGGCCCAGGAACGCGGTCGCCCAGCGCGACAGGATCGGCCGCGGCCACGCGCCCGCGATGCCCAGCGCCACGGCAGCGCCGGCGACCAGGACCGCGAGCGACCCGATCCAGGTCAGGCGATCGTCGGACGATCCAGCGCTCGCCAGCAGCGCGAACGCGAGCAGGATCCCCGCGGCCCCGAGCGGCAGATGCGTCGTCGCACCTGCCAACGCCGAGCGCATAGCGCGCGAGGCTACCACCGTCGCGAGCCCGCTCCCGGCCTTACAAACGACTTACACCGTGCTTAAGACGGGCTCAATGCGGTTAGACACACTCCGGCTGTGTCGCGACTCGCCGTCCTCGCTGTCCTGGCTGCCGCAGTCTTCGCGCTGACGGTGACCGGGACCGCCGCGGCCAAGACGCCCTGCTGGCAGCGAGTGATCGACGACTGGACTGCCAACGACCAGCTCGACCGCACGTACTCGGTCACCTGCTACCGCCAGGCCCTGAAGCACATTCCCGAGGACCTGCGGGACTACACGCCGATCGTGGACGACATCTCCACCGCGATGCACGCGGTTCTGCGTAACAACACGGGCGGTGGCTCGAAGACCGGCGGAGGGGGCACGAGCACGGCAAACGCGGCCCAGCCGTCGAAGCACGCGACCAAGGCAGCCAGTGCCCGCCTTAGCGGGTCGGAAACGAACCAGCTCCCGATGCCGCTGATCCTGCTCGGCTCTCTCGCCCTGGCCCTGCTCGGCGCAGCCGGGGGTGTGCGGCTCTACCGGCTCGTGAAGGACCGCCACGACGGGCCCAGAGCCATCGCGGCCCGCGGGCGCTGAGCAGCCCGGATCCGTCCGACCCGCAACCTAATCTGATCGGTCCGCTCGACCGTCGCCGCCCTGCGGCAAGCCGGGCGCGGAAACTAGAATTCGTATAGGACCGAGGAGGTCAAGGAATGGCGTCAGCAAAAGCAAAAGAAGCTCCCCAAGTCGCCCCCGACGAGGTGACGAACACGGTCGCGGACGAGCAGGCGAGCGTCGCCGTTCGACGCCATTTCACGATCCCCGGCCGCGACCCGTTCGGCGAGATCGACTGGGAGCTCCGCCACGCCTTCATCCCGGGCAAGGACAAGCCGGCGTTCGAGCAGAAGGACGTCGAGTTCCCCAAGTTCTGGTCGCAGACGGCGACCAACATCGTCGCGCAGAAGTACTTCCGCGGCCGCATGTCCTCGCCCGAGCGCGAGACGAGCGTCAAGCAGATGATCGGCCGCGTCGTCGAGACGATCGGGCGCTGGGGCCGTGACGGCGGCTACTTCGCCGACGAGGACGAGGCACAGACCTTCGAGGACGAGCTCAAGGCGATCCTCGTCAACCAGCTGGCGGCGTTCAACTCGCCGGTCTGGTTCAACGTCGGCTTCGAGGAGAAGCCTCAGTGCTCGGCCTGCCAGCCGTGGGACGCGCTCATTTCGACGCCCGAGGGCATGGTTCCGATCGGACAGCTCGTCGACGACGAGCTGATCGGTCGGGAGGTTTACGACGCAAACGGTGTTACACGTGTCGTGGCCGTGGCGCACAACGGGCGCAAGCCTGTCTATCGCGTGACGTTGCGTAACGGCCAGTCGATCGAGGCGACTCCGGACCACGTCGTCAAGGCCGCTCACGAGCGCCGGACGACGCCGGCGTGGATGCGAGTGGACGAGCTTAGGCCGGGAATGCGAATGCATCTCCACCCTCACCGAGCGAAGGTGCGCGAGAACGCATTGGTGTTGGCAGGTGGCGCGCCGGAAGGCGACGAGCCGTCCGACTTCCCGATCATCGACGGGCAGACGCGCGTTGCTGCAGCCGAGGCTGCCCTGGCAGGCTGGCTGCAAGCGGACGGTTTCGTGGGGCAGTACGAGGAAGGCACAAACCGGTCGCTGACGATCGAGTTCCAGGTCGCCAATGACGAGGAGTACGCGTGGGTCATCGAGAATCTCGATCTCTCCCTACCGCACGTTCATCGACATGTGCGCGACGTCAAGACTCAGGACGCATCCCTGTCATGCCGCCGTATTCGTCTGTACGGCGAAATCCTCCGCGAGTTCGTCGAGGAGTGGGAACTCCTGCCGCGCGGGACCGAGATTCGCGTGCCTTCGAGGCTGTGGACCGCCTCGCGCGATGAGATCGCCGCGTATCTTCGTAGCATCTTCCAGGCGGACGGCTTCGTAACCGTCCAGCGGTCAGACGGCTCGGAACGCGGGCGGATTGGATTCGCGGTAATCAGCGAGCGATGGACCGAAGACATCCAGCTTCTTCTCAACGTCCTCGGGATCTACTCGCGCCGCATCCGCAAGCACGAGCGGCGCGCGGATCGCCATGACCTTCATGAGGTTCAGATCAGCATCGGCTCCGAGCGGGCCCGGTTTGCTGAGCTCGTCGGCTTCGTCGGCAGCGCCAAGCAGGCGAAGCTCATCGAGTCGCTTGCGCTTCGTGGCCTGAAGCAGTGTGGTGACTTGCGGGAGGAAGAAATCGTCGCCATCGAAGAGATCGGCACCCAAGACGTTTACGACATCCAGACCGAATCCGGCGAGTACCTCACCAACAACGTCGCCGTCCACAACTGCTTCATCCTCTCGATCGAGGACTCGATGGAGTCGATCCTCGACTGGATCCGCCGCGAGGGCGTCATCTTCCGCGGCGGCTCGGGCTCGGGCGTCAACCTCTCGCACCTGCGCTCCTCCAAGGAGCAGCTGTCCAAGGGCGGCTACGCCTCCGGGCCGGTCTCCTTCATGCGCGGCGCGGACGCCTCGGCCGGCACGATCAAGTCGGGCGGCAAGACGCGCCGCGCCGCGAAGATGGTCGTACTCGACGTCGACCATCCGGACGTCGAGGAGTTCATCTGGTGCAAGGCCAACGAGGAGCGCAAGGCGCGCGTGCTCGAGGCCAACGGGTATGACATGTCGCTGGACTCGCCCGACTGGGCGTCGATCCAGTACCAGAACGCAAATAACTCGGTGCGCGTCACCGATGCGTTCATGGAGGCGGCAGCCGAGGAGGGCGAGTGGAACCTGACCGCCCGCACCGACGGCTCCGTCGTCGACACGGTCGACGCTCGCCAGCTGCTGCGCCAGATCGCCGAGGCGGCCTGGCAGTCCGCCGACCCGGGCGTCCAGTACGACACGACGATCAACAAGTGGCACACGCTTCCGAACACCGGCCGGATCAATGCTTCTAACCCCTGCTCCGAATATCTGTCAATCGACGACAGCGCGTGCAACCTCGCTTCGCTGAATCTCATGAAGTTCCGCCGCGAGGACGGCGAGCTCGACGTCGAAGCGTTCGAGCATGCGTGCGACGTGATGTTCCTTGCGCAGGAGATCGCCGTCGGCTACTCGTCGTACCCGACGCCGGAGATCGAGTACAACGCGAAGGCTTTCCGCCAGCTCGGGCTGGGCTATGCCAACCTCGGCGCGCTGCTGATGTCGCGCGGCCTGCCGTACGACTCGGATGAGGGCCGCGCCTACGCGGCGGCGATCACGGCTCTGATGACCGGCCGCGCGTACCGCAAGTCGGCCGAGATCGCAGCGCGCATGGGTCCGTTCGCGGGCTACCAGCCCAACGCCGGCGCGATGATCGGCGTCATGTCGATGCACCGCGCGGCGGTCGGGAACATCGAGCACTCCGACTCGGTTCCGGCCGACCTGCTCACCGCGTGCCGCAAGGCCTGGGACGACGTCCTCGATCTCGGTGAGGTGCACGGCTACCGCAACGCGCAGGCGACCGTTTTGGCCCCGACCGGAACGATCAGCTTCATGATGGATTGCGACACGACCGGCGTCGAGCCCGATTTCTCGCTCGTGAAGTCGAAGAAGCTCGTCGGCGGCGGCGAGATCACGATCGTGAACGGCACCGTGAAGATGGCGCTCGAGAAGATGGGCTACGCGCCGAAGGAGGCCGACGAGGTCGTCGCGTTCATCGACGAGCGCAACACGATCGTCGGCGCGCCGACCGTGAAGTCCGAGCACTACCCCGTCTTCGACTGCGCCGTCGGCGACCGCGCGATCCATTACTCGGGCCACGTGAAGATGATGGGAGCCGTCCAGCCGTTCATCTCCGGGGCAATCTCGAAGACGGTCAACCTGCCCGAGACGGCCACGGTGGACGAGGTCTCGAGCCTGCTGCTCGACTCGTGGAAGCTCGGCGTGAAGGCGATCGCGATCTACCGCGACAACTGCAAGGTCGCACAGCCGCTGTCCGGCAAGGCTGAGACGGTGGAGACCGCGACGCCGCCGGTGCCGCTGACCAAGCGCCGCCGGCTGCCGGACGACCGCGAGGAAGTCGGCCGGAAGTTCCGTGTCGGCGAGTACGAGGGCTACATCCACGTAGGCCTGTACGAGGACGGAACCCCAGGCGACCTCTTCATCGACATCGCCAAGGACGGCACCACGATGGCCGGCCTGATGAACTCACTGTGCATCGCGGTCTCGATGGGCCTGCAGTACGGCGTGCCGCCCGAGGTCTACGTTTCGAAGCTCTCCCACATGCGCTTCGAGCCGAGCGGCCTGACGAACGACGCCGACATCCGCAACGCGAAGTCGATCGTCGACTACGTCTTCCGCTGGTTCGGCAAGAAGTTCCTGACGAGCGAGCAACAGGAGGAAGCGGGGATCCTGTCGGCGGAGGTAAAGGCGCGGCTGGCGTCGCAGTACAACGGCGAGTCAACGCCGGCAGCCACGGCCGAGGTTGCAGAAGCGCCCCCGCCGGGCCAGACGGCCCTCTTCAACGCGTGGGAAGACGCAGTCGAGTGCGCCAAGTGCGGCGGCCGGATGGTTCGGACCGGCTCGTGTTACACGTGTCGGGATTGCGGGACGAACACGGGTTGTAGCTAGCGCTGTAGGGCGACACGGAAGTGTCAGTGAAAACGACAGCCTTAAAGGCGAGAAACGACACGCGAGTGTCAGTGGATCGCATCGGTAGGCATTCACCGGGCGCAAAGATGCGCCCGGTCCGTTTCTAGGAGTAGGGCCCGGCCATGGCTCCGCGTCCGCGCTGGTGGCATCACCTCCAAGCGAGCAAGCAGGAGGCGCTGCTCGCCGTGGACCTCTACAACCAGTCGAACCGCACGCGCCGGCTCGAGGCCTTCGTCGTCCACATGCACATGGCCTGGCTGTATCTGCTCCAGGCCCGGTTCGAGCGCGACGGGATCGACTTCTGGTACCGCAACGAGCGCGGCTGGCGTATCCGCGGCAAGGACGGGGAGTTCCGTAGCTGGGAGCTCGCGCGCTGCATCAAGGAGCAGTTCCCGCAGACCAACGACCCCGTCCGCAGCAACGTCGAATTCTTCATCGGCTTCCGGAACAAGATCGAGCACCGCTACGAGCGGCTGCTCGAGGCGATCGTCGCGGGGAAGTGTCAGTCGCACATCCTCAACTACGAGGCAACGCTCGTGGAGCTGTTCGGCCAGGACGAGGGCCTCGCAGACGAGCTGCGGTTCCCGATCTTCATGAGCTCGCTCACCGAGGACGCGGTCGAGGCGCTGAAGCAGACGCACAAGCGGCTGCCGAAGCACCTGACCCGGTACGTCGAGGAGTTCGACGCGGGTCTCGACGAAGACGTGCGCAGCGACCATCGCTACGACTTTCGGGTGTTGCTGATCCCGCAGACCGGCCCGAAGAGCGAAGCCGACGTGGCGATGCGGTTCGTCCGCCTCGCCGAGCTGCCGGAGAAGCAGCGCTCCGACCTGGACGTCGTACAGACGATCGTGCGCGACAAGCAGGTGCCGGTGCAGAATGCCGGCCGCCTCAAGCCTTCAGCCGTGTGCCGCGAGGTCTCTAAGGCGCTCGGGGTCAAGTTCACCGCGAGCTCCGACCATGTCCGCGCGTGGCGCCACTTCAAAGTGCGCCCGCCGGCGGGCGATGGCAACCCCACCCGCACGAAGGCGCAGTACTGCGTATGGGACGAGCCGCACGGCGACTACGTCTATACCGACACCTGGGTGAAGCTTCTGATCAAGGAGCTCAGCGACCCGAAGACGTTCAAGAAGATCATCGGGCACGCGCCGATCAGCACCAACGGCGGTTAGCCAAAACCGCGGTATGCGCTAGTCCCTCGTCCGAGGGATAGTCGAACGTGTGTTCGATAGGCTAATTTGGCGTCGGGAATGTCTGCCACTCCGACATGGAAAAGCACAATTGACGGTGCTAGTGTCCGGCCACTTCGACGGGTGCCGTGGCGCGAGGTCGCGGAGAGATCATCTGGCCGCAGGGAGGTCGTAGCGCGATCGACAGTGAACAGGTCCCTCAAGCAAGAACCCGGGCGGCACCGGCGGACGCTGGAAAGACTCCACTCGAGCAGCTCGAGGCTTGGGGTGTTCGCGGAATCCTCTGGCAGCTCGCCCGGGACGGCCAGCTCGTAGACGTGCGGTGCGAGATGCCCCAGTGCTACTGCTTCCGCGGTCGGAGGTACTTCGACCCGAGATCATCCGGTTCAGATTGGGAGCCGACGGCCGACCACTATCCGAGACTCAAGATGCACGAAGGTCACCTCACGCCCGACAACGTCCGGCTCGGGCATCGGCTCTGCAACCGACGTGACCACGAATGGCGGACCAGGATCAACGCGATGCTCGGGAAGCGGATGTCGTTGGAGGAGATCGCCGAGGCGCTGAACGTGAAGAAGGTTCCAACGATTCACGGCACGAACAGATGGACCGCTGCATCCGTTCGGAAGGCGTTCGTTTCCTAGAAGCGGCGCAGTCGCTGGCGGTCCGCTCGTCCTACGGTTCGATCGCGCGGCGAAACGCCGCAACGAACTCGCGCTGACGCCCGCTGCCGGGGAACGGAATCCGTTCATCGCAGACGGGCAGTCCCGCAGCTTTCAGGGGCCCAAACGCCGCGTCGTAGACCGTGGCCTTGATCAGCACAATTCGCCTGGGCGCAAGCTCGCTGCAGCGCTCAACGAGGCCGGGGATGCACAAGGCAAGCGAGGTTCCGTCCACCGGCGTCTCCTTCAGGTCGATCAGGAACACGCCGCGCCCGCGTAGTTCCTCGAGTAGCTCGTGCTTTTCATCGTGCGACGGCTCACGGCCTAGCAGCACCCGGCAGACGTAGCGGAAAAGGCTGTCGTGCTCGCGGACGTCGGTGAAGTAGAAGTAGCGCTCGGGCGAGCTCGGCGGCGCCTCCGCGACAAGCAGAAGATCGACGACATCAGGCTTGTACCGGGAGGCCGCGGATCGACGGCGCTTAAGTGCAGGATCGGTCGGCTCGCTCATGCCCAGGCTCTGGTTTCGGACTGCTTGGCCGTAGCGTACGACGCTAGCCGGCACGCGTGTGGGACGGTGAGAAACGTCAGGTTTATGACTTACAAAACCACTGACGTCGTTTTCACTGACATCCTGCTGTCGCCCTACAGCTAGCTGTCCTACCCACGGACGTTGTGAACGCGGCTGATCGGAGGCCGGTCTCCGAGCGAGCTGTGCGGCCTACGCCGGTTGTAGTGCTCGAGCCAGTGTGGCAGGGCTCGGTTGCGATGTCGATGT
>JALYTD010000029.1 GCA_030854475.1 Actinomycetota bacterium
GCGAGCAGCGTCGGGCTCGGCCTCGGGTCCACCTTCACGCTGGACCTACCGCTCGCTTCGCACCAAGCCTGATCAAAGGGGAGTCGGATGGCCAAGATCCTCGTCGTCGAGGACGAGCCCAACAATCTGGAGCTAGCGCTGCGGATCGTGCGGCACGCCGGTCATGAGGCGACGGTGGCGACCGACGGGTTCGCGGCCCTGGAGCTTGCTCGGGAGCACCGGCCGCACCTCATTCTGCTGGACCTTCAGCTGCCGAAGCTCGACGGCTGGACGGTGGTGAAGCTCCTGCGTAAGGAGACATGGGCGAAGAACGTGCCGATCGTCGCGGTCTCCGCGTCAGCCACGCCCGGAGACGAGCACAAGGCCATCGAGGCCGGCTGCACGGCGTTCCTCTCGAAGCCCTACTACCCCGCCGCCCTGCGTGAGATGCTGGCGCAATACCTGCCGGCGGCCTAACTAAGCAGGTCGTCCCGTCGGCTACCGGCTCCGTGACTCGCCACGGGCTCAGGGCTGGTCGACTCGCTCCTCGCGAATGAGTCGCTCGTCGCTCGGCCTGCGCTACAAATAAAGAAGGAGAAGCGTCGCGACCCGGGTGGGTGATTGCCCCTCAACCCTGCCGGGCCCGTCGCCTCTCCTTCTTGAAGAGCGCTGCGGCGAGTTTCAGGCGTGGGGAACCCGCAGTAAATCGGCCCCCTGGTGGATCGTCTCTACGGCATTTGGACTAGGCGCGGGCGCGTGAGGTCCGCTGGGCAGGCTGGGTGCGGCCGCTCTCGAGGTCCTCGAGGAGGCGCCGGGAGACGCGGCCGATCTCGTAGACGGCGGCGTCGAACGCTTGCGTGTTGCGCTGCGAGGGCGCGCGGTAGCCGCTCACCTTACGCACGTACTGGAGCGCCGCGGCGGCGACCTCTTCGTCGGAGGCGCGACCGTCCGCACGGCGCAGGGTCTTGATCGATCGGCACATGCTCCTACGTTAGCCGCTCCTACCAAAATCTGGGCATCGCGTTTGACTTCGCCAGGCGCTCGGGAGATGGTCGCTGCGTGAGCCCGAACGTCGTGCTCCCCCTCCTCTCGTCGGTCGTTAGCTTCGTCTTCGCGGCCGCCGTGCTCGCCCAATGGTCGCGCCGGCATCGCGCGTTCCAGCTCGTGTGGGCTATCGGCCTGCTCTGGTACGGCATCAGCGCCGGGACCGAGTTCCTCGGCTCTGCGTTCGGATGGAATGAGGCGTTGTACCGGACCTGGTACCTCATAGGCGCGTTCTTCGTGGCCGCGTACCTCGGCGCCGGGACCATCGTGCTTCTGGCCCGTACACGATTCGGTTACTTCGTCGCCGTGAGCTTTGTGTTCGGTGCGCTCTACGCCTTCGCGATCCGGGGACGCTACCCAGAGGACACGACCGCCTTCGCCCTGGTGCTGGTCACGTGCGTCGCGGCCTCGGTCGCGATAGCGATCGCGACATGGCGGGCGCGATCACTCGTCGTACCAATTGTCCTGGCGGTGCTCGGCGTCGGCTCCGTTATCGCCGCCGCACTTGTGCTGACCGCGACTCTCGACGCGCCGTACGCGCTCGACGCAACGACCGGCGTGCCCGTCGGCACGGCGATTCCCGGCAACATCCGGATACTCGCCGGGCCGTTCAACATCATCGGTGCGTTTGCGCTGGTCGTGGGCGCGATCTTCAGCGCCTACGTGTTCATGCCCAAGCAGCGGGTCCTCGGCCGGCGTCAGCTGCCGCCGGTCGCGGCGCAGCTCTACGGAGCGGTCGCCGTCGCGGTCAACTTCATCGCTTCCCTGCCCCGCGCCGCCGTCGCACTCGCGCGCGGCGAGCTCCACTCGCGCGTGCCCGCCACGCTCCTCATCGCGCTCGGCGGCTTCATCCCCGGCGTCACCAGCGGTCTCAACCGCTTCGGCATGACCTGGGCGTTCTTCCTCGGTGAGCTGCTCGGGGTGCTACTGATCTTCGCCGGTTTCGTGGTCAGCACGGAGGTCTTCGGCGAGCGCGTTCGACTCGGTCCGGTGGTCGTGCGCCGCGCCGAGGAAAAAGTCCCCGCCGCCTAACATCGCGGGGTGCTCGTGCTCTCCCGCCCCGAGGTCGAAGGACTTATCGATCTGGATCGTTTGCGCGAGGCGGTCGGCAAGGCCATGGCCGATCTCTCCTCCGGTAAGGTCTCGATGCCGCCGCGGATCGCCGCGCTGGTGCCCGAGCGGGACGCGCTCCTCGCCGCGATGCCGGCGTACCTACCGTCGTCGGGCGCGCTCGCGACGAAGCTCGTGTCGCTCTTTCCGCGGAACACCGACCGGCCGACGCATCAGGCGGTGATCGTCGTGTTCGACGCCGATAACGGCAGCCCGCTCGCCCTGATGGACGGTGAGGCCATCACGGCGGCCCGCACCGCCGCAGGATCTGCGCTGGCCACCGATCTTCTCGCGCGGCACGACCCCTATCTCCTCGTGGTCATCGGGACGGGCGTTCAGGCACGGGCCCACCTGCGCGCGGTATCACGCGTGCGGCGGTTCGGATCGATCTGCGTCGTCGGACGCGACCCGGAGAAGGCGAAGGCGCTCGCGCTGGAGTTCGGCGGGGGAAATGGCCGAGAGGTCGGTCCCTACGTGCAGATCGAGCAGGCCGTGCGGGAGGCCGACGTGGTCTGCGCATGCACACACAGCGCGGAACCCGTAGTCCGGCGCGAGTGGCTCAAACCCGGCGCGCACGTCAATTCGGTCGGGTACAACACCGCCGGGCGCGAGGTCGACGGGG
>JALYTD010000048.1 GCA_030854475.1 Actinomycetota bacterium
CGGCACGGACGTTGGCCTGCGCAGCGGACTTGTTGGCCCGCGTGCGGAAGCTCAGGTACGAGGGAATCGCAATTGCGAGCAGGATTCCCAGAATGATGATCACGACCAGAAGCTCGATCAGCGTGAAGCCTTCCTCACGCCGCGTCTGGCTGATCTTGTTCGAAAGCCGTGAAAGCATGCAGTACTCCTCCTTGGGGGATGCGTCGGGTGGCTCGGAGGGTGGTATCGGTCGTCAGGGCGGGTGAGGCACCCCCCGTTGGAGTGATCCCGGCGGCGTGAAAGCACGGGGTTAAGGAACCCCAGGCCGCTGCCGATAGCTCGGTCGAGGGAGTTCCATGCCGGAAACCTTGATCTCAATCGATGATCTGCTCGCGCAGATGGTGGCGTTGAATGCTTCCGACCTTCATGTCACGGTCGGAGCACCGCCGGTGGTTCGCGTGCGTGGATCCCTGGAGCGCCTCGAAGGCGGGCTCGAGCTGAGCGCCGAGGAGACGCAACAGCTCCTGTACCGGATCCTCTCCACCGAGCAGCAAAAGCAGCTCGAGGTCAAGCGAAGCATCGACTTCGCGCACTCGATTCCCGGCCTCGCGCGCTTCCGCGTGAACGTGTACTTCCAGCGCGAGACGCTCAGCGCGGCGTTCCGGCTCATCCCGACAGACATCAAGACGCTCGAGGAGCTCGGCATCCCGACGACTCTCCATGCGCTCACGGAAAAACCGCGCGGCCTCGTCCTCATCACGGGCCCGACCGGCTCCGGTAAGTCAACGACGCTCGCTGCGCTGATCGACGAGATCAACCGCAAGCGCTCCGAGCACATCCTCACGATCGAGGATCCGATCGAGTTCGTGCACAAGCACAAGCGCTGCATCGTCAACCAGCGCGAGATCGGCCCCGATGCGACCACGTTCGCCGACGCCCTCCGCGCCGCGCTCCGCCAGGACCCCGACGTGATCCTCCTCGGCGAGATGCGCGACCTGGAGACGATCGGCACCGCAATCACCGCGGCCGAGACCGGCCACCTCGTCTTTGCAACACTGCACACGCAGAGCGCGCCGAGCACCGTCGACCGCATCATCGATGCCTTCCCGGCAGGACAGCAGGACCAGATCCGCGTCCAGCTCGCCGCGACGCTCGAAGGTGTCGTCACGCAGGCGCTGCTCCCGACCGCTGACGGCAAGGGGCGCGTCGCGGCACTCGAGATTCTATTTCCGAACGATGCCGTCCGGAACCTGATCCGCCAGGGCAAGGTCGAGCAGATCTACTCGGTCATGCAGACCGGCACCGAAAAGGGAATGCAGACGATGGAGCAGTCCCTCGCCGAGCTGACCCTGCGGAAGGTGATCACGCTCGAGACGGCCCTTGGTCGCTCGAGCCGGCCCGACCAGTTGTTCTCGCTTCTGGAGCGCGCCGGGTTCGATATGGCCGGCGTCGAAGTCGAAACGGACCCTCAGCCGCTCGCCGGCGGGCTCCGGGTCGCAGGGAGCTAGCGCGTGGTCGACTGGAACAAAGAGGTCAAGGTGTCCGACCTGTTCGGGCGCCGGAAGGGCGAAAAGCCGGCTCCGGCCGAGGAGCCCCAGGACGACGTGACTCCGTCACTGGAGCCCGAGATCGAAGCCCAGCTGGAGCGCGCCGCGACTGTGGCGCCGCTGCCGCTGGACGAGCCGGTCGTTGAGGAGCAGACGGTGGAGCTGGCTGCGCCCCCTGCCCCGGAGGTTGCTGCCCCAGCCCCGGAGGTTCCTGCCCCGGCCGTGCTCACGCCTGCTCCGCCGCCGCCCGCGCCTGGGGTTCATGCGCCGGTTCCGGCCTCTGAGCTCGAGCCCGAGCTCGGCGTCCCCGAGCCGGCTGAGGAGAAGACGTCGTTCCTGAAGAAAGAGATCTCGTTCGGCCGCAAGTCCCGCGAGCCGAAGGCGCCGAAGGAGAAAAAGGAGCGCAAGCCCAAGCGTGACAGGACCGCTGAGAAGGCAGAGCGCAAGGCAGAGAGCGACGAGCGGAAACAGCAGTCAAAGGAGCCCAAGGAGCCGAAGACCCGGCGCACCAAGCGCGACGGCGGCTCGAAGCGTCAGAAGCTAATCGTCGGCCTCAAGATCGGCGCGTCGCAGCTCGCTGCTGCGCGGGTCGTGAACAACGGTCACCCCGAGCTCGTCCAGGTCGCGCGCCAGGAGCTGGAGCAGGGCATCGTCGTGGGCGGCGAGCTGCGCGAGCCGGATCTGCTCGCGGAGGCGCTGAAGGAGTTCTTCCGCAAAAACAAGCTTCCGCGCCAGGGCGTGCGGCTCGGTATCGCCAACAACCGCATCGGCGTGAGGATCTTCGACATCAGCGGCATCGAGGACGGCAAGCAGCTCGAGAATGCGATTCGGTTCCGTGCTCAGGAGGCGCTGCCGATCCCACTCGAGGATGCAGTGCTCGACTATCAGGTGCTGAGCGAGGTCGTCGACGCCGAGGGCAATCACTCCCGCAAGATCCTCTTGGTCGTCGCCTACCGCGAGCTGATCGACCGCTATGTGAGCGCGTGCAAGAAAGCCGGGATCAAGCTGGCGGGGATCGACCTCGAAGCGTTTGCGCTGCTGCGGGCGCTCGGCGAGACCGGGGAGGAGTCCGATCAGCCGTCGGATGCCGCGCTCGTCGTCGTGTCGATCGGCCATGACCGCTCGACCTTCGCCGTTTCCGACGGCAGGGTCTGCGAGTTCACACGAGTCCTCGACTGGGGCGGCGCGAACCTGAACGTGGCGCTCGCGCGCGCGCTCGACATTGCCCCCTCGGAGGCCGAGCCGATCAAAGAGAGGCTGTCGCTCACCGTGGAGGAGACCCCGGAAGGGCTCACGGACGACCAGGCGAACGCGGCTCGAGACGCCGTGCGCAAGCAGTTGCAGACGTTCGCGCGTGAGCTCGTGTCCTCGCTCCAGTTCTACCAGAACCAGCCCGGATCCCTGGGCATCGGTGAGATCGTCTTCACAGGCGGCACTGCTCAGTTGGACGGGCTCGCCCAGGAGCTTCAGCAACTGATCGGCGTGCCCGTGCGGATCGGCGATCCACTGGGCCGAGTGAAGGTCGGCAAGCGTGTGAAGGAGCTCTCACAGCCCGGCTCCTTCGCGGTCGCAATCGGGCTCGGGATCGAGGACTAGCCGATGCGCGCTGTCAACCTACTCCCGCGAGACAACGCCCGCAGCTCGACTGCCAAGGGGCCGAACGCGGTCGTGGTCGGCGCGGTGCTCTCGGCGGTCGTGCTGACCGCGCTGCTCTCCGGGCTCTTCCTGATGGCCCACGGTAAGGCGACCCAGAAGCGCGAAGAGCTCAAGAGCGCCCAGAACGAGCTGAGCTCGCTGCCGGTGCCGGCGCAGAACGAGGTCAATACGCAAAATGCGCTCGCCGCCGACCAGACGGCGCGGGTAAGCGCGCTCTCGACGGCACTGTCCAAGCGCGTCGCCTGGGACCGCGTGCTGCGTGAGTTCTCGCAGGTCCTCCCGAGCGATGTCTGGCTCCTGAACCTTTCGGCGAAGTCGCCCGTTTCGTCCATTGCCGCTGCGCCTGCGGCTCCCTCGAGCGGAACGACCGCGCTTCCACCCGCGAGCGGTTTCACGATCGAGGGCTACACCTATTCGCACAACGGCGTCGCGCGGCTGCTGTCGCGGCTGATGGTCGTGCCCGACCTGACCAACGTGCAGCTGAACGTCAGCGAGCGCCAGAAGGTCGACAACCAGCCCGTCATCCACTTCCGGATCTCGGCCGATGTCCGCCAGCCCGGAGCGCCGGCGTCATGAAAAAGACGACCAAGATTCCGCAGCCGGCGATCATCGCCGGGGTCGTCGCCTTCTTCCTGCTCGTCGCGCTGGCCGGCTGGTTCCTGCTCATCTCGCCCCAGCGGAAGACCGCGGCGGACCTGACCACGCAGATCGACGACACGCAGAAGAACGTCGCCCAGGCGCGCGCGCTGATCGCGCAGGTGAAGAGCGCCTCGAAGATCCGCGTCGCCGACGTGTTTCGGCTGACCAAGGCAATGCCCGATCAGGCAGACATGTCAGGGGTCATCCTCGAGTTGAACCACATCGCCAAGGAGAGCGGCATCAGTTTCGACTCGATCACGCCGCAGGGCTCGATGGCCCTCTCGGGCTATCAGGCCGTGCCTCTGCAGGTCGTCTTCAACGGAAACTTCTACGCGCTGTCGGACTTTCTGTTCCGCCTGCGCGGGCTCGTCGACGTGCGCCGCGGCACTCTTGACGCCACCGGACGGCTGTTCCTGGTCGACAACCTCGCCTTTGACGAGTCTCCGGCCGGCTTCCCCCAGATTCACGCCACGCTGACGGTCGACGCGTTCGTGTATGGCAACGGGCCTGTTACCGCGCCTCCAGCTTCGACGGCAACGACAGGGGCGTCCACGACAGCGCCTGCTTCCACGAGCGCGACTACGACGACGCCGGCCACGCCGCCCTCTACGGGCGCGGCCGCAGCAGGAGCCTTGCCGTAATGGCCCGGAAAAAGCAGATCGATCCGAAGGACAAGGCCAAGCGCCAGAAGGTCATGATCGCCGTTGGCGGCGTGCTCCTGCTCGGGCTGCTCGCCTTCCAGGTCCCGCGGACGATGAAGATGCTGCACCCGAAGACGATCGACAATTCGTCGCCTGCGCCTACCTCGACCGCGCCGGCCTCTGGCAGCGGCGCGCCCCTGGCGCCACCCGATCTGGGCGGCGGCTCCGGGCCTGCCGGCGGCGGCACGGGCACGGGCGGCGGCTCGGGGACGAACGGCCTGGCCGATCCGGGCGGCACGATCTCGCCCGGCGCGGGCCAGCTCGTCACGTTCGACCGCTTCCGGACGAAGGATCCCTTCTCGCCGCAGCTGAAGCATTGCGGTGGAGACGCGTGCTCGGCGGGCGGCACCAAGCCTCCGACCAAGCCTCCGTCCTCGGGCGGCGGGACAAAGACGGGCGGGGGCGGTACCGTCCCGGGCGGCTCTGGGACGGGCGGCGGCTCTGGCTCGAAGACCTTCAAGAGCTACACCAGCGCGAAAATCTCCATCGACGGCGTCGTGGAGACGGTGAGCGTGCACAAGACCTTCCCGGCCGGCGATCCTGTGTTCGAGCTCGTGTCAGTGCGGGCGAGCGTGGTGAAGATCGGCATCGCCGGCGGCTCGTACGAGAACGGCTCGCAGACGGTGTCGCTGCAGAAGGGCAAGACCCTCACGCTCGTGAACACCGCCGACGGCACTCGTTACGTCCTGAAGCTGCTCGCTACGGCGTAGCTCGTTACGCTCTCGTATCGTTGCCTGGCACCGGGACGAGGCCGAAACGCACATGCGCTTCGGAGGGGCGCGCAGGTGCTTAGGGCGTTTGAGCTTTCACGGGCGTTCGTTGCCCGGCCGTACCGGCAAAGCCTGCACGGCCTCCAGCCGGCATCGCAAGCGACGCCTCGGTCCTGCGTGAATAACCGGTGTTGAGCTCACACATGCCTTCGGACAGCCCGCTCTCCGGAACCTGCAAGACGAGGTGGAAGTGGTTCGTCATCAGGCAGTACGCATGAACGAGCCAGCGGTACCGCCGCACCACCCGGGCGAGCGAGGTCAGGAAGAAGACCCGATCGAAGCGATCCCAGTAGATGGGCTGCTTGTCGTTCCCCCGAGACCCCACGTGGTAGAAGCCGCCAGGTTCCACGAGTCGGGGGTGACGTGCCATGAGCTCGAGCGTAGGCAGCGGCGGCGAGATCGAGCCCCCTGTTTCACTTTCGTGACAAAGATGTGACGCTCTCGTAACGATGCCTGGCACCGGGACGGGGCGAGCCCGGGCGCGGCCGGAAGGGACTAGCCGCGAAGGGGCGCTAGCTGGGCGGGCAGCTCGAGTACGGCTGACCGGTCGAGCAGTCGAACGTCGACGTCGCGCGGGCGAGCACCCTGGTCGTGATGTTCGAGTCCCGCACGACCACCGTCACTTTCTTGACCGTCCGCGCAGACGCGCTCGGATTCTCGGTCAAGACGTAGGTGGCGACCACGTATGAACGGTGATCGGGCCCGGTCGTCGTCCGCCAGGGGTTACACGTGTTCACGACGGGCGAGCAGGTCATCGTGACCTCCCCGGACGTCGAGTACGGGCACGAGCCCGTCCCGAGAGCCGAGTCGCACTTGTAGGTGTTGTTCGTCGACCCCAGCAAGGTCGTGTCGAGAGCGATCTTGTCGTAGGTCACCGCCCGCAACAACTCCATCTGCTGATCCGCCAGCACCGACGCGGTCGAAGCCTCGGAGGCCCGCTTGATCGTGACGACCCCGGTGTTGAACGCAGCGAAGATGGCGAAGATCCCGATGTTCAGGATCGTCACCGCCATCAGAAGCTCGATCAGGCCGAAACCCGATTCTTCGCGCGCGCGCGCGTGAACGTTTACCACGCAACACGTATCGGCATCCCGCACGCTTCCCTCAAGGCCGCGAATCCCCCTGCCGATGAGCTTCTTGTATGGCGGCCTTCGCGTACAGCGCGATCAATGCCGACGGCTTCTTGCTGGACGGCGAAATCCACGCTCCCGATGTCGATGGGGCGCGGGAGCAGCTGCGCGTCCGCGGTCTCCTAGCCGAGCGGCTCGAAGAGCTCCCGGCGAGCGGTGAAGACAGCGCCCGCACCGTCTTCAAGAAGGTCAAGCCGAAGACGCTCCAGGTCTTCTCCCGTCAGTTCGCGACCATGATCGACGCCGGCCTGAACGTCGTCAGCGCGCTCGTCATCCTCGAGCAGCAGACCGACGACGACTACTTCGCCTCGGTCGTCCGCGAGCTGCGTGCCGACGTCGAGGGCGGCTTGCTGCTCTCCCAGGCGCTGTCTCGCCACCCTAAGATCTTCAGCAAGCTCTACGTCGCGATGGTCGAGGCCGGCGAGGCGGCCGGAATCCTCGACCAGGTGCTCGACCGCGTCGCCTTCCAGATCGAGAAGGAGACGCAGATCAAGCGCCGCGTCAAGGGCGCGATGATGTATCCGACGATGGTGCTGATCTTCGCCACCATCGTCCTCCTCGCGCTGCTGATGTTCCTCGTACCGGTCTTCGCCGGAATCTTCCAGCAGCTCGGGGGCCAGCTCCCGACCTTGACGCAGTGGGTCATGAACTGCTCCAACATCCTGCGCCACCAGTGGTACATCGTGTTCCCGGTCTTCTTCGGGACGATCTTCGGCGTCCGCCGCTTCAAGAAGACGGAGGCCGGCCGGCAGCTCTGGGACCGCATCAAGCTGCGGATTCCGATGAAGATCGGCGACGTCGTCCTCAAGGTCACGATGGCACGCTTTGCCCGCACCCTCTCGACCCTGGTCTCCGCAGGCGTCGACATCATCAAGTCGCTCGAGATCACCGGTCAGACCGCCGGCAACTACGTCGTCGAGGAAGCACTCGCCGACGTGCGCCAACGCGTGCACCAGGGTGTTCCGATCGCCCAGCCGCTGATCGAGAACCCGATCTTCCCTCCGATGGTCAGCCAGATGGTGAAGATCGGCGAGGAGACGGGAGAGCTCGAGAAGATGCTCGGCAAGATCGCCGACTTCTACGAGGACGAGGTCGACGCGGCGATTCAGACGCTGACGTCGATCATCGAGCCGGTGATGATGATCATGGTCGGCGCCATGGTCGGCGTCATCGTCATCTCCATGTATCTGCCGATGTTCAAAATGCTGTCTCTCGTCAAATAGACGAGCTCAACGTGTGCGAATTCGCAAAGCTGGTCAGACGGGCGCACGGGCAGAGCCCGCGCGCCCTCTAGACGGCGCCGACAAGCGTCGCCTCCGCAGGTGCTATCGACGCCGTGCTTCGAACACGCTCTTGTGAAGCAGCCGCATTGACGCTAGCGACTTCGCAAAGCTGGGCGCAGAGTCGGCGAGACTCAGGTCGGTTGGCAGAGGCGGTCGCTGTAGCGCGCCCGCTGTTCGGCGTTGGCTCGCCGGTCGCGCTCGGCGTCGTACGGCCCGGGGGCTGAGCCCTGCCACATCAGATCGGGCGTCACGCCCGGCCCGACGGCCGTCACGCGGTAGCGCGTTCCCTTTCCTCTCGGATAACCGTTTCGCGGGAGGAACGCGTAACAGAAGATCCCTCTCGGCCGGTGCGTCACGAAGCTGTTGTCGCGCCGCCAGCCGGGGCCGTGCCTCGAGTTGAATGTGTCCACGTAGATGAGGCGCCCGAAGCGGTCGAGCGGCCGCCCGTCCGACGTCGTGCGAAAACCGTACACCGGCCTTCCGCGGTAGCGCAGGGAGCCGTAGAGGTGGTCGTAGCGCCGACGGGACCAGTCCGTCTTGACCGTCAGCACCGCGAGCGCCGTCCAGTGTGAGAGCCGCAGCTCCCAGGAGGCCTGCTGCCACGAGCTGGGCAAGCGGCCGTGGTTGGGCAGAGCGCGTTGCCACGCCTGCAAGGCCCAGTGCGTGCCGTCGGGAGCCGTGCACGCGACGACGAGGTGGGCGACCGGCGGTCCCGAGTAGGGGCCGCAGCGGTTCCTGAAGCCGCGCCAGTAGGCTCGGCCGTACTTCCCGTAGCCGCCCGCGTAGTCGAGCCAGAAGTGACGCTGTTTACGCATGCGAGACGGCGCGATCGCGTTGATCCCGCCCCAGGCGAGCACATGCTTGAGCCTTCCCCCCGTCTGGTAGGTGAGCAGCGCCTCGCCACTGCCGTTCACGGCGAGGCTGACCCGAGAGGCATTCCGGTCGACGAGCTGGGAGGCAGTCGCGGCCGGCGCAAGCGCGCCGGCGCAGGCGGCAACGAGGATGAGACGACGCATCCACACACTGTTTACCGGCATTCGCGCTTCGCCGGCCGACGTTTTACGTCAGGGAGCGAGCCGCTCGATTGCCCAGCTCTCACGCGCGCGCGTGTAACGAAAACGGTCGTGCAGCCGGTTCTCACGGTGCTGCCAGAACTCATAGCTGTCGGGCACGACCCGGTATCCGCCCCAGTTGTCAGGCAGCGGAATCTCGGTGCCGTCCGGGTACTTCGCCTCCAGCTCGGCGTAGCGGCGCTCGAGCTCGGCGCGGTTCTCGAGCGGCCGGCTCTGCGCGGACGCCAGCGCGGCCAGACGGCTACCGTGCGGGCGGGTGGCGAAGTACGCCTCCGAGTCCTCGCGGGGGGCGCGCTCGACATGTCCCTCGATACGTACCTGGCGCCCGAGCTCGAACCAGTAGAAGACCAGAGCCGCACGCGGATTCTCGTCCAGCTCCGCGCCCTTGCGGCTGTCGTAGTTCGTGTGGAACCCGAAGCCACGCTCGTCGGCGCGCTTCAACAAGACCATGCGCGCCGAGGGGGCACCGTCTCGCGATGCCGTCGCGAGCGTCATGCGGTCCGGTTGCGCAGCGTCAGCCTCCTCCGCCTCGGAAAACCACGTCCGGAACTGCCGCAGCGGGTCGGGATCGAGATCCGCCCGCCTCAGCGCCAACCCTGCTCCAGTACGTCGCGAACCTCTTCGACACCCGCGGCCCAGATCCGCAGCATGTCCTCGTCGGGCCGCTGGTAGGCGCCGCCGAACGAGCCGTCGCCGAGCAGGTCCCGCAGCCCGGCGGGCGCGACGACTCGGTACGCGGCCTCGTCGAGCATCGGCTTCTCCTCGTCCGGCAGCTCGACGCCCTCCAGCCGCGTCCACGGAAAGTTCTCGGTCCAGCTCGCGTGCGAGCCGGGAGCAATGTTGTCGACCACGGACAAGACGCCGGGGGTGTTCCACCAGGTGTGGAAGATCACCTGCGCCTCCGGCCTGCCGGACGCCCACTCCCGCGCCAGCGAGCCCGCGGGCATGTTCCCGCCGTGCCCGTTCACGAGCAGGAAGCGGCGGAAGCCCTGGCCGAACAGCGAGTCGAGCAGGTCGCGCAACACGGCCACGTACGTGTCCACCCGCAACGACGGGCTCCCCGGGTACGCCGCCGCGAACGTCGGGGTCAGCCCGTAAGGCAGCACCGGCAGCACGGGAACACCGAGCGGCTCGGCCGCTTCGGCGGAGACGCGTTCCGCGACGATGCTGTCCGTCTCGAGCGACAGGTACGCGTGCTGCTCGGTCGAGCCGAGCGGCAGCACGATGCGGTCGTCGCGCTCGAGGTACTCCTCGAGCTGCATCCAGTTCGCGTCACGCAGCCTCATCGTCGCGCCAGGCTAGACCAGCTCCAACGACGCACGTCGCCGACCCTCGGTCTCGAAAATCCGCATCAGCAGGTACGCAGCGGTGAAGGAGCAGGCCCGACGAGAGCCTCGCGCCACAGCAGCCCGCCGACCGACCCGAGCGAGGCCCCGGCTGTCACCTCGCGCGCCGCCGCGATCCCGTGCGTGAGCGGGAGGCAGCGCCCGATCGCCTCCATCCAGCCCGGGAGAGCCGAGAGCGGGAGGTTGACGCCGCAGAAGAGCAGCATCAGGAAGTAGGCCGGTTCGCCACGGTGAAGACGTCGCGCAGACGGAGCCCGAGGGCACCCGTCACGAGGCCGAAGCCGGCGCACGACGCCGTCGAGATCAGGACGACGAGCGCCAGCCGCGGCAGGCTCGAGAGCGGTGGGTCGAAGCGCAGCAACAGCCAACCGGCGCCGAAGGCGAACGCCGAGACGAAGAACCCGTTCACGATCTGCGGCAGCGCACGCCCGAGGAAGAGCGCCATCCGGTTCGCCGGCGTGGCGAGCAACGGGCCGAGCGTTTGAGTCCACCGCTCGCCCCCGATCGTCATCGCCATCCCGTACAGGGCCGCCATGGCTGTCCGGCGCAGGTTCTCCGCTTCGATCGCGGCCATCGTCTCAGCCTATCGCTGCGTCAGGCCGCTGCCAGGGCCAGAACTGCGCGTGCGTGGCGCTGTGTCGCAGTCCCGCTCAGGCTCCCCGCGGGCAATTCCACCACGAAGGCGCTCGACCCGGAGAACCGTCGAACCTGCCAACCCGTAGCGGCGCCGCGTGGCACAGGCAGACCTGCGTAGCGCATGCCCGCCAGCCGTGCGTACCGGCGTGCCGCCGCCGCGCTGCCACCGCCGCCGCGCACGAGGTTCTGGTGCTGGTGGTACCAGATCGAGACGGTGGGCCGAAGGCGCAGGATCAGCCGTGCCACGATCCCGCTCTCACGCTCGGAGAGCGGCCGCGGCCCGGGGTAGACCGTGTCCCACGGTCGCCCGCTGCGGCGCCAGCGGTAAGGAAAGTTCCGGTTCAGGTCGACGCCGTGGGCGTTCTGACGCTTGCGCGCCGTGAAGCCGTCCGGGTTCAGGTTCGGGACGATCCAAACATCCGCTCCGCGGGGGGCTGCGCGGAGCGCGAGAGCCCGTGCAACCGCCAGCCCGGCGCCCTCGTTGCCGTGGATGCAACCGACCACGAGCACTTTCCGTGCCGCTTCCGGGTTCCCGATCTCGTACGCCCGGATCAGTCGTCCGTCCCACGAGCGTCCGAGGAGGTGAACCCGCGGTTGCGCCACGGGATGCGCAAGCGTGAGCACGGCGGCGAGAAGGGAAATCATGCGGGCGATTGCTACACTCAGCCGCGCGCGGCGGCGTAGCTCAGTTGGTTAGAGCAGCGGAATCATAATCCGAAGGTCGAAGGTTCGAGTCCTTCCGCCGCTACTCCTCACGCGCGACAAGAAGAGGAAGAGATGGCTAGCCAGACACGACCCGGAATCACTCTCGCCTGCACCGAGTGCAAGCGCAGGAACTATCAGACGAACAAGTCCAAGCGGAACACGCCGGACCGACTCGAGCTGAAGAAGTACTGCCGCTGGTGCGGGAGTCACACCCTGCACAGGGAGACGCGCTGATGGCCAGGCAGACGCGATCCCAGCGCCGCGCACGCCGTGAGGCGCAGGCCCGCTCCGGCGGGGGCGACGGCGCCGCGCTCGAGCGCGGGCGCACCCGGCAACAGCCTCAACCGGCGCGTCCGACGGCGCAGCCGAGCACCGCACCTGCCAGCGCGCCTCGAGGCGGCGGCTTCATCCGTTTCGTCCAGGAGTCGATCGGTGAGCTGAAAAAGGTCGAGTGGCCGAACCAGCAGCAGCTGATTCAGGGCACAGTCGTCGTCCTGATCGCCTGCATCGTGGTCGGCACGTATCTCTGGGGCGTCGACCTCGTCTTCAAGCGGCTCGTCGAAAACGTCTTCCTAGGCAAGTAAGGGGTCACCGAATGTTTCGCTGGTACGCGATCAACACTTATTCAGGGCACGAGAACAAGGTCAAGACCAACCTCGAGCACCGGATCATGTCCATGAACCAGGTGCCGCGGTTCCGCCGCGTGGTCGTCCCGACCGAGCAGGTGATCGAGACGAAGGACGGCCAGAAGGTGCAGGCCGAGAAACGGATCCTGCCCGGGTACGTGCTCGTGAACATGGACCTGAACGACGACGCCTGGACGCTGGTCAAGAACACCCCGGGCGTGACCGGCTTCGTCGGCTCGGCGAACAAGCCCGTGCCGCTCTCGCAGGGTGAGGTCGACCGCATCCTGCGCACCGGCGCCACCGCCGGTGAGCGCCCGCGCGCCCAGGTCGAATTCTCGCTGGGCGAGTCCGTGAAGGTAACCTCGGGCCCGCTGTCCGACTTCGACGGCGAGATCGTTGACGTCAACCCGGACCAGCAGAAGCTGAAGGTGCTGGTCGACATTTTCGAGCGGCAAGTGCCGGTCGAGCTGGGGTTTGACCAAGTGAAGAAGATCGACTGATGGCGAAAAAAGTTCTCACCATGATCAAGCTGCAGATCCCCGGCGGGCAGGCCAACCCGGCCCCGCCGGTCGGCCCTGCGCTGGGCCAGCACGGCGTCAACATCATGGAGTTCTGCAAGGCGTTCAACGCGCAGACCAGTGACCAGAACGGGCGGATCATCCCGGTCGAGATCACGGTTTACGAGGACCGGTCGTTCGACTTCATCACGAAGACCCCGCCCGCCGCCGTCCTGATCAAGGAGGCCCTGCGGATCGAGAAGGGCTCCGGCGAGCCGAACCGCGAGAAGGTCGGGCGCCTGACGCGCGACCAGCTGCGCTCGATCGCCGAGGCGAAGATGCCGGACCTGAACGCGCGCGACGTCGAGCAGGCGATGAAGGTCGTCGCCGGCACCGCTCGGTCAATGGGTGTAGAAACGGACCGACTTTGAAGCCTGGCCTTTTTTCTACCCCTGCTCTCGCTCTGTGCGCCGACATGCGCGGCGCGCAGAGCGCGTACCTCCTAAAGAAGGGGGCACACGGGGGAAACATGGTTTCCCCCGTGAAACGAGCGAGCCGGAGGCGAGCAACGTGACGCATGGGAAGGATTACCGGGCTGCTCGCGCGGCGATCGACCGCGAGAACCTCTACTCGCCGGTCGAAGCGGTCCGCTTGCTCAAGGGCTTCCCGGAGAAGAAGTTCGACGAGACCGTCGAGGTGCACATGAACATGGGCCTCAACGTCCGCCATGCCGAGCAGCAGCTGCGCGGCACGCTGATGCTTCCGCACGGCACGGGCCGCGAGGCGAAGGTCGTCGTGTTCGCCGAGGGCGACAAGGCGAGAGAGGCTCAGGAGGCCGGAGCGGACGTGGTCGGGACAGCCGATCTCGCGAAGCAGATCGAGGAGGGCTTCGACGACTTCGACGTCGCGATCGCCACGCCCGACCAGATGGGCGTGGTCGGCAAGCTCGGCCGCATTCTCGGGCCGAAGGGGAAGATGCCGAACCCGAAGACCGGCACCGTCACGCAGGACGTCGCGAAGGCGGTCGGGGAGTCGAAGGCCGGCAAGCTCGAGTACCGCACCGACCGTGGTGCGAACGTCCACGTCACGCTCGGCAAGCGCAGCTTCGACGAGCGGCAACTGGTCGAGAACTACGCGGCCTTGATGGACGAGATCATGCGAGCGCGGCCGTCGGCCGCCAAGGGCCGCTACATTCACTCGATTACACTGACCAGCACGATGGGCCCGGGGATCCACGTCGACCCGGCGCGGACGCGGGGCATCGTCGAAGAACTGGAAGGACAAACCGCAGAAGAGGAAGCAGTCCCGGCTTAAGAGCTTTTACGCCAGAGACAGCTGGTGGCCCGGAAGGGCGGAAATCCAGCCGAGGCGGATCGGAACGAGCATCTCGCTCCCTCCGAGCCCGCCACGTGTGGGCTCTTTTCAAATGTCCGTGCCAGACTTCAGTCTGGCTCGGGGTACGTAGAACGAGGTGATGCAGTGCTCAAACAGGACAAGGAACGGATCGTTTCGGAGCTGGCCGAGCGGCTGAAGAACACCCAGACGCTGCTCGTCGCCGACTACCGCGGGCTGACCATGCCCGAGATCGACGAGCTGCGCACGAAGCTGCTCGAGAGTGGCGCGCGGTTCACCGTCGTCAAGAACACGCTCACGAGGCGGGCGGCTGAAGAAGCCGGCACGAAGGACCTGCTCGAGCTGATCGAGGGGCCGACGGCGATCGCCTTCCTCGATCCCGAAGCCGATCCGGCCGCGATTGCGAAGGTGCTGAACGACACGGCGAAGAAGAACGACGTGCTCGTAATCCGCGGCGGAATCCTCGAGGGCGAGACGGTCTCGGATGCGGAGATCAAGCGGCTCGCGTCGCTGCCGGCGATGGACGTATTGCGGGCTCAACTCGCGGGAACAGTGTTCGGCCCGCTGACGACGGTCGTGGGGTTGTTCGCGGCGCCGATGCGCGACCTCGTCGGGATCCTCGATGCGCGCATCGACCAACTGCGTGAGCAAGGTGACACGAGTGAGGCGGCGGAGCCGCCTGTCCGCGATAGCGGACCAGGGGAGGGGGAAACTAACGCGGAGCGATCGGGAGGTTCCCCCGCGGACACCGCTACGGCTGAAGGAGAGCCCGAGGAACCCGCCGCCGAGGCCGAGCCAGCGGTCGAAGAACCTGCCGCGGAGGCCGAGGCTCCGGCCGAGGAGCCAGCGCCTGAGGCAGAGCCGGCGGCCGAGGAACCTGTCGCGGAGGCTGAGGCTCCGGCCGAGGAACCCGCGGCCGAGGAGCCCGAAGCCGAGGTTCAGGAAGCGTCAACGGAAGAGGAAACCAGCGAAGAACCACAGGAGGAAGCAAGCAATGGCGAAAACTGACGTAAGCGGCATCGTCGACCAGCTCGGCAGCATGAGCGTGCTCGAGCTGGTCGAGCTGAAGAACAAGCTCGAAGAGGACTGGGGCGTCAGCGCCGCCGCGCCGGTTGCCGTCGCGGCCCCTGGCGCTGCGGCCGGTGGCGACGGCGCGGCTGCCGAGGAGCAGTCGGCCTTCGACGTCGTCCTCACGGGCGCGGGCGAGAAGAAGATCAACGTGATCAAAGTCGTCCGCTCGGTCACGGGCCTCGGCCTGAAAGAAGCGAAGGACCTCGTCGACGGCGCGCCGAACCCGATCAAGGAAGGCGCGGCCAAGGAAGAGGCCGAGCAGATCAAGGGGCAGCTCGAAGAGGCCGGAGCAAGCGTCGAGTTGAAGTAACCCGCTCGGCCGGCCCACTAAGACTGAAGCGCCGAGCTGAAGCCGATTTTCCAGCTCGGTTCGGAAACCCAAGAGGGGCCGCCAGGGCGGCCCCTCTTGCTACTTACGGGAGCAGGACCGTCGCCCAGCTGATGCCGTTGCAGATGCGCAGCGCGGGTGTCGGCCCCGATTGGACGAACGCACTTCCGAGTTGCGCGGCGCCGCACGGCTGCGGCGGCATGAGCACCGGAAACTCGAAGGAATCGCTCGCGCTGAGGTTCGAGCGCCGCCGACATCGTCAGCGGCACGCTCGCAAACGGTCGCCTCGGCGGTACGTATTCCAACCCGCTTTCGCTCACGAACGCCACGAATGCGTTCGCCGGTGCGACCGCCTCGTTCGGCGGCAACGGCACGACAGGCCTCGTCGTCGGCGGGACTCTCGTGCGTATGGTCGCTTCGCGCGGCTGTCGCAGCGGCGCCTGGTCCCCCGAAGGCGACGCTGAACATGTTGGTCTCGTCCAGGTTCAGCCCTGGACCGGCACTGTAGGTCGGTCCGGGGTCGCCCTTGGCGCCGGGGTCGCCCTTCGAACCTTTCTCGCCCCTCTCGCCCGCGGGCCCTGCCGGTCCAGTCCGGTCCCGGGGCCCCATCCGCGCCTGCAGGCCCTTCAGGGCCCGCCGGCCCCGCCGGCCCCGCCGGCCCCGCAGGTCCGGCCGGACCTTCGGCTCCATCTGCTCCAGCAGGCCCTTCAGGGCCCATCGGCCCCATTGGCCCGGCAGGCCCCGTCGGGCCGGGCGGCCCTGGCGGGCCTGGTGTGCCCCGTTCTCCACGTTGCCCGATGTTCCCGCGCTGTTTCTTCGGGCTCGGCTTTGCGGCCGAGACCATGAAGGTCCCTGCGCCGCGCACGGCCGAGAGACTGTTGTTGACCCCTTGCTGCGCCGCCTGCCCGAGTGGCGTGGTGCCAAGGACAGCGACGACGAGGGCCGTCGCGGCCAGTGTGCGGGCGAGTCGGTCATGCATCCGCTTACCTCCTTGCATGCGGCCCGCCGCTTCGGCCGAAATCTGACGACTTACCTAACGTAACGGCGTTCTCTGTAAGGGGACCGTTAGATCGCTACCTCGTTCCAGGGATTCCGCCTAACCGCGCCGCAAGACGGGGCCGTTACCAGGTCTAGAGGGAAAACCCTCATCACGACTCGGAGGTATGGATGCGTTTTACGAAACTGTTCACGCTCGCCCTCGCCACGGCCGCGCTCGCGGTTCCGGCGGCGACGGCGAATGACGACCCCGGCAAGGGGCACGGCAAGCGCGACAAACCGGCCAAGGCGTGCAAGACCGTCAAGGTCGAGCTGAAGGGCTCGTTCGTCGCGGCTGCGGCCGACGGCAAGTCGTTCCAGATGAACGCCAAGAAGTCGAATCGTCACGGGCGCAAGTACCTGAAGGCTGCGCAGCCGCTGACGCTCAACGTCGATGACCGCACGCGTTTCCACAAGGCTCGTGCGAAAGCGACGCTCGCCGACCTCGCGGCCAACGACCGCGTGCAGGTGCTGGCGAAGACGTGCAAGCGCGATCTGCGCAACGCGACCAGCGCCGACCAGCTGCCGGCTCTCACGGCCAAGCTCGTCGTGGCCAAGACTCCGAAGACCAAGGAGTCGCCCCCGTCCGAGCAGTAGCCAGGACTTAAGAGAAGCAGTCCCGGAGGCGCCTCGTCGAGGCGTCTCCGGGCGTTTCAGGGACCGCAGATTCCTGGCAATTTCGCTGCAAACGCTCTATAGTGCCGTGATCGAAGCGGGGAACCGCAGGGTTGACCTTGCGGCACGTCCCCTGCTTCCGCTATCTTTGTGGGTCGCGCCGTAGTTCCGCCTGCGTATCTCTATAGAGCTGTTAAAGGGAGGCACCCTGATTTGACCACTCGGGCTGCCGCGCCTCGTGCGCGGAAGAGCTTCTCGCGCCTGAAGCACGTCCTTGATCTTCCGAACCTGATCGACATCCAGAAGGCGTCGTTCGAATGGTTCATGCAGGAAGGTCTGCGCGAGACGATCGACGACATTTCGCCGATCGAGGATTACACCGGTACCCTCGCCGTCGAGTTCGGCGAGTACGAGTTCGGCGACCCGCCGATCTCGATTCAGGAATGCCGTGAAAAGGACCTGACCCACCAGGCCCCGCTGTCGATGACAGTGCGGTTCGTGAACAAGGAAACCGGCGAGATCCGCGAGCAGCGGGTCTTCATGGGCGACTTCCCGATGATGACCGAGTGGGGGACGTTCATCATCAACGGAACCGAGCGCGTGATCGTCACGCAGCTCGTGCGCAGCCCGGGCGCCTACCTGATGGAGCCCAAGGATGCGACCAAGCAGGTCTTCACCGCGAACCTGATGCCGTCGCGCGGTTCCTGGCTGGAGCTGGAGATCGACAAGAAGGGCATCGTCTACGCGCGCATCGACCGGAAGCGCAAGCTGCCGATCACGACGCTCCTCCGCGCGCTGCCCGAAGAGGACCCAACCACCGGCTGGAAGCTCGACACGAGCGACAACGCGGCGATTCTCAAGCTGTTCAAGAACTCGCCCTACATCGTGAACACGCTCGAGAAGGACACGACCGAGCGCGAGGAAGAGGCGCTGATCGAGGTCTTCAAGAAGCAGCGGCCGGGCGAGCCGCCGACGCTCGACAACGCCCGCAACCTGCTCAAGGCGCTGTTCTTCGATCCCAAGCGCTATGACCTGACCAAGGTCGGCCGCTACAAGCTGAACCAGCGGCTCGAGGTCGATGTGCCCGAAGACACTCGCGTCCTCACCACGCAGGACATCTACGCACTCGTCCGCAAGCTCGTCGCGATGCCGGACATGCTCGGCGTCGATCCCGAGTCGAAGGACTACGCGGCCGACGCGATCCTGCTCAACCGGGACCCAGTCCGCGCGGAGCTCGATGAGTACGAGCACTTCGGCAACCGGCGCCTACGCACGGTCGGCGAGCTGATCCAGGAGGCGTTCCGGGTCGGCCTCTACCGCATGGAGCGAGTCGTACGCGAGCGGATGACCACCGAGGACGTGGACACGATCACGCCCCAGACGATCATCAACATCCGTCCGGTCGTGGCGGCGCTGAAGGAGTTCTTCGGCTCCTCGCAGCTGTCGCAGTTCATGGACCAGACGAACTCGCTCGCCGGCCTCACGCACCGCCGGCGCCTCAGCGCCCTCGGCGCGGGCGGCCTGACGCGCGAGCGCGCGCCGATCGAGGTGCGCGACGTGCACCCGACGCATTACGGCCGGATGTGCCCGATCGAGACGCCCGAGGGTCCGAACATCGGCCTGATCGGCTCGCTGTCGAGCTACGCCGAGGTCTCCGAGCACGGCTTCGTCACGACGCCCTACCGGGTCGTCAAGGGCGGCGTCATCACCGGGGAGGTCGTCCGCTATGACGCCACGCAGGAGGAAGAGCTGAAGATCGCCCAGGCCAACCACCCGGTCGACAAGAACGGCAAGCTGCTCGGCGACGAGGCCGTCTGCCGGACGCTCGCCGGCCAGTACGTCACGGTCGACCCGAGCGAGGTCGACCTCATGGACGTCTCGCCCGAGCAGATCTGGTCGGTCGCGACGGCGATGATCCCGTTCCTCGAGCACGACGACGCCAACCGCGCGCTGATGGGCTCGAACATGCAGCGCCAGGCCGTCCCCCTGCTGAAGACCGACGCCCCGCTGGTCGGGACCGGGATGGAGCTCCGCGCCGCGCTCGACACCGGCGACGTGCTGCTGACCAAGAACGCCGGCACCGTGGCCTTCGTCGACGCGACCGAGATCGTCGTCGAGACGACCGAGGGCAAGCGCGACGAGTACGAGCTGCAGAAGTTCATGCGCTCCAACCAGGGCACGCTGATCCACCAGAAGCCGCTCGTCTCGGCCGGACAGGTCGTCGAGGCCGGCGACGTGCTCGCCGACGGCTCGTCGACCGACCGCGGCGAGATGGCCCTCGGCAAGAACCTGATGGTCGCCTTCATGTCCTGGGAGGGCTACAACTTCGAGGACGCGATCATCCTCAGCAAGCGCCTGGTCAAGGACGACGAGCTCACGTCGATCCACATCGAGGAGTACGAGATCGACGCCCGTACGACCAAGCTCGGCGAAGAGGAGATCACCCGCGACATCCCCAACCGCTCCGAGGAGTCGCTGCGCAACCTCGACGACCGCGGCATCGTCCGCGTCGGCGCCGAGGTCGGCTCCGGCGACCTGCTCGTCGGCAAGGTCACGCCGAAGGGCGAGACCGAGCTGACGGCCGAGGAGAAGCTGATCCGGGCGATCTTCAAGGAGAAGGCCCGCGAGGTCCGCGACACGTCGCTGAAGGTGCCCCACGGCGAGGGCGGCGTCGTCATCGACGTGATGACCTTCGCGCGCGAGGCGGGCGACGACCTGCCGCCGGGCGTCAACGATCTCGTGCGCGTGTTCGTCGCCAAGAAGCGCAAGATCTCGGAGGGCGACAAGCTCGCCGGGCGCCACGGCAACAAGGGCGTCATCTCGAAGATCGTCGACGAGCAGGACATGCCGTTCCTGGAGGACGGCACGCCGGTCGACGTGATCCTCAACCCGCTCGGCGTGCCGAGCCGCATGAACATCGGCCAGATCCTGGAGACCCACCTCGGCTGGGCCGCCCACCACGGATGGGTGGACGGCGCCTACGAGAAGGGGCTCAACGGGAAGGCTCCCGAGCGCACGCTCGTGGCCACCCCGGTGTTCGACGGCGCCACGCCGGAGGACGTCGACCGGGTGCTCATGGATTGGCAGGCCAGCCACCCCGACAGCCCGATCC
>JALYTD010000054.1 GCA_030854475.1 Actinomycetota bacterium
GGGCTGGCGCGACGGCTCTCGAACTTTTTCGCCCGCCACCCGAGGCTCGGGCTGGGTGCGCTGCTTGCCGCGCCCGTCGGGTGGCTCGCCGTCGTCTATCTCGGCTCGCTCTTCGTCCTGCTGCTCGCGGCGTTCTGGGACACGAACGAGTTCACCTCGCAGGTCGTCCACACCTTCACGCTGGACAACTTCCGGAAGATCTACGAGCAGGACGTGTACCGCAACGTCGCCTGGCGCACGATCAAGATGGCAGCGCTCGTCACGGTCGCGGACGCTGTGCTCGCGTTCCCGATTGCCTACTACATGGCTCGGGTGGCCTCGCCGCGGAAACGCAACCTACTCGTGATCGCGGTCGTGACGCCGCTGTGGGCGAGCTACCTCGTCAAGGCATACGCCTGGCGGACGATGCTCGCCAACGGCGGGATCCTGGACTGGGCGCTTGGCCCGATCGGCCTGAACGGCCCCGGATATTCGAGCGCGGGGCTCTGGCTCGTCTTCACCTACCTCTGGCTGCCGTTCATGATCCTGCCCGTCTACGCCGGCCTCGAGCGGATGCCCTCGTCGCTGCTCGAAGCCTCGGCCGACCTCGGCGCCAGCTCGGCGCGCACGTTCTTCCGAGTCATCCTCCCGCTCACGTTCCCGGCCGTCGTCGCGGGCTCGATCTTCACGTTCTCGCTCACCCTGGGCGATTACATCGCGCCCGGGCTGATCACGAGCCAGCAGTTCATGGGCACCGTCATCTACTCGATCCGGGGTCAGGCCCTGCCGGTAGCCGCCGCGTACACGCTGGTGCCGATCGCCGTGATGATCGTCTACCTCGTAATCGCTCGGCGCCTACGGGCGTTCGAGGCCCTCTGATGGCCGAGTCGCTGCTCACCCGGGTGCTGTTGCGGCTGGGCGCCGGGCTCACACTCGCGTTTCTCTACGTCCCCTTGATCGTGATCGGGCTGTACGCGTTCAACGAGAACGTCACCCAGGGCTGGCCGATTCAGCATTTCAGCACCAAGTGGTTCAGGGTCGCCTACGAGGATGGGGCGGTGAGAGATGCGCTCAAGCTCTCGTTGCAGTGCGCAGTTGGCGCGACGGCCGCGGCGCTCGTGCTGGGGACACTCGCTTCGCTCGCCGTGGCGCGCTACCGCTTCTTCGGGCGCGAGACGATCTCGTTCGTCGTCATCCTTCCGATCGCGCTCCCGGGAATCGTCACCGGCTTGGCGCTCCAGGCCACGTTCCAGAACGTCGGCGTCTCGCTCGGGCTGCTAACGATCATCGTCGGTCACGCGACCTTTTGCATCGTCGTCGTCTACAACAACGTCCTTGCACGCCTCTATCGGACCGCCGGATCACTCGAGGAGGCGTCGTCCGATCTCGGCGCCGACACCTGGCAGACGTTCCGCTTCGTCACCTTTCCCCAACTGCGCACCTCCTTGCTGGCGGGTGCGCTGCTCGCCTTCGCTCTGTCACTCGACGAGGTCATCGTCACGATTTTCACCTCGGGCGCGCAGCAGACTCTGCCGATCTGGATCTTCGCCAACCTGTCCCGGCCACGGGAGCTCCCAGTCGTCAACGTCGTCGCCGTGGTCGTGATTCTTCTGTCCGTGATTCCGGTCGCGATCGCGCAGCGGTTGACACGCGAGACGGGCATCCTGCGCCGCAGATGAGTCGCAGCCTCGCGCTGAGTCGCCGCTGAGGCGGCGCTTGCGACGCCGTCTGGAGGCCGTGCCGGCTCTGCCGGCGCGGCCGGCCTAACCAACGCTTCAGTCGAGGAGCGACTAAAGACCGGCATTGTTCCGCTGCTAGTGAGGCGGCGCTTGCGACGCCGTCTGGAGGCCGTGCCGGCTCTGCCGGTGCGGCCGGGCTAACCAACGCTTCAGTCGAGGAGCGACTAAAGACCGGCATTGTGCGCTGCTAGTGAGGCGTCGCTTGCGACGCCGTCTGGAGGCCGTGCCGGCTCTGCCGGCGCGGCCGGGCTAACCAACGCTTCAGTCGAGGAGCGAATAAAGACCGGCATTGTTCGCTGCTAGTGAGGCGGCGCTTGCGACGCCGTCTGGAGGCCGTGCCGGCTCTGCCGGTGCGGCCGGGCTAACCAACGCTTCAGTCGAGGAGCGAGTGAAGACCGACATTGTGCGCTAAGGGTGAGCTAGGCTCGCATCGAATCTAGTAGGGAGGGTTGACGTGAGCGTGACGGTTTCGAGCTACAAGAACCTCGTCGGGGGCGAATGGGTGGACTCGTCCGGCGGGGAGACGATGGAAGTGTTGAACCCCTCGACCGGCGAGGCGATCGCCGAGGTGCCGAGGGCGACTGCGGAGGACGTCGACAGGGCGGTGCAGGCGGCGAAGCGGGCGCTGCCCGAGTGGCTGGAGACGACCCCGGGCGAGCGCGCCGAGGCGCTGCTCAAGATCGCCGATCTGATGGACGAGCACGCGGAGGAGCTGGCGCACCTGGAGTCCACGAACGTCGGCAAGCCGCTGCCGGCGGCCCGGGACGAGATACCGGTGGCCTCCGACAACATCAGGTTCTTCGCAGGGGCCGCCCGCGTCCTGGAAGGGCGCGCAGCGGGGGAGTACATGCGCGGCTACACGTCGATGATCCGCCGCGAGCCGATCGGCATCGTGGGCGGCATCACGCCATGGAACTACCCGCTGATGATGGCGGTCTGGAAGTTCGCTCCGGCCCTGGCGGCCGGCAACGTCCAGGTGCTGAAGCCTTCCGAGCAGACACCGCTGACGACGCTGCATTTCTTCCAGCTCGTGACCGAGGCGGAGATCCTGCCGGCGGGGGTGATGAACGTGATCACCGGGGACGGTGTTCCCGCGGGCGAGGCGATCGTCAAGCATCCCGACGTGCGGCTGATCTCGCTGACCGGCGACGTCGAGACGGGCAAGATCATCGCGCGCACCGCTGCGGACAACCTCAAGCGCGTGCATCTCGAGCTCGGCGGCAAGGCGCCTGTGGTGGTCTTCGACGACGCGGATCCCGCAGCCGTCGCCGAGGCGATCAAGATCGGCGGCTACTGGAACTCCGGCCAGGATTGCACCGCCGCCTCTCGCGTGATTGCCGGGCCGAAGGTCTACGACAAGCTCCTGGAGCAGCTCGTGCCGGCGGTCGAGTCGATCGCGGTCGGCGATCCGGCCGAGAGCGAGGACCTGGACATGGGCCCCGTGATCTCCAAGGACCAGCAGGAGCGCGTCTTCGGTTTCCTCGAGCGGGCGAAGGGTGCGACCGTCCTCACCGGCGGCGGCTCGAACGGCGACCGCGGCTTTTTCGTCAAGCCGACCGTCGTGACCGACGTCGGCCAGGAGGACGAGATCGTTCAGCGTGAGGTCTTCGGGCCCGTCGTGACCGTGCAGCGCTTCGCGGACGACGATCAGGCGATCGCGTGGGCGAACGACGTCAACTACGGCCTGGCGGCCTCCGTGTGGACGCGAGACGTGGGGCGGGCCCTGAACGCGGCCCGGAAGCTCCAGTTCGGAACGGTCTGGATCAACGACCACATTCCGCTGGTGAGCGAGATGCCGCACGGCGGCTTCAAGCAGTCCGGCTACGGCAAGGATCTGTCGACGTACTCGCTCGAGGACTACACGAACGTCAAGCACGTGATGGCGAAGATCGACTAGCCAGGTCGCTCACCCTCCTCATTCGCGCGGCGCCGAAAACGGCGCCGCGCGCGTTTGCGGACACGTTCGCCGGGGCGGAAAAGGCGCCCGTGCGTAAATCGGCACAGTTCCGGCGCACTTCTGCCGGAAACGGTGTCAGACAACGGGTTGACGGCCGGCACGGCGTTTGCTAGCGGGGTAGGGCAACGCACCTCGGCCGGTGCCCGGCTCTCGGTTGACGCATTTCGCAGGATCGTGGTACGAATTGCCTCGCATTGCGAGGGACCGACGACCGGGCTCGTCGCGGCGCTGTCAGCCGCGCCCGCGGCATCGACGCGGTGGACCGGGGCATCATCGAGGCACTCCAGAGCAACGGGCGCGAGTCGTTCCGCAAGATTGCGAGCAAGATCGGCGTCTCGGAGGCCACAGTGCGCGCCCGCTACGCGCGGCTGCGTGACGACAACATCCTCCAGGTCACCGGCGTCACGAACCCGCTGGGGCTCGGCTTCGACGCGCAGGCGATGGTCGGCATCCGCACAGGCGGCGCCCCCGAGCCGGTCGCCGACGAGATCTCGAAATGGGACGAGGCGGGCTACGTCGTAATCACGGCGGGCCAGTTCGACATCCTGGTGGAGCTCGTCTGCGCGGACCGGCGCCAGCTGCTCGACCTGACGAACCGGGTGCGCGCGCTCGACGGAGTCGTCTCCACCGAGAGCTTCCTCTACCTCGAGCTCTGGAAGCAGTTGTACGACTGGGGCGCGCGCCTCAACGGCGAGAAAGTGCGGGTCGCCTAGTGGCCGTCGAGCACCAGGCGCGGCCGGAGACGCTCGAGGCCGGCTCGTCCAGCCAGCCGCCGGCGCACGACGTCCGCCTCGACCGCGTGACGAAGCGCTTCGACGACGTTGTCGCCGTCGACGACCTCTCGCTGGAGATCGAGCGTGGCAGCTTCTTCGCGCTACTCGGCCCGTCCGGCTGCGGCAAGACGACGACGCTGCGCATGATCGGCGGCTTCGAGGAGCCGACCGCCGGAACGATCTACCTCGGCGACGAGCCGGTGACCGGCAAGCCGCCGTACAAGCGCGACGTGAACACGGTCTTCCAGTCTTACGCCCTCTTCCCGCACCTGACGATCTTCGAGAACGTGGCTTTCGGCCTGCGCCGCAAAGGCGTGCGCGGCGGGAACCTGAAGGGCCAGGTGGAGAAGATGCTCGACCTCGTTCAGCTCGGCGGCATGGGGAAGCGCAAGCCACGCCAGCTCTCGGGCGGCCAGCAGCAGCGCGTCGCGCTCGCCCGCGCGCTCGTCAACAGCCCGCGGGTCCTGCTACTCGACGAGCCACTCGGCGCGCTCGACCTGAAGCTGCGCAAGGAGATGCAGCTCTTCATCAAGGCCCTGCAGCACGATCTCGGCATCACCTTCGTCCACGTCACCCACGACCAGGAAGAGGCGATGACCATGGCCGACCAGATCGCGGTCATGAACGAGGGCCGGATCGAGCAGCTCGGCACTCCAGATGAGCTCTACGAGCGGCCGCAGACCGCGTTCGTTGCCAGCTTCCTCGGGATCTCGAATCTGCTCCCGGGAACAGTCGGCGGGACCGACACGGTCACACTCGACGACGGCACCTCCGTCCGCGTTCGGCCGGGCTCGCTCGACGGCCGCTCGGGCCGAGTCTCGGTCGGGATCCGTCCGGAGAAGATCCGGCCGCACGAACAGGATTCCAATGGGCTGCCGGGCGTGGTGAAGGAGCGCGCCTACATCGGCGTCTCGACCCAGTACATCGTCGAGACCGGAAACGGCGATCTCACCGTCGTCGTGCTCAACGACCGTCCCGGTATTGCTTCGCTGGGGCCGGGCGATCGCCTGACGCTCAGCTGGGATCCCGAAGCCACCTTCGTCGTCGACTCCAGGGAGGGAACCGAATGACCGACCAACTCAACCGCCGCGAGCTCATCGAGCGCGCCGCCGCCGGCGGCGCGCTTCTCACCGTTCCCGGCCTCCTCGCCGCGTGCGGGGGAAAGAAGAAGAAATCGTCGAGCTCTGGCGGAAGCAAAAAACACAAGCTGGCCAAGACCCTGCGCTTCTCGAACTGGACGCTCTATATCGACGTCAAGAAGGGCGGGCGCCCCTCGCTCGACCAGTTCCAGAAGAAGTACGGCGTCCACGTCAAGTACATCGAGGACATCGACGACAACGCCTCGTTCTTCGGAAAGATCCGCGGACCGCTGTCGCGAGGTCAGTCGGTCGACCGTGACTTGATCGTGATGACGGACAACTCTCGGTATCCGGCTTTGCTGATCCAGAAGGGGTGGGTCGAAAAGCTGGACAAGAGCGCGATCCCGAACATCAAGAACCTTCAGCCGGCTTTGCAGCATCCGAACTGGGACCCGGACCGCGAATACAGCCTCCCCTGGCAGTCCGGAATGACCGGCATCGGTTGGAACGACAAGCTCACGGACCCGGTGCTCTCGATGGACCAGCTACTCGACGACAAGAAGCTGAAGGGGCGAGTGGCCCTCCTCACGGAGATGGCGGACACGCTTTCTCTCGTCATGCTCGCAAACGGCGACGATCCCGCGAAGGTCACCGACGCGGCGTTCGACAAGGCGATCAAGCGGATCCAGAAGGCGGTCGATTCGGGTCAGATCCGCCAGTTCACGGGCAACAGCTACTCGGGCCCGCTGGCCAAAGGGGACCTCGCCGCTGCGATGGCGTGGTCGGGCGACATCATCCAGCTGCTGAGCTCGAACAAGCACCTGCACTGGAACCTCCCCGAGGCCGGTGGCGACATCTGGACGGACAACATGCTGATCCCGAAAGGGGGCAACGTGTACACGGCGTCCGTCTACATGAACTACGTCTACGACCCGAAGGTCGCGGCCCAGATCGAAGCCTCGGTCAGCTACATCTGCCCGGTCGCGGGTGCCCGGGAGGAGCTGCTGAAACGCGACCCCGCAGCGGCCAAGAACACCCTCATCTTCCCCACGAAGAAGATGCTCGACAACGTCCACATCATCGACTCGAAGGCGCTGTCCAACCAGAAGTACCTGACGACGTGGCAGAACCTGATCACCGCGTAGCGTGTCGTTTTTCCATCGCCATCGCGGGCTGACGCCGTATTTGTTGCTTGCACCGGGCCTGGCCTGGCTGGCGGTCTTCTTCCTCGTGCCGCTGGGGTTCCTGGCCTACCAGTCCCTCGAGACGGGCACGATCGACTTCGGTTACTCGTTCACGTGGGCCTGGGGCAATTATTGGGACGCAATCAAGAGCCCGCCGATCGGCTACCGGCCCCAGTTCATCCGCTCGTTCGAGTACGCGGGCATCGCGACTCTGCTGGCGCTCGTCGCCGCCTACCCGCTCGCGTACTGGATCGCTTTCCGAGGGGGGCGCTGGAAGAACCTGCTGTTGCTCTTCATCGTCGCCCCGTTCTTCGTCACGTACCTGATCCGGACCCTCGCCTGGCAGACCATCCTCGCCGACCAGGGGCCGGTCGTCGGCGTGCTGCGCGATCTCGGGATTCTGGGCTCGCACGGCCGCTTGCTCGCGACGTCGGTCGCCGTGGTTGCCGGCATCACCTACAACTTCCTGCCCTTCATGGCGCTGCCCATCTACGTCTCGCTGGAGCAGATCGACCACAGCCTGATCGAGGCGGCACAGGATCTCTACGCGAGCCGCTGGAAGGCGTTCCTGCGGGTGACGCTGCCGCTCTCGCTCCCGGGCGTCGTGGCGGGGACGCTGCTGACGTTCATCCCGGCCGCCGGTGACTTCATCAACGCTCACCTCCTCGGCTCGACGGGTAACCACATGATCGGCAACGTGATCCAGTCCAAGTTCCTCGACCTGCTCGATTACCCGGCCGCGGCCTCGATGTCGTTCGTCCTCATGGCCGCGATCCTGCTCGGAGTCCTGGCGTATGCGCGCGCCGTCGGGACGGAGAAGCTGACCGGATGAGCGCGGCGTCGGAGGCACTCGCGGCTCCAAGCCCACGCCAGTCAGCGGCGGCGCGCGCCCTAGCCTTCGCGCGTCATCACCTCCTGACCGCCTACTCGCTGTTGATGTTCACGTATCTCCTGCTTCCGATCGCGGTCGTGATCCTGTTCTCGTTCAACAAGCCCTCCGGTCGCTTCAACTACGTCTGGGAGCGCTTCACGTGGGACAACTGGCGCCACTGGGACGCGGTGCCGGGCCTCAAGGACGCGATGGTCGTCTCGCTCGAGATCGCGTTGGTGGCCAGCATCATTGCGACGATTCTCGGGACGATGATCGCGCTTGCCCTCGTTCGCTACGGGTTCCGAGGTCGAGGCGCGACGAACCTGTTGATCTTCCTGCCGCTCTCCACCCCGGAGATCGTCCTGGGCGCTTCGCTGCTGGCGTTGTTCTTGAATCTGAAGGCGCAGTTCGGCTTCCAGACGATCCTGATCGCGCACGTGATGTTCTGCATCAGCTTCGCCGTGATCACTGTGAAGGCGCGGCTGATCGGATTCGACCGCCATCTCGAGGAAGCGGCGATGGACCTCGGTGCGAACGAATGGACGACGTTTCGCAAGGTCACGTTGCCGTTGATCGCGCCGGCGATCCTGGCCGCGTTGCTCCTGTGCTTCGCGATCTCCATCGATGATTTCGTCGTGACGTACTTCAATGCCGGCCAGACCGTCACGTTCCCGCTCTACGTCTGGGGCTCCGCGAGGGTCGGCGCCCCGCCGCAGGTAAACGTGTTCGGCACCGCCATCTTCCTCGTCGCGGTCATCGCGATGCTCGCCAACGTCATCTTTCAACGCCGCAGGGAGGTTCGCGCATGACTGATGTAGCGCCCACTGTCAACACCGAGGAGCTTCAGCGCGCGGCCCGCGAGCACCTGTGGCTGCACTTCACGCGCATGGGTGGCTACGCCGACACCGGGGTGCCGATCATCGTCCGCGGCGACGGCTGCTACCTCGAAGATTCGAACGGCAAGCGCTACCTCGACGCGCTCGCGGGTCTGTTTGCGGTCAACATCGGTTACGGCTACGGCGAGGAGATGGGCGAGGCCGCAGCGGCCCAGATGCGCGAGCTGCCCTTCTACACGAACTGGTCGTACGCGCACCCGCGGGCAATCGAACTGGCGGCCGAGGTGGCGAGCCTCGCCCCGGGCGACCTGAACCGGGTCTTCTTCGTCTCGGGCGGTTCCGAGGCCGTCGAGTCGGCCTGGAAGCTTGCGCGGCAGTACCACACTGCCCGCGGCGAACGGCGCTGGAAAGCGGTTTCCCGCAACGTGGCCTACCACGGGACGACGATGGGCGCGCTGTCGATCAACGGCATTCCGGCGCTGCGCACGCCGTTCGAGCCGCTCGTCCCCTCGGTCGCGCACGTGCGCAACACCAACCGCTACCACCGGCCGGAGGGAGAGACCGAGGAGGAGTTCACCGCGTTTCTACTCGACGACCTTGAGTACACGATCGACGCCGAGGGAGCCGACACGATCGCGATGGTGATCATGGAGCCCGTCCAGAACGCGGGCGGCGCGTTCACGCCTCCGGCGGGCTATTTCCAGGGCGTCCGCGAGCTCTGCGACGAGCACGGAATCCTGCTCTGCGCCGACGAGGTGATCACCGGCTTCGGCCGCGTCGGCCACTGGTTCGCGTCGGAGCGCTATGACATCCGACCGGATCTGGTCACCTCTGCGAAGGGACTGTCCTCCGCATACGCCGCGATCGGAGCTGTGATCGCGACCAACAAGGTGATGGAGCCGTTCCTCGACGAGGCGTCGATGTTCACGCACGGGATGACTTTCGGTGGACACCCGGTGCAGGCCGCGGTCGCGCTGAAGAACATCGAGATCATGAAGCGGGACGGGATCGTCGACGGCGTCAGGGAGAACGAGAGCGCATTTCGGTCCACGCTCGAGCAGCTCCTCGAGCTGCCGATCGCCGGCGACCTGCGCGGCGTGGGCTACTTCTACGCCCTCGAGCTCGTCAAGGACAAGGAGACCCGGGAGGCGTTCTCCGCCGAAGAGGCCGAGAAGTTGCTGCGCGGCTTTCTCTCGCCACGGCTGTTCGAGCGCGGGCTGATCTGCCGTGCGGACGATCGCGGTGACCCGGTCGTTCAGATCTCTCCGCCGCTCGTAGCCGCGCAGGTGGAGTTCGACGAGATCGCGAGCGTGCTCGGTGACGTGCTCGAGGAGGCGTGGCAACAGCTGCGCTCCCGCTGAGCGCCAAGCCGAGGCTGCCCGCGTGGTGGCTCGAGGAGGCGCTCGCGGCCGAAGGTGTGGTGTCGGAGGCACCGCCGCTCGAGGGCGGGCTCGAGGTCGACGTCGCCGTCGTCGGCGGTGGTTACACCGGCTTGTGGACCGCGCTGGCGCTGCGCGAGCTCGATCCCGGCGTCCGGGTGGCGGTGCTCGAGGCCGAGACGGTCGGCTACGGCCCGAGCGGCCGCAACGGCGGCTTTCTGCATGCCTACTGGTCGGCGCTCGGCCGTTTGCGGGACGCGTTCGGAGACGACGGCGCTCTGGCAGTCGCCCGTGCTGCCGAGGGTTGCCATGCCGGCGTTCGCGCCTTCGTGGAGGACCACGACGAGGACGTCTGGCTCCGCGAGGCGCCGCTGCTCCGCGTGTCGGTCACCGCGCACCAGGACGAGGCGCTCGACCGGTCGCTGCGAGCGACTGGAGAGCTCGGCGTTCCCGAGGAGGCAGTGCTGCTCTCACCTGCGGAAGTAGCAGAGCGCTGCGCCTCGCCGGTGTTCCGGCGCGGCGTGCTCTACCGCGACGGCTCTACCGTCCAGCCGGCGCGCCTCGCTCGGGCGTTGCGGCGCGCCGTGATCGGCCACGTCGCGCTACACGAGCACACGCCCGTGCTCCGGCTCCGGCGCGGCTCGCCGAACGTCCTCGAGACTCCGTTCGGGCACGTCCATGCGGCGGAGGTCGTGGTCGCGATCAACGCCGCCGCGACTGCGTGGCGCCCGGCGGCCCGCCGCCTGACGAACTTCGGCTCCTACGTCGCGCTGACAGAGCCCGTGCCCGAGCTGCTCGAGGAGATCAAATGGACCGGTGGGGAATCGATCTTCGACGGGCGCATGTTCCTGCACTACTTCCGGACGACCGAGGACGGTCGTGTGGTGATGGGCAGCGGTTCAGGCCCGATCGGACTCGGCGGCCGCATCGACGGACGCTTCAGCGTCGACGAGCCGAGTGCGGCCCGCGCAGAGGCAGGACTGCGGTTGCTGTTGCCGGGCCTGGCGGAAGCTCGAGTGGAACGAACGTGGGGTGGTCCGATCGATGTCTCGGCCGACCGCTTCCCGTTTTTCGCCACCGTCCCCGGCCACCGCGTCCACTACGGCGCCGGCTACACGGGCAACGGCGTTGGCCCGAGCTGGCTGGGCGGACAGATCCTGGCGCGGCTTGCGCTGGGCGTCGAAGACGAGCTGACGGCTCTGCCGCTCGTGAACCGCAAACGGGCGAAGTTCCCGCCAGAGCCGATGAAGGGTCTGGGCGGCGCCGTCATCCGTGCGGCGAGCCTTCGCGTCGAGGAAGCAGAGGAGTCCGGAAGGCGGGCGCCGGCGCTCCTGCGGGCGGTCGCCGCCCTGCCCCACGCGCTCGGCCTGCGGGTCGGAACCCGGTGAGCTAAGAGTTGCCGCGCCGCAGGGCGAGTCCGGTCAACAACTCGCGGACGACGCGCTCCGCGACGAGGGCCGTCACGTCGGCCGAGCCGACCCCCGTCGGAATCACTTCGACCACGTCGCCGCCGGCGACTTCCATCTGCGACGCGATCGTCCGGACGGCCCAGAGCAGGTCGACCGGCGTCATCCCGCCCGGCTCCGGTGTGCCCGTCCCCGGAGCAAAGGCCGGGTCGAGCACGTCGACGTCCACGGTCACGAACGTGGGGCCGGCAGCGGCGACCTCGACCGTGCGGCGCACGATCTCCTCGATCCCGAGCTCGCGCACGTCGTGCATGAAGAATGCCGTGATTCCGCGCTCGTCCTGCCAGCCGAACTCCTGCGGCCCCGGCCAGTAGCCGCGCAGGCCGATCTGGACATAGCGCTTCGGGTCCACATGGCCGGCCTCGACGAGCCGGTACATCGGCGTCCCGTGAGAGTGCTCGACGCCGAAAACCTCGGTGCCCGTGTCCGTATGGGTGTCGAAATGGACGAGGCCGACCGGCCCGCGGCGCTCTGCCACGGCGCGAACGTCCGACTCCGTGATCGAGTGGTCGCCGCCGAGGACGACTGGGATCGGCCCGGCGTCGACGACCTGCCCGACGAGCCTCTCGATCGCCGCGTGCGTCTGCTCCGGATCCGCGGGAATGACCGGTGCGTCACCGAAGTCGACGACACGCAACTTCTCGAAGGCGTCGACCTTGGCCTCCAGGTGCGGTCCCGGCGGGCAGCTCGCCGCCCGGATCGCCCGCGGCCCGAACCGTGCTCCCGGCCGGTCCGAGACGAGGTCGTCGGTCGGAGCGCCGACGATTGCGACGTCGACGCCGGCGAGCTCGGCCGGATCCTGTGTGTAAGGCATCCCGCCGAAGGTGAGAAGACCGGCGTAGTCGGGCTTGTCCGGATGCCCGAGCTCGCGCCAGCGCTCCAGGGGATCGATCACGCGGCAGATCCTACGGCTAGGCTCCGGCCCCATGACAATCGCAACGATCCACACCAACCACGGGGCGATCGAGATCGAGCTGTTCGACGAAGACGCGCCCAAGACGGTCGAGAACTTCAAGAAGCTCACAGCCGACGGGTTCTACGACGGCGTGATCTTCCACCGCGTGATCCCGGACTTCATGATTCAGGGCGGCGACCCGACAGGAACGGGGACCGGCGGCCCCGGCTACACCTTCGAGGACGAGTTCAACGACCACAAGATCGAGCGGGGAGCTCTCGCGATGGCCAACGCCGGCCCGAACACGAACGGCAGCCAGTTCTTCGTCGTCACGACGGACGCCGCTCCCTGGCTCGACGGCAAGCACACGGTCTTCGGCCGCGTCACGAGTGGCATGGATGCTGTCGACTCGATCGAAAAGACGGAGACGGACTCGGGCGACAAGCCCGTCGCGGACGCTGTGATCGAGCGCATCGAAGTCTCGTAGAAGACGAGAGGCCGCGGTCAGCGGCCTCTCGCAGTCCGTTTCGGGGCGCGGCTAGTTGTTGCCGCCGCCGCCCTGGCCGCCACCGCTGCCCTGGTCGCCACCGCTGCCCTGGTCGCCACCGCCGCCCTGGTCGCCACCGCCGCCCTGGCCGGTGCTGGGCGCGGTGCCGCCGCCCTGGCCGCTTTGGCCGGAGTCGCCGCCCTGGTCACCGGTGCTCTGGCCACCCTGATCGACGTTGTCCTGCGGGCCCTGCTGGACATTGTTCTGCTGCCCGTCGTCGCCGTTGTTCTGCGCGCCGTTGTCGACGTTGTCCTTGGCCCCGTCGTCGACGTTGTCCTGCGCGCCGTTGTCGACGTTGTCCTGCGCGCCGTTGTCGGCGTTGTTCTGTGCGCCCTTGTCGACGTTGTCCTTGGCTCCGTCGTCGACGTTGTTCTGAGCATTGTCGTTCACGTCGTTCTGAGCCGTGTCGTCGACGTTGTTCTGAGCGCCGTTGTCTTGATTGTTCTCCTGGGCATCCGGGACGCCCAGGCTGCCGGCCACGTTTGCGACGCCGTTCTGAACCGGGCGCGGCAGCGCGTTCGCATAAGCGGCGCCGCTGAACGCCGCGATCGCGAGAGCAGCAACGAAGGCGACCTTGGCAATAGTCGATGAGGTGAATGGTTTGCGTAGCACGAAATTGCTCCTTGTTCGGAACCAGGAAGGCGCCGGATCAGGCTGAGCCTGCTCGGACGCGGCGACTCGTTGCGCCGTTTCGACGATCGCGTTCAGGTGCCGAGCCTCCGTCGAGCTGTCGGGAGCCTCCTGGAGCAGAGTGTTTGCGTCGCGGAAGAAGGCGGCGAGCTCCTCGAGCTCACCGTCCCCGGAGGGCGCTTTCCCCGCAACTAGGCGGTCCAGCTCCCGATCAGTGAGGTTCGAGAGATGTCCCATGTCGTCCTGGTAAGCGCCCTGGTCGCTCAAAGGGTTACGCCTTCTTTCGCCAGCGCTCGCTGGATCTCGGCGAGCCCGCGGCGCTGGAGCGCCTTGACGGCGCCGGCGCTCTTGTCCAGTGCCCTGGCGACCTCTTCGATCGTCAGGTCGCCCACGATCCGTAGTAGAAGCACGTCCCGCTGCCCAGCAGGCAGCTGCCCGATGATCATTCGCACCCTTTCCTCGGCGACGGAGCGGAGCGCCCCTGCTTCCGCGTCGCCGCAGGGGTCGTCCTGGTCGGGCAGCTCGGCCTCGGCCTCGGCCGGCCTCCGGGATCTCCGGCGGACGTCGTCCAGCAGCCGGTGATGCGCGATCACGAAGACCCAGGCTCGAAAATCACGCTCGTCGCCCTCGAACCGGGGCAGGTCCCGCACGACCTGGAGAAACACCTCGCCGGTCAGATCCTCGGGCTCGTCGGCTCCGCGCCCACGTAGATACCCCAGCACCGGAGGGGCGAGCTCGCGGTAGATGGACGTCCACGCCCACTCGGCCCCGGTGCGGGCCGCCGCAAGGATCTGGTGGAAGTCTTCGCTTGGCACGTTGATATCGCCGCCTCTGCCGGTGTATCGGCAGCGAGCGCAGTGCCTGCAACCGCAAAAGGGGGCATCTACGAGGTATGACCGCCCTGAACTGGTTCTCTTGCGGACCAGACGAAAGGCCGCCCGGAGGCGGCCTTTCGTTTCACGCCCGACCGGACGTCAGGCGGCGATGTCGGTCGAGCGATTCTCGGCGACCCGGCCTTCCAGGCGCACGGGCTCGTCGGGGCGACTGACGCGCTTCAGGCGCCCGAGCAGACCGCTCTGCTCCCAGTCCACCCTTGCGATCGCAGCCTCGACGTGGTCTCCCGCGACGACCCCGCGGTGGGTTGCCTCCAGCTGTTCTCGAATCGAAGTCATCGTTGATCCTTTCGCTTGTTGGTTGTCTACGAGGGACGACTCGCCAGCTTCACGTTGACCGTGTGGCTCGCTCCGCCCCGCGTGTAGGTCAGGGTCACGGTGTCGCCGGGGCTCTTTGCCGCGATCGCGGCGCGCAGCTCGTCGGCCGAGGCGACGCTCTTGCCGTCGACCGCCGTGATCACGTCGCCGCCGGTCGCGTAGCGCTGGCCGTCGACCGTCTTCGAGCCGGACGCGCCGTGCAGGCCGGCCCGCTTCGCGGGGGTGCCGCTCTTGACCTCGGTCACCTGCGCGCCTGCGGGAACGCCGAGCCTGTCGGCCGCGGAGGCCGGAATCGACTCGAGCGAGACCCCGAGGTAGGAGTGCTCGGCCTTGCCGCTCCCGATCAGCTGAGACGCGATCGAGCCGATCGTGTTCGACGGAATCGCGAACCCGACGCCGTCGTTGCCGCCGGAGTCGCTCTCGATCTGCGCGTTCACGCCGATCACCTGGCCGCGCGTGTTGATCAGCGGGCCACCGGAGTTGCCGTGATTGATCGCGGCGTCGGTCTGGATCGAGTCGTCGATCGCGAAGTTGTTCGGCGAGGTCATTTGACGGTGCAGCGCGCTGACGATGCCGCTCGTCACGGTTTCCTCGAGGCCGAACGGGCTGCCGATCGCGACGACGCCGTCGCCGACCTGAACCTTGCTCGAATCTCCCAAGGAGAGCGGAGCGAGCAGCGAGCTCGGCGCGTCGGCGACCTTGATCACTGCGAGGTCGGTCGAGGGGTCGCTACCGACCAGGCTCGCCTTGTAGCTCGCGCCGTTCCAGAAGCGCACGGAGATCGACGAGGCGCCGTCGACCACGTGGTGGTTCGTGATGATGTGCCCCTTCGAGTCGTAGACGAAGCCGGAGCCGGTCGCCTGCTGGGACTGCGAGCCGCCGAACGGATCGCTCGACTGAGACTGCTGAGTCACGGTGATCTCGACGACGCTCTTGTAGCTCCGCCGGTAGATCGCGTTCACGGAGAGCGAGCTCGTCTGGGCCGCAGGCTGGGCCTGGGCGCTGGGGACGGTCACGTTCCGGACGACCGTCTTCGACTTGCTCGTCCCGAGGGCCGCGTAGGTCGCCGCCCCGCCGCCGACGCCGATCATGGCGCTGGCGACGAGGGCGACTGCGACGGGGAGGGTGCGGGTGGGGAAGGGTTTCAAGACTGAGGTTCCTTTCAATCGATTTGGTGCGCTCCATGGGAGCAGCCGTCCCTAAGACGCGCCTGAAACGCTTCTAAGAACTGGTTAAGAGTTCGGCCGCCCTCTTAGCCGGCTCTCAGACAGGACTTGCACAATGGGGGTGTGAAGATCCTGGTTGTGGACGACGAACGGGCGGTACGCGAGTCGCTGCGCCGCGCACTCGAGCTCGAGGGCTACGAGATCGACCTCGCGGAGGACGGCGACGAGGCGCTCGGCCGGCTCGAGGCCGAACAGCCGGACGCGGTCATCCTGGACGTGCTCATGCCGGGCGTCGACGGCCTCGAGGTCTGCCGCCGCATCAGGAGCACCGGCAGCAAGCTGCCCGTATTGATGCTCACCGCCCGCGACGCCGTCGAGAACCGCGTTGAGGGACTCGATGCCGGCGCCGACGACTACGTCACGAAGCCGTTCGCGCTCGAGGAGTTGCTCGCGCGAGTGCGTGCGCTACTGCGAAGGACGGGCGACGGCGCCGACGACGGCGTGCTGCGCTTCGCCGATCTCGAGCTCGACCCGGGCACGCGCGAGGTGCGCCGCAACGGCAAGCCGATCGAGCTGACGCGCACCGAGTTCTCGCTGCTAGAGCTATTTCTGCGCAACCCACGCCAGGTCCTGACGCGGTCGATCATCTTCGAGCGCGTCTGGGGGTACGACTTCGGTTTCGCCTCGAACTCGCTCGACGTCTACATCGGGTACCTGCGCCGCAAGACGGAGGCGGGCGACAAGCCGCGCCTGATCCAGACCGTGCGTGGGGTCGGTTACGCCCTGCGTGAATCATGAGCTTCCGCGCCCGCCTCACGCTCGTTGCCGCAGCGGCGGTCGCGCTGGCCGTGGTCACCGCCTCTGCGGTCGTCTACGTCGTCGTTCGCGATCAGTTGCTGGGCCAGGTCGACACCGCGCTCCGGGACCGGGCTGCCGATCTCGCGAATGCACCGGGGCCAGGGCTTCGCATCGAGCACGGCGTCCTCGAGGTGGTCGGTCCGAGCTTCGGCTTGCTGTCCGACTACCTTCAGGCCGTCCCTGTCTCCGGCCCGCCCGTGCTGACCCAGGGCGAAAAGGTGCCGTTGCCCGTGACGTCCCGGGCGCGCAGGGCCGCGCGGGGCCACGGCCGCGCGTTCTTCAGCGAGGCCGAAGCCGGAGGCATCGATTTTCGCGTACTGACGATCCCGACGAGAACCGGTTACGCGCTCCAGATCGCACGCCCTCTGACAGAGGTGAACCGGACGCTGCACCGGATCTCGCTCTGGCTGATCCTGATCGCGGCTGGAGGGGTTGCGGTCGCCGCGGCGCTTGGGCTCCTCGTCTCGCGTGCCGCCCTTGCGCCGGTGCGGCGCCTCACGGGCGCCACGGAAAAGGTGACGAAGACGGGGGATCTCTCCGAGCGCATCGAGGCCGGAGGATCGGACGAGCTCAACCGCCTCGCCGGAAGCTTCAACTCGATGCTCGGGGCCCTCGAGGAGTCGACGCGCGCGCAGCGCCAACTCGTCGCCGACGCGTCGCACGAGCTGCGGACACCGCTGACCAGCCTCCGGACGAACATCGAGGTGCTGGCGAGTGACCGCGCGCTGCCCCCCGGCGACCGCGAGCGGCTGCTCTCGGACGTCGTCGAGCAGCTCCGCGAGATGACGACCTTGATCGCCGAGCTGATCGAGCTTGCCCGCGGCGAGGAGACCCCGGCGGAGCCCGAGGACGTTCGCCTCGACCTCGTCGCCGCAGACGCGGTCGAGCGCACGCGCCGCAACCGGCCCGGCATCAGCTTCAAGGCCGAGCTCGAGGAGTCGCTCATCCAGGGCGTCCCGTCCACGATCGAGCGCGCCGTCGCGAACCTGCTCGACAACGCGGCGAAATGGAGCCCTCCCGGTGGAGAGGTCGAGATCGTCGTGTGAGATGGCGCGGTGACCGTGCGCGACCACGGCCCCGGGATCGCCGAGGAGGACCTGCCGCATGTGTTCGACCGTTTCTACCGGGCACCGTCCGCGCGTGGCCAGCCCGGCTCCGGCCTCGGCCTCGCGATCGTCAAACGCGTCGCCGACGCGCACGGCGGCACTGTCACGGCGGAGCGCGCCGAGGGCGGCGGTACGCGGCTGACCCTGCGCTTGAACGGCGGCCCGCCTTCTTAAGAACTTCTTAGGGGCGTCTTAGGCCGCTCTCACCACGGTCGTGTTCTCTCTGAAGAGTCAACTCATCGAAGGAGACACCGTGGACAGGTCAACCAAACGCAAGGTCGTCGCCGGCTCCGTAGCAGCCCTCGCCGTCGCCGGTGGAGGCGCCGCAATCGCCGCGACGAAGCTCGCCTCGCCCAAAGAGGAAAGCCAGGCGATCGTCAACGACGCCGCGAAGCAGCTCGGCGTGCAGCCGAGCGCACTCTCGAACGCGCTCAAGAAGGCGCTCGAGAACCGCGTCGACGCGGCCGTCGCCGCAGGCCGGATCACAAAGGCCCAGGGCGAGGAGCTGAAGAAGCGAATCGAGTCGGGCGACGTGCCGCTGTTCTTCGGCGGCCCCCGTGGCTTCCATCACGGCCCCGGTGGGCCGGGCGGCCCCGGTAGGCACCATCTTGGCGCCGCGGCGTCGTACCTCGGCCTCACCGAGGCGCAGCTGCGCGCCCAGCTAGAGTCCGGGAAGACCCTCGCGCAGGTCGCGAAGGCGAAGAACAAGTCTGTGGACGGGGTCGTTGCGGCTCTCGTTGCCGACGAGAAGAAGGAGCTGGACGCCGCAGTCGCGGCGGGCCGCATCACCAAGGCGCAGGAACAACAGCTCCTGACCGAGGCGAAGCAGCGCTTCACCGACATGGTCAACGGGAAGTTCAAGCGGCACGAGCGTGGCGAGCACGGCCCGGGCTCCGGTTTCCGCGCCCCCTTTGGCGCGGATCCTTCGTCGGTAGGACCGTCGTCCGCGGGAACGGCGTTGTAGCGAGATGGCGGCTTGGGTCGAGGAATCGAGGATCGACAGGGCGCGCAGGCGCAGCCACACGGCCAAGCGCGCCCTGGCGATCGTCTCCGCGGCGGCGTTCTTCCTGGCGGCCGCCCTCGCCCGCGAGAGTCACCCCGGGCACGCCGCGCGCGCGTCCACGTCCAGCGGTGCCTCAAACCAGAACAGCTCGAGCTCGGCTCCGACAACTTCGGGACCGGCGCCGATCGCGCCGTCGTCCGGGAGTGCGCCGGAGGTTCAGACCAATGCGTCCTAGCTCCGCGTTTCGCTCGATGGGAGTCGACGTCCTCGTCGGCGGAGCGTCGGAGCTGCAGGCTGCCGCGGTCCGGCGCCTGTTCGGACCAAGGCGGAAGCGATCGTGGCCTCGCCGCTCTTCGCCTACGCCACGGCGAGTGCGCTCGACGCCGCCGGATCGACCGGCGGGCTCGTCGACCCGACGCTCGGCATCGCGATCGAGGCCGCGGGCTACGACCGCGACTTCGCGCGCCTCGTCGAGGACGAGCGGCCGGTCGATCCGACGGCGCCCGGGCAATGGCGCTCGCTTCGGCTGGACGGGAGGCTGCTGTGGCGGCCGGCCGGGACGAAGCTCGATCTGAACGGCGTTCGTCAAGGCGCTCGCGGTCGACGCGGCGGCGGCGCTCGTGGCCGGGGAAGGCTTCGTCTCCGCGGGCGGCGACGTCGCCACGCGAGGCGCTACCGTCGTCGGGCTCCCCGCCGGCGGCTCGTTGCGCCTCCTTGACGGCGGCATCGCGACGAGCGGCACCGCAGAGCGCCGCTGGCGTCGAGGCGGTGCGGTCCAGCATCACCTGATCGACCCGCGCACGGGTCGGCCCGCGGTCTCCCGTTGGACGCACGTCACGGTGGCCGCGGAGAGCTGCCTCAACGCCGATATCGCCGCCAAGGCCGCGCTCCTGCTTTCCGACGACGGCCCAGCCTGGCTCGACGAGCAGAAGCTGCCCGGCCGCTTCGTCTCCAGTGCCGAAACGATCGCGAACGCTCCCTGGCGTGAGGCGATGGAGGAGCGTCCGAAGGCGGCGGCGTGATCGCTTCGACCGCCGTCACCTGGTATGTCGCGCGGGCCGGCGGGTTGCTCGCCTTTGCGCTGCTGACCGCGACCACGTGCCTGGGCCTCACGCTGTCGGGCCACGCGAAGCTTCGCTACTGGCCTCGCTTCGCGGTCGAGGACGTCCACCGTTTCGCGGGCCTGCTGACCGGAACGTTCGTCGTCATCCACGGCGGGGCGCTGCTCCTCGACGGCTTCGTTCCGATCTCGCTCTCGGACCTACTCGTGCCGGGAACCGCGCCGTACCGGCCGTTCGCGACCGCTGCCGGGGTGGTCGCCGCGGAGCTCCTGGCGGCTCTCGCCCTCACGAACCACTACAAAGCGCGCCTCTCGTACCGCTTCTGGCGGCGCGCCCACTACCTGAACTTCGCCGTCTGGATCCTCGCTCTCGTCCACGGGATCACCTCCGGAACGGACTCGGGCACGCCGTGGGCGATCGCGCTCTACCTGACGTCGCTCGGTGCGGTTGCGGGCCTGACCGGCTGGCGAGCCCTGCGCCCGCCGGCCAGGACTGCAGCGCGAGCCGCCTAGCCGACCCAGCTGGATTAGGCTACGGCCATGATCTGGATCATCGTCGTACTCGCGGCGATCATCGTTCTGCTCGTGCTCGTGATCGTCGCGATGTACAACCGCCTCGTGCGGCTGCGCAACCGTGCTGAGAACTCGTGGGCGCAGATCGACGTTCAGCTTCGCCGCCGCCACGACCTGATCCCGAACCTGGTCGAGGCCGTGAAGGGCTACGCCTCCCATGAGCGCCAGACATTCGACGAGGTCACGCGGGCGCGCACGGCGGCACAGCAGGCGCAGGGGGTCGAGAAACAAGCCGAGGCCGAGAACGTCCTGACCGCGGCGATCGGGCGGCTCTTCGCCGTCGCGGAGGCATACCCGCAGCTGCGCGCGACCGAGAACTTCCAGCAGCTCCAGGGCCAGCTCAGCGACGTCGAGCAGAACCTCGCCGTCTCGCGCCAGGTGTACAACGACACCGTCTTGACCTACGACAATGCGCTCGAGACGGTGCCGACGAACATCATCGCCGGCATCTTCAGCTTCCACCCGCGCGAGTACTTCGAAACGGAAGGCGCCACGCGGGAAGCGCCGGCCGTCCAGTTCTCGACCTGACCCGGTTCCGCATCGCGCTACTGCTGGTCGCGCTCGCGGCGACCCTCGCATGGTCCCCCGCCGCGTCCGCCAAGTCGTACTCGCTCCCGGCTGCCGCTCTCGACGTCCGGATCCAGCCCGACGGCTCGCTGCGCGTCCGCGAGCTGATCACGTTCGTCTTCGCGGGGTCGTTCGAAGGTGCGTACCGCGACATCCCGCTCCGCAAGGGCGAGTCGATCGACCAAGTCGGAGTCAGCGAGGGCAAGACGCGGTACCGGCCCGGCGGTAACACCCAGCTAGGCAGTTTCGATCTCCCCGGCGAATACGGAGTCGAGTCCACCTCGAAGCGTCTCCGGATCGTCTGGCACTACCGCGCGGCTGACGAGCCACGGACGTTCACGATCTCGTACCGGTTCCGCGGGCTCGCGGTCGCCTACGACGACGTCGTCGACGTAAATCTGCGGGTGTGGGGCGACCAATGGCCGGCGGCGCTAGGGAGCCTCACCGCGTCGATGCAGTTGCCGCGCACGACTCAGCTCACGCCGTCGTATCGCGTCTGGGGAAGCCCGGCTTGGGTCAACGGCGTCGTCACCCGCTTTCCCAGCTACGCCTTCCTGCGCGCGGTCCGGATCCCGTCGCATCAGTTCGTCGAACAACGCGTTTTCTTCCCGCGCAGCCTGCTCAGCTCGACGGCGGGCGCACAAGTACGCTCCGGACGGGCGCTGCAGAGGATCGTCGCCGAGGAGCGCGGCTCCCAACGATCCTACGCGCACGACCGGAAGCGAATCGACGACGCCAAGCGTCACCTGGGACGCACGATGCTCTCCCTGGTGGGATTGGGATTCGGCCCCGGGGCGGTGATCATCCTCGCCGTCGGGCTGCTTTACGGCCGCGAGCGAAAGACGGGGTACGACCGTGAATACGAGCAGTCGCCTCCGACCGAAACCGAGCCCGCGCTCGTGCCGCCCCTGCTCCGCCAGGACAAGGCTCCGGGGTCGAACGAGTTCACCGCGACGCTCTTCGACCTGATCCGCCGCGGCCGGTACAAGGCCACACCGGTGACGACCGAGCGTGCGGTCTGGGGCGGTATCCGCCACGAGAACGTCTCAGACCTTCTGGTCACCCCCGGGGACAAGAGTGAGGAGCTGACCGATTTCGAGCAGCCTGTTGCGACGGTGGTCGACTCCGTGGTCGGGACCGAAGGTGCGCGCTTGACCGACTTCCGCAAGCAGATCGAGAGTGACCGGACCGAGAACTCCAAGCGCTTCACGAGCTTCAAGCAGAAGGTCGTGAAGTCGATCGATGCCCGCAAGTGGTACCTGGGCGAGGGCGCCCGGATCATGGCGGTTGCGCTCGTGTTGTTCGCGGTCGCGGCCGTGCTTCTGCTCTGGACCGGAATCCACGGCTTTCGCACCCAGGCGCCGCGGTGGAGCGACATCGTGCTGATCGCGCTGGGTGGCTGCGCCGCTGCGAACGCAGCGATGCTGCTCGTCGCCTTCACACGCGTGCGGCTCTGGCGCCGCCGGACGAAAGCCGGCCAGACCGAAGCCGAGCGCTGGGAGGCCTTCCGCCGCTACCTGACCGACTTCCCGCGCCTCCAGGAAGCGCCACCGGCCACACTGGAGCTGTGGGAGCGGTTCCTGGTCTACGGCATCGCGTTCGGGATCGCCGAGCGAGTGCTCCAGGGCGCGCACCTGCACATGCCGGAAGCGCTGCACAACCAGAGCTCGATCTTCTGGATCACGCCGACGGGCGACCTCGGCTCGGGCGCCACGGCTCTCGCCGTCGGTGACCTCTCGTCCGGATTCGGCTCGGCGCTCGCCCAGCCCAGCTCGTCCGGGTCTGGAGGCGGTTTCTCGGGCGGAGGCGGGGGCGGCGGCGGTGGCGGCGGTGGCGGTGCCTGGTAGGCTTGCCTTTAGGCAGCGTGTGTCTACCAGGCCACGATCACGCACTCGGTCGCCTAACCGGACCGCGGCCGAATGCACAGCCGCCTGCTCACTCTGGCGCTCCCGGCCGGCGGCGCGCTCGCCGAAGTGCCGGACCGGCGCGCGGCGCGCTCGGGCAGCATCGGGATCCGGCTCGTCGACGTGCCGGCGGATTCGCGCGAGCCTCGCGCCCGCTCGTACATCGTTGACCGGCTGGCACCAGGGGCGAGCATCCGCCGCCGTGTCGAGATCGTCAACACCACCCACTCCACCGCCGATGTGGCCGTCTACCCGGGCGCGGCCGGGCTTCTTCGGGGCAGGTTCGCGTTCGGCCCTGGCCACGGGCGAAACGAGCTCTCGAGTTGGACTTCGGTCAGTCAAGAAGTACTCCGTCTGCCGCCGGGCGCCAAGGCATTCGAGACGCTGACGATCAACGTGCCGAAGGATGCGGTAGCCGGTGAGCGTTACGCCGTAGTTTGGGCCGAGGTATCCGGACCGGGACCCTCCGCAGGCGGGGTAACGCTCGTGAACCGCGTCGGCGTCCGGATGTATGTCTCGATCGGGCCCGGCGGCGCGGCTCCGTCGAACTTCGCGATCGGCCCGCTGACCGCGAAGCGCTCGGCGAATCACGAGCGGACTCCTTCAGCGAGTAGCGGTAGCGACGATCACTTTCCCACGCTACGCCGTGGCGGCGAAACCGCCGCAGGCGAAACTCGCCCCGGCTCGGTCCCGCCACTTGATGCTCATCGTCCTGCTCCTCGTCTTGCCGGCGGCCGCCGCGCTTGCGTTCCTGCTCTCCCAGCGCGCGCAACGCAGACGGATTCAGTCCAGCGCCTTCGCGGAGCGCAGGATTCGCTGGAGTCGCCCCGCCTGATCGTTGCGCATCGACACAGTCTCGACCGCCGAGACGGCGCAGACGGTGTCACCCGCTTCGCGCTCGAGCCAGGGGTCGCTGAAGTAGTCGCCCGGTCCGAGCGTCGTCGTCGCCCCGCTGTCTCTGCCCACGACCTCGGCCGTACCGGAGACGATCACGTGGACCAGTGAGGAACGCCGCCTTTCGAGCAGGACGTCGCCCGGCTGGAACACGTTGTGCTCGACGTAGTAGTCGTCCGCGTAGGGCGACGTGACCTGAGCGATGTCGCGGCCGACCATCGGCCACAACGTCCAGTCGGCCAGCATGCGGAGGCGGCGGTCCCAGGTTGGGACGATCGTCATGATGGCGGTGCGCCAGCCGAGCCAGGGGATGGTGCCGCGCATGCCTAGGCCGCCCATCTCTCCGACCGAGGTTCGGCGTCCGATCGAGACGCCTTGCAGCTTGACGTCGGTGCGGTAAGGCTTCGGCGGTCGGCTGCTTGCACGACGGGCGACGTTGTCGCCAAGCCTGCGCCCGTGCATGCAGGCATACAGCGCGACGGGCGGGCAGGTCCCGCCATGTGGGTGTGGCACCGATGCGCAGTCGCCTCCGGCCCAGACATCCTCGCGGCCGTTCACTTGGAGGAACTTGTCGACCAGGATTCGGCCCCGCTCGTCGTGTTTCACGGGGAGGTTTGTGACCAGCGAGTGGGGGCGGGATCCGACCGTGCTGACGATCGTGCGGGTCGCGAAGCTCCGGCCGTCGGACAGAGCGACCTCGTCCGCGGTCGCGGCTGCCACGCGCGTATTCAGGATGAACTCGACCCCGAGCTCCTTCGCGTGTCGCATCGCGAACTCCACGAGGCGCGGATAGGAGCGAACCGGCCGCTCGAGGTTCGATGCTCCGTAGAGCTCCGGCAGGATCGTCGGCCCCGAGTGCACGAGGACGACGCGGCATTCCTCACGCCGGATCGACGGGTAGTCCTTCCTCGTGAGCAGGCGGCAATAGTCGCCTAGTTCTCCGGCGAGCTCTGCACCCGAGTACCCGCCGCCGGCGACGAAGAACGTCAACAAGCGACGGCGCTCGTCCGCGTCAGTCTCGACGGCGGCGAGCTCGAACATCTCGACGATGTGGCTACGGAGCCGGAGGCAGTCCTCGCCGCGCTTCAACCTGAAGGCGTGCTCGGCGAGACCCGGGTACGCCTCCAGGTTCTCTCCGCAGCCCAGGGCGAGCACGAGCTGGTCGTAGCCGAGCTCGTGCGACGCGCCTGCGAGCGGCTTGCTCGTCACCACGGAGCGGTTGTCGAGGTCGATCGACTCTACGTCGGCGATGTGCACGGTCGCTCCGCGGAAGATTCTGCGCAGTGGGTTGAAGATCGAGGCTGGTCCCAGTCGGCCGGTGACCATCTCGCCGATCAGACCGTGAATCGCCAAGTAGTTATCGCTCGAGACGACGGTCACGTCGAGCAGGCCGCGCTTGGCCGCTCGGCGCATCTTGCGCCAGGAGTGGACGGCCGTGAACCCGCCACCCAGGATCAGAACCCGCGGAGCGCTTATGGCGTGACTATCGCAGGTACGAGGTGTGTGATCATGTGCGAGGCGCTCGCGGCGGGCATCCACTAGGAAAGAAGAGCCGATGGGCGACTTTCAGTTCAATCACAACCGGGTCTACTTCAATTGGCAGGCGGAGCCGCTGCGCGATCCGGGGACGATCTTCAACTGCGACGACGGGATCTTTTACGACTCGGCCGACGGAACAAGCATGGGGCAGCACTTCGGCAAGATGTACGTCAAGAAGCTCTACCGGTGCGGCATGCGGAAGCCGCGTCGTTGCAGGGTGAGGATTGGCCGGACGAGCGACTACCCGTTCCACACGACACAGGGGCGCGAGACCTACGACTCGAAGGTCCACGTCCAGTGGTCGGTGACGTTCAGGGCCGTGGGGAGGCGCTAGCCCGGTCTTTCAGTCGTCGTGTTCCATCGCGGCAGGCACAGCTAGCCACGGATGCCGTCGTGACTCGTAGCTCGAGTGCGTCGATGCGGGAATACTCACCGATGGGCCGCGCGAGGAACCCGTACTCCCGGCCGCGCTCGCAAGCAGGAGGGCGGGCGCGAGCATCAGCACGGCAAGCCGACGTAGCAACTTGGGACCCTACGCTGTGGAAGGACCCAGGGCCGCCGCGATCTGCTCGATCGCGGCCTGCTCTGCGGGGCTAACGTCCTGACCGTCTTCGCGATGAGCGCTCGCGACCTTTTCCGCCAAGGTGAGAACAAAGCGCTTGTACTCCTCGACCTCTTCAGGTGCCGCCTTCCGCTCGAGCAGTTTGACCACTTCTCGTAACTGCTCGACACCGCGATCTCTCAGCTCGTCGGGCGAGCTGAACCGCTCGACCTTGGGCTTGTCCGAGACGATCTCGTCGAGCAACTCGCTTTCACCATGTTGCTTCCGCGCCTCGGTGTAAGCCTTCGCGAGAGCGAGTGACTCTCGAAAGGTTCCTCCTCGCTGTGCGGTAAGCACGATCATCCCCGCAGTCGGCGGCCCTTGTGTCACGACCTGCCATTCCTCGTCGGTGAAATCAGCCTTGCCGGTCATCGTCCTCCCCTCGGCCGTCTGGTCGACTGGAGCGTACCCCGGCCGAGATGTTCGGTGATCCCGGACATCGGGGTCAGGTCATGCATTGACAGAATCAGGGCGCTGTCCCAAACGCGTCACAAGCGACGATGTTGCGCCATCGTCACGGTGGAGCGTTCCGCCCGTGTTCGTGTCGGAGCTCGAGCAGACCGCGGGCTGCGGTCGATACGAGGTGTTGCAATGCAAGACCTGACCCCGGGTTGTTCAGATCCTGCGGAGACGCGGGAGCGCGAAGAGGCGCCCTTTCCGCATGAGTAGGCGATGGAGCGTACCGGGATCGAACCGGTGACCTCCGGCTTGCAAAGCCGGCGCTCTCCCAGCTGAGCTAACGCCCCGAGCCTATTCAGTTTAGACGCGGCTGAGGGCGGAACCGGGCTTTGCCCGGCGAGAGCCCGGAAACCTGGGTTCCCCCTGGCACAAAAGGGAATAGGCCCGCCCAGACTGACGCGGTTCTCTAGTCTTAGCTTGCGTCGCCCGGCGGGCGCCGGGCTTCCTCGGCGCGCTCCAGGTACACCCAGTAACGGCCGTGCAGCGGGCCGCGCGCCAGCTTTGAGACCACGAAGCGCGTGTCGGGTTGGTCGGGCACCACGACCTCGCTGCCGACCTGCGGCGCGGGGCCCGCACGCTCGACGAGCAAGAAGCCATTTTCCGTGGGAACCCGCAAGAGGTGGCTGGACGTGGTCGCGGGCACCAGCGCTTGTTCCTGGGGCTGCTCCACCGCCTGCTCTTCCGCCCAGATGCGAACCGACTCTTCCGCACTCGGCTCCTCTGCGGGGGCCGGGGTCGTCGAGCCCTGCAACTGCTCTAGCTCGAGCTCCTGCGCATGGATCTTGGCGCGCAGTTGGGCGATGACGGCCTCCCGCTTCGAGAGCTCCGTCCTCAGCTCCTCCTCACGTTGCGCAGCCTGCCGCTCGAGCTCGGCTGCAGCTTCCTTCGCCGCTTCAACCTCGCCGGCCAGCTTCTCGACGCGCTGCTCGAGCTCCACGTCGGGGCTGGAGGCGGCTGTCTGTTGCCCGATCTCGCCGCGAAGTTGCTCGGCGTCGTTTTTCGCCTGTTCCGATTCCTGGCGGATTTCGGCGATCCGGCCTTCGTGCTGCCGCAGCGCGCCCTGTAGCTGTTCGATCAGGGCTTCGCGGCCTTTCAGCGTCTCCCGAAGCTCCTCCTCCGCACGACCGCGGACTTCCTCAGCTGCGTTCTCGAGCGCTGCCAGCCTGTCGGTCTGCTCCGTCAGCTCGGCTCGAAGCTGCGAGATCACTTCGTCGCGCTCGTCCGGTGGCGGTGGTGCAGGCTCGACGGGTGGCGGAGGCGCAGGCTCCAAGGGTGGAGGCGCCACCTCGACGGGTGGCGGAGGCGCAGGCTCGACGGGTGGAGGCGCCACCTCGACGGGCGGCGGTGGCGCAGCCTCGACAGGCGGCGGTGGCGCAGCCTCGACCGGCTGCTGCTCCTTCAGCTCGGCTTGAAGCTGCGAGATCATTTCGTCGCGCTCGTCCGGCGGCGGTGGCGCAGACTCGACGGGCGGCGTTGGCGCCGGCTCGACCGGCTGCTGCTCCTTCAACTCGGCTCGAAGCTGCGAGATCATTTCGTCGCGCTCGTCGGGCGGCGCTGGCGCAGGCTCGAGAGGTTGCGCTGGTGCCGGCTCGTCGGGCTGCGCCGGCGCCTGCTGTGCAGGCCCGGCGGTGCGGAGTGCTGGTAGCGGCTCCGGTTCGGCGGGCTCGGCGGGCTCGATCGGCTCAGACGTGCGGAGCGGGGGTGGGGCCGGCTCTTCGACGGGGTTCGCGGTGCGAAGCGGCTGCGTCCCGAGCTGCTCTTCGGCATGCACGCGCAGCCGGTTTCCCAGCCCGGTCCCGAAACCGTACTCCGTCTTCAGCAGGGATCCGTGCTGCTCCGCCAGCGCGTTCGCGATCGCCCCTCGCGAGACGAAGCCGCGCTCGACCACGATCTCGCCGATCTTCTTGCCGGAGCTCTTCTGCTCCTCCAGCGCCAGCGCTAGCTGGGGCTCTGTGAGCAGGCCGGCGGCGACGAGTATCTCGCCGAGCGGATGGTGGGAAGATTCGTGGGCCGCATCCACAGCCTAGATATCGGCTGAAACGGGCGGAAACTACAACGAAACAAGGAAGCCGGCAAAACGCCGGCTTCCGGGGGAGAGGAACCTAGGCTGCGCGCGCGAGCCGCTCTTCGTGGCGCGCCCGCTTGATGATGTCCTCGCGGTCTCCGAACCGCAGGTGCGCTTTTACGGCGCGATGCTCGTCCCAGAGCCGTTCCAGGCGCTGGTCGAGCTCTTTAACGTCGGCCGCGATCTCGGGGTTGTGCCCCGCGGAGAGAACGTGCCAGAGCTCCGTTCGGCGGTCGCTGACACGGTCGATCTCGGCCCTGATTTCGTCGAGCTTGTTCATGCCATTTGAAACGCAACAAAAAGCCCGGACATTCCCAGCCGGATCAGCCGTATCCGAGCTCGCGCAGGCGCTCTTCGTCGATCCCGAAGTAGTGCGCGAGCTCGTGGAGCACAGTGATCCTGATCTCGCGCTCAAGGCGGTCGGGATCGTCGCCGAACTCCGCTTCGAGCGGAAGGCGGTAGACGGTGACCTTCTTCGGCATCCACTCCGCTTCCTCGAAGAGGCCATAGATCTCGGGCTCGTCGACGTTCTCGTCCTCGACCACGACCGCCACGTTCTCGAGCTTTCGTGCGACGTCGCGGGGCACCGAGTCGAGCGCTTGCCGGACGTGCTCCTCGAAGGTCACCACGTCGGTGATAACGGCCGCCGCCCGCGCGTAAAAAGGTAAACCGTCGCGGCGCCGAACACGAAGCCGCCGATATGGGCGAAGAACGCCACGCCGCCGCCCGCTTGCGGGATCAGCAATGAGAATCCGCCTTCCCAAGCCTGGAACAGGAACCAGAAGCCGAGGAAGAAAATCGCCGGAATCTCCCGGAGAAAGAAGAAGAAGCCGAGGAAGAACGCGGTCAGGACCTGAGCCCTGGGGAGCAGCAATAAGTAAGCGCCGAGCACTCCCGCGATCGCTCCGCTTGCACCGATGTTCGGGATGCTCGCGTCTTGCGGAGATGCAAACGCGATCGTCACGAACGTCTGTGTTCCCGTCGCAGCGATTCCACACAGCACATACCAGGTGAGGAACCTGACGCGGCCCATAGCGTCCTCGACGTTGTTGCCGAAGATCCAGAGGAACAGCATGTTGCCGATGATGTGGAGCCACCCCCCGTGCATGAACATCGACGTGAACAGCGTGACCACGAGGGGCTGGTGGTGCGTCGCCGGGCCGATGCAGCCTCCACCGACCTCGCACGGGTAGTAGCCGTACTTGATCACCTCTCGATCGATCCCGCCGTTGATCTCCCAGATCCAGACGAGCACGTTGACGACGATCAGGCTCACCGTGATGATCGGGAACGTCCGCGTCGGGACGTTGTCCTTGAGCGGAAACACGCGCTAGCGGACGACTAGGGCCAACAGCGCCTTCTGGGCATGGAGGCGGTTCTCAGCCTGGTCCCAGACGGCCGATTGCGGGCCGTAGACGACGCCTTCGGTGATCTCCTCGCCGTAGTGCGCCGGCAGGCAGTGCAGGACGACGGCCTCTGCCCCTGCGAGGCGGACGAGCTCTGCGTCGATGCCGTAGCCGACCAGATCGCGGAGGCGGCGCTTGCGCTCCTCTTCCTGCCCCATGCTGGTCCAGACGTCGGTGTAGAGGACGTCGGCTTCCCGGACCGCCTCCTTCGGGTCCGAAATGAGCTCGACGCTGCCGTCGCTCTCCGCGGCCGCTGCTCGAGCGATCTCGACGACCTCGTCCGAAGGCTCGTAGCCGGGCGGAGTCGAGGCGACGAAGTGCATCCCGAACTTCGCGGCGGCGACCATCAGCGAAGCGCACACGTTGTTGCCGTCGCCGAGATACACGAGTCGGAGGCCGTCGAGGCGGCCGAAGCGCTCACGGATCGTCATCACGTCGGCCAGTGCCTGGCAGGGATGCGACGCGTCGGTGAGCCCGTTGATCACGGGGATCGCGGCATGGCGCGCCAGTTCCTCGACGTCGTCCTGCGCATAGGTGCGGATCATCAGCGCGTCCAGGTAGCGCGAGAGGACCGTGGCGGTGTCCCTGAGCGTCTCGCCCCGGCCGAGCTGGAGGTCGCCGGCCGAGAGGTAGAGGCCCGTGCCGCCGAGCTGGGCGATGCCGACCTCGAACGACACCCGCGTTCGGGTCGACGGCTTCTCGAAGATCATTCCGAGCGTGCGGCCGGGGAGGAGGTGGTGCTCCTCGTGCTGGTGTTGACGCTCCTTCAGGTGGTCGGCGAGGTCGAGGACCGAGGCGAGCTCCTCGGCCGACCAGTCCGCGACGCGTGTGAAATGGCGTCCCTTGAGGCTTTCCGAGACGTCGATCATCGTCCCGGCATGCTAAGGGTCTACGGCACGACGAGCGTTCCGGCCCGGCCCTCGAGTGCCTCCGTCAGTGCGTCGGCCGACGTGATCAGCGCCTCGTGGCCGGTTTCCCGGGCGAACGTAGCGGCGGCCTCCACCTTCGGGCCGATCGAGCCGGCGGCGAGCTCGGGCGCCAGCCGGGCCGCCTCCGCCGAGCTGATTTCCCGCAGCTCTTGCTGCTCGGCGTCACCGAACGACCGATAGACGGCGGGCACGTCGGTGAGGATCAGCAGCCGCTCCGCTCCGAGTGCCCCCGCCAGCAGCGCCGAGGCGCGGTCTTTGTCGATCACCGCATCAGCCCCGATCAGCCTCCCGTCGCGCCGGACCACCGGGATGCCGCCGCCGCCGCAGGCCACGACAAGCGTTCCCGACGCGAGCAATGCCCGCACCGCGTCCAGCTCCACCACCTCGAGTGGCGCCGGGGACGGTACGACTCGGCGCCAGCCGCGACCCGCATCGTGCACGACTGCCCAGCCTCGGTCGCGCTCGAGCGTCTTGGCGCGCTCTTCGTCGTAAAACGGCCCGATCGGCTTGGTCGGCTTCTGAAATGCGGGGTCGTCCTCGTCCACGACGACGTGGGTCAGCAGGCAGGCCACCGGCCGGCCGGCGACCGGCGCCAGCTCGGCCTCGATCAACGCGCCGATCTCGGCCTGAGTCTGTGCGACGGCGAGCCAGAGCGGCAGCGGCGGAGCCTCGTCGGCGGCGCGCTCGTGCCGCAGGAGCTCGTTGCCGACCTGGGGCCCGTTCCCGTGCGTGACCACGATGTCGCCGTCGCCGAGCATCGGCCGCAAGGCCTCGGAGGTCTCGCGCAGGTTCGCCCGCTGCTCTGCGGCGGTTCCGCGCTGCCCAGGGCGAATCAGCGCGTTGCCGCCGAGCGCGACGACCGTGGTCACACGGCTGCGGCCGCGGACTCGGTGATGCCGTGCTCGACGAGCAGGTCGGAGAGCGTGGGCTCGCCGAGCTCCTGGAGCCGGTACCGGACCCTCAGTGCAGGCTTGTCGAGCTCGATCAGCCGGCGGAGGTCGATCGGCGTTCCGATCAGGACGACGTCGGCGTCCGACCGCGCGATCGTCTCCCGTAGCTCCTCCATCTGTTTGCGGCCGTACCCCATCGCCGGCAGGAGCTCGCCGATGTTCGGATAGGTCTCGAACGTCTCCGCGATCGATCCGACCGCGAACGGGCGCGGGTCGACGAGAGCGGCGGCGCCGTTCTGCTTGGCCGCGAGCACGGCCGCTCCGTAAGTCATCTCGCCGTGCGTCAGCGTGGGGCCGTCCTCGACGGCGAGGACGCGCTTGCCCTCGATCTGTGAGGCGTCGCCCTCGATCTCGAACGGCGACGCGGCGAGCACGATCTTCGCGCCGGGGTTGTGCGTCCTGATCGAGTCGACCACCTGGTCGACGCCCTCCTGAGAGGCACTGTCGACCTTGTTGACGATGCAGACGTCGGCCATGCGGAGATTTGTCTCGCCAGGGTGGTAGCGGAGCTCGTGGCCCGGCCGGTGGGGGTCGACGACGACTAGGTGCAGGTTCGGCTTGATGAACGGCGTGTCGTTGTTCCCGCCGTCCCAGAGGATCACGTCGGCCTCCTGCTCCGCTCGGTCGAGGATCGCCGCGTAGTCGACGCCGGCGAAGACGAGGGTGCCTTCGGCGAGGTGCGGCTCGTACTCCTCGCGCTCCTCGATCGTGGCGTCGGCGGCGTCGAGATCCTCGTAGCGCTCGAAGCGCTGGACGGCCTGCTTGGTGAGATCGCCGTACGGCATCGGGTGCCGCAGCACGGCGACGCTCTTGCCCGCTTGGCGCAGGAGCCCGGCGACGTAGCGGGTCGTCTGGCTCTTGCCGGCGCCGGTCCGAACGGCGCAGACGGCGACGACCGGCTTGGACGACGTCAGCATCGTCTCCCGGGGGGAGAGCAGCTTGAAGGCCGCGCCTGCAGCGAGGACGCGCGAGCCGATGTGCATCACGTGCTCGTGCGTGACATCCGAGTAGGCGAAGACGACCTCGTCGACGTCGTGTTCGGCCACGAGCGACTCGAGCTCGTCCTCGGGCGCGATCGGAATGCCGTCGGGGTAGAGGGTGCCGGCGAGCTGGGGTGGGTAGACGCGCCCGTCGATGTTCGGGATCTGCGTCGCCGTGAAGGCGACCACCTCGAACTCTTCGCGGCCTCGATAGACGACGTTGAAGTTGTGGAAGTCGCGGCCGGCCGCCCCCGCGATCAAGACCCGCGTCCGGTTCATGAATAAAGCATATGCAGGTACACAGGACGGCGGAGACGTACCCTCATGGCGTGCGTTACGCGGTCGCGGCAGCGTTTGCAGCTCTCGCTCTCGTGCCTTCGGCCGGCACGGCGGTGCCTTCGGCGGGCGTTCGGGCGCAGCAGCTTGTCAATGCGATCTGCGCGCTCGGGTTCCGCCCGGCGGGCTCGCGGGGGGAACGGCGTGCAGGCCGCCTAGTCTCCGCACGCTTCCGGTCGCTCGGCTACCGCGTCAGCGTGCAGCAGTTCCCGATTCCGCACCGCCTCGTTTCACAGAACGTGGTGGCGCGCACACCGGGCCGCATCAGGGCGATCGTGGTCGCCCACCTCGATGGGGGCCCGGACACTGTCGCGGCGGACGACAACGCCTCCGGTGTCGGGGCGATGCTCGAGGTGGCGCGGCAGCTGCGCGGGACGCCGGGTTTGTTGTTCGCCGCGGTAGGAGCCGAGGAGCGCTTCCAGACGGGCTCGCCGGTTCATCTCGGGTCGCTCAAGCTGGCGAACGGGCTCTCCAGCGCCCAGCGCCGCGGGGTGCAGGCCGCGATCTCGCTCGACATGGTTGGGCATGGCCCGGAGCTGAACGTTCGGGGCTACGAGGGCTCGCCGAACCGCTCGTCCCGCCTCATGCTCGCGGCATCGCGGCGGCTCGGCCTCCGTGCGACGTACATGCTTGGGGCAGGGTCGGACCACGTCGAGCTGACCCAAGCAGGGATTCCGGCGACGTGGCTCGAGTGGCGGCCGGACGCGTGTTACGACCGCCCCTGCGACACGCCGTACCGCATTTCGGCCCGCAAGCTCGGCACCGCAGTGGCGGTGACGGTCGCGGCTCTTCGGGCGGCAGTTGGCACCAGCCAGACAGCTACGCCTCCGGCGGCCTCGGGCACCGCGTATCAGGACGCGTCGTGGTTGCCCGACGGCAAGCAGATCGTCTTCGTCGGCAACACCGACGAGCCGGGGCAACAACCGTTCGGGCGCTTGCTCTTGATGGACGCCGACGGACGGAACGTACGGGAAGTGGTTCAGAGACCGGGTGGTGTGCACTTTCCGGCTTGGTCGCCGCGAAGGGACTGGATCGCCTTCACTGACGACAACTCGCCCGGCGCGCCCAACATCTTTCTCATACGTCCCGACGGGACCCAGTTACACCAGCTTCCGTGCTGCGGCGGCTGCTGCCCGGAGTGGTCTCCAGACGGACGGAAGATCGTCTTCGCCGCGTCGACGAGTTCACGCCCTCGGGCATCTACGTGATGAGGGCAGACGGCGGTGGACGGAGGCTGGTCGCGGGTCCGCCGGTGAAACGTTCGTACACCAGCGCAACGTGGTCGCCGAACGGTCGATTGCTCGCGCTCGCCGCTAATCCCGATCTGACACCCGATGCGAGTCTCGGGTTCGTGGGGCTCGTCCGCGCCGGCGGCGGTCATGTTCGACGTCTCGCCCGCGGGCACTATCCGCGCGATCTGGATTGGGGCCCGCATGGGAGGAAGATTCTGTTTGGCGAGGTCGGTGTGGTGATCATGGTTCTCGATCTCCGGACGAAGCGCGTTTCACGAATGCGTTATGGATCTCACCCGCGCTGGTCGCCGAACGGCCGCCGGATCGTCTACGAGCGGCTGGGGTCGATCTACGTCATGAACGCCGACGGATCGCACACGAAGCGCCTGATCAAAGGCGTTCCGCGCCAGCACTGATCGCGCCCGCTAGCCCAGGTCTTCACCGACGCGGTCGGCTACCGCCGCCATCTCGAGCTCGGCGCCGGTGACGTCCTTCAGCAGCTCGTCAGCGTTGTACCGCTGCCCCTCCGACCACAGCTCGCGTAGGAGCGAGCCGGCCTCGCGCTTTGCGAACCACGTGTTGCCGAACCGCTCCCGCAGGTGGGCCCTCAGCTGCGCTTCGAACGCCCAGGAGCGTAGGTATTCGGTCACATAGAAGCCCGAATCGATGTCGGCTAGATAGTCCGTCGGGCTGGGCTCGATCTTGAGGGCGTCGCCCAGGGTCTCGACATAGCGCGGGCGCAGCTCCTCGACGTTCTGCGCCGTGTGGAACTCGAGCTCGTAGAGCAGCTTGGCGCAGTAGCGGCGGACGAAGTAGAGAAGGCCCGTCGCGCCCTCGCGCGAGAACTCGTCCGGCCGTGGCACGTCGAGCCGCCGGGTCAGCCAGGCGGGCTCGTCCGTCAGGTGCTGGATCAGCATCGCCCAGCCCTCGGTCACCGCGTTGTCGCCGAGTCGCCGCTCCTCCATGCGCAGATCGGGCGACGTGTGGGCGAAGTGCTCCGTGTGACCAGCTTCGTGGAAAAGCGCGCGCCAGTCGTCCGCGCCGCCGATCGGCTGGATCACGAGCATCACGCGGTCCGGAACCTCGATCGGCGCGCAGAACGCACGTGGCGACTTCGAAGGGCGCTGCTCGATGTCGAGGTGGACGTTCTCCTGCTTGCCCAGGTCGATCCCGAGGTCGCCGAGCGTCGCCTCGAGCGCCGGGAGCATCTTGTCCGCGGGGAAGTACTCGTCCCAGCTGGCAGCACGGAAGACGCGCGGAGTGTCCCACCGCTGGGCTTCGTCCAGACCAATCCCGATGCGGTCGCGGAAGAGCTTGTCGGCCGAGTCCTCGTACATCCGCTCGGTGGCCGCCAGCAACGACCGGCACTGCTCGGCGAGGTTGTCGAGGCGGAAACCGAACTTGCGATAGAGCTCCGCGTAATTCGGAGCTCCGAACTGGGGCACGGTTCGCTGGGCGATCTGGACCGCGTCGAGGTAAATCGGGTTCAGGTGCTCGTCCGTGAGCCGGCAGCGCTCGGCGTCGAGCCGCTCGCGCTTGCCACGGTCGGGCTCGTTCGCGATCGTCGGCCGCAGCATCCGGTAGCCGACCTTCTCGCCGTCGACCTCCGCCTCGAGCTCCGCCTCGAGTTGAGCGACCTTCTCCGCGTGTTCGCGCGTCAGGTTGCCCAGGTGTCCTTCGCACGCGAAGCGCCAGAGCTCACGCACTCCGCGATCCCCATCGGTGGCCTGCCCGAGGCCCTGCGCCCATTCGAGGCGCGTCAGCTCTTCGTGGCGCTCGTAGATCGGCTCGAGCTCCAGCGTGTCTTTCAGTCCGGCGAAGTGCTCGTAGTACTCCTCGTCCAGCTCGGCGATGAAGCGGTCGGCGCGACTGCGGTAGTCGTCGATCTCGCTCGGTGTGGGCGGGCTCTCGAGCATCGGCCGTAGGATAACGGCGTGCACGAGATCGACTTGAAGACGGAGCGCCGTACGCAGCTGGTCGACATCACGGATCAGGTTCAAAACGCGCTCAACGGTGCGAACGGCGCCACAGCCGCGCTCGTGTACGTGCCTCACACGACTGCGGGCGTGACAATCAACGAAGGGGCCGATCCCGCAGTGGCCCAGGACCTGGAGGCTGCCCTCGAGCGCGTGGTCGAAGACGAATGGGAGTGGAAGCACGTCGAGGATCCGGACGGGCCGAACGCGCCGTCGCACGTGCGCGCCTCGCTGCTCAGCACGCAGGTGCTCGTGCCGTTGGACGACGGACGGCTCGCGCTCGGGCGTTGGCAGGGGATCTTCTTCTGCGAGTTCGACGGGCCGCGAGAGCGCAAGGTCTATGTCACGGCGTTGCGCTGATTGCTTCTCGACTGTTGTTTAGACGGCCGCACCGGCAAAGCCGGCACAGCCTCTAAGCGGCATCGCAAGCGACGTGCCAGAGACGGCCGCACCGGCAAAGCCGGCACAGCCTCTAGGCGGCATCGCAAGCGACGTGCCAGAGACGGCCGCCCCGGCAAAGCCGGGACGGCCTCTAGGCGGCATCGCAAGCGACGCCTTAGCGCAAGGTCTATGTCACGGCGCTGCGCTGACCGACTTTAGGTAACCGCGCTCCGTTAGTCGCCGGCGCAAGCGCGGATACGCTGGGCGCATGGCTGCGCCCGTGACGAGAGATCAGGAGCTCGAGCTCAAGGTCGACTCGCTCGCCTACGGCGGGAACGGGGTGGCGCGGCTGAACGGGTACGTCGTCTTCGTCCGGCGCGGGCTGCCCGGGGACACGGTTCGCGCGCGCGTGACGCGCGTGAAGCGCAACCACGCGGAGGCGCTCGCGGTCGAGGTCGTCGAGCCGAGCCCCAAGCGCGTCGAGGCTCCATGCGCGCACTATCCGGCGTGCGGCGGTTGCCGATTCCAGGACCTGGCCTACGAGGCGCAGGTCGAAGCCAAGGAGGAGCAGGTGCGGGACGCGCTCACCCGCATCGGCCGCCTGGACGACCCTCCCCTCGAGCCCATCGTCCCGGCTGAGTCCGAGTTCTTCTACCGCAACAAGCTCGAGTACTCGTTCACGCAGACCCCCGCGGGGCCAGCGCTTGGCTTCCATAGGGCGGGACGCTGGGACGAGGTGCTCGAGCTCGAAAAGTGCTGGCTCACGACCGACCTGGGGAACGCGATCCGCGACGCCGTGCGCGCCTGGGCCCGCGAAGAGCGGCTGGAGGCCTATGACCAGGCCGAGCACACCGGCTACCTGCGCCACCTCGTCTTCCGCGAGGGCCGCAACACCGGCCAGGCGCTCGTGCAGCTCGTGACCGCGGCAGGTGAGCGCTTCGAGCGCGACCACTTCGTCGAGGTGCTGCGCCGGTTTCCCGAGGTGCGCTCGATCCACTGGGCCGTCAACGAGTCGCTTTCCGAGGTCACGAATCTGCCGACCACGCTCCTTTGGGGCGACGAGGCGATCGAAGAGCAGGTCTGCGGCCTGCGCTTCCGAGTCCGGCCCAACGCGTTCCTACAGACGAACACGGCGATGGCGGAGCGCCTGTATGAGCTAGCCGGCGAGTACGCAGCCCTCACCGGAGGTGAGACCGTCTACGACCTCTACTGCGGGATCGGAACGATCGGGCTGACGCTCGCGTCCCGGGCGCTCACCGTCTGGGGCATCGAGGTCTCCGAAGAATCGGTCGCCTGCGCGCTGGAGAACGCGGACCTGAACGGGATCACGAACGCCGCCTTCTTCGCCGGAGAGGTGGGCGCAACCGTCGAGGAGCTACGCGATCGCTCGGGACCGCCGGACGTCGTCGTCGTCGATCCGCCCCGGGCGGGCCTCTCGAACAAGGCCGTGCGCCGCATCGGTCGGCTCGAAGCACAGCGAATCGTGTACGTCTCCTGCAACCCGACGACGCTCGCCGGGAACGTGAAGGACTTTGCGGCCGACTGGGGCTACCGGCTGGAACGCGTGCGGCCCATGGACATGTTCCCTCACACGCCCCACGTCGAGGCGGTCGCGCTACTGACGAAATCCTAGGTCGAACCGCGGGATCGCCAGCGCCGCCAGAGAAGGTCGGCGTTCGGCAGCAGGAAACCGAGCGAGAGGAGCGGGAGCGCCGGGAGACCAGCAAGGTCGAACGCCACAGCGAGCGCGATCGTCGCCCCGAAAGAGGCCACGAGCGCGATCCAGGTCGGGAGCACGCGCAACTGGAAGCGCTCGCTCGCGGCGAGGAATAGACCGAAGAACAGGAGATCGGGGAGCCCCAGGCGCGCGGCGTCGTTCTCGCCGGGCACCGGAAAGGCGAAGGACAGCGACGTGAAGACGTCCCCATGGTGCTCGACGATGTTGCTCGTCGGCCCGCGCCAGACCGAGTACCCGTCCACCACGGGGATGATCAGAGCCACGAGCACGACCCAGAAGGCCGTCTCGAAGTAGTTGAGGAACCAGAACGCGGCCGCGGTCATCGCGGCCAGCTTGCTGAAGCTCGCGAGCGCTCCGAGACCGGCCTGATCGGCGACCAGCCCGAGCACGCCGAAGGCCGCCGCGACGAGCAGCAGCTGAAGAGGCTGCGCGCGCCGGAGCCGCAGGGCCAGGTAGACGAGCATGAAGACCGCCGGCATCAGCAGCAGCGAGAGCACGGTCACGTCGCCCCAGGTCGACGTATTGGGCAGCGACTCGTGGAAGCGGTAGTAGAGGGCGAGCGCGACGGCGAGGCCGGCGGCTGCCGCGCCGCGCCACCCTAGTAAGGCGGCAAGTCTGCCCACCAGGGCCCCAGAGCTTTGAACGCGTTCCAGAAGGCCGTCTTGGCGGGCTGTTCGTCGAGCGACGCGTCGATGTCCGGCACGACGAGCGCGTCGATCGTCGGCGTGAACGGCTGGATCTCCCCGAGTTTCGCCTCCAGTTCCTGGGCCAGCGGAAACTCGAGCTCGTCCAGGAAACGCAGCGCGTCGTCGCCCATCACGACGATCAACTTGGGCTGCACGATGTGGAGCTCGCGCGTCAGCCAGGGCAGTGCCTCGGCTTCCGGCTGTCCGGTGTACTTGAGGCAGTTCGTCCCGTAGATCGCGAGCGGGTCGATCTGAAGCCGCTGGAGCGACTTGAGGATGGCCTGGCCCGCGCGGCCGAAGAAGGCTACGCCCTCTTGCATCTCAGAAAGCTGAGCGCCGTACTTGAGCAGGAAGACATCCCCGAGCGGATGACCCGAGCCGAGTGCGGCGACGGCATCCGAGCCGGCGGCGTGGGCGATCTCGTCGCCGAGCTCACGGAACTCGTCCTGCGCCTTTTGCAGGTACTTGTCGTAAATCTCGTCAGTGGACACGGGGCTCAAGGGCAGGTGGGGTCCTTCTCGCCTAGCGAACCCTTTCCTTGGCCTGGGCCGCCCACTTGAGGCTCTGGAGGTAGAGCAGCGACTTCGGCCGTCGCAGGACCTGGGCCGTCCGCAGCGAGACCTGAAACTCCTCGGGGTCTCGGAACGTGCGCATCCGGAGCGCGCCCGTCCCGACGCCCTGGAGCACGTGAGCGTCCGAGCCTGCACCCATGGTCAGGTTGTACTTGCGTGCAAAACGCAGCGCCTCGTCGTTGTAGGCGTCGAACAGCAGCCGCGCGTTGTACACCTCGAGCACGTCGATCTCCGCCAGGTGGCGGTGCAGGGTGGCCGCATCGGGGATCGAGTGCATCCGGTCGAACGGATGCGGAACGTAGACCAGGCCGCCCTGGCCGTGGATCGCCGCGACCGTCTCGGCGAAGGAAAGCCCGGCAGGGATCTCCTCGGAGAGAAAGAGCCCGATCACCTCGCCCTGGCCGGCGGTCTTCACCTCCTCGCCTGGGATCACGACGAGGCCGTCTCGGCCCGCCAACTCGGCCGCCTCACGTGCTCCGCCGAAGACGTTGTGATCGGTGACGGCGATCGCCCCGAGCCCCTCTGCGCGGGCGTGGGCGAGCAGCTCGGGCACATCGATCGCGCAGTCGTGTGACCACGACGTGTGCATGTGGAGGTCGCAGAGGATCCAGTCGCGGTCGGCCAGCGGATCGTCGCCGTCCCGCCCCGGTCGCCGTAGCGCCGCAAGCCCCGTGTACAGCCCGTCCAGGTCGCGCGCGAGGGCGGCGAAGCTCTGCGGCTCCGCGGCCGCACGCGCTTCGGCGCCTTTCTGCTCGCGGAGCTCACGGTCCTCGCCGAGCCGGGCGACTGCGGCGCCTGCGAGCTCCGGTTGCTCCTCGACGTGCGGTGGCGAGACGATCGCGTTACCCGCGGCTTCCGCCTCCAGCGTCACGCGGGGGAGGCCGTCCAGGGCGGGGACGAAGATCGCCGACTCGTTCAGGATCTTCGCGCGGGTTGCCCCGTCGCGCGCCGTCTTCACCGTGACGCGATCGCGCACGGCAACGGGAATCGACGGCCGGCCCAGCAGCGGCTTTGTCCGCAGCACGACGAGCTCCCAGTCGCCGAGCTCCCGCAGCGTGCGCAGGACCGACTTCGCGACCGCACGTTCGTTCGGGCGCCATTCGAGCACGATGCGGCGACGCTTCTTCACCGGCTGGAACAACTCTGTGTCGACGCCGGGCGTAATGATGCGGTAGTCCCCCGGATAGCGCTCGGCCGCAGCGTCCGCGGTCTCCTGAGACGTCGCGAGCAGGGCGTCGATCCGAGACAGCAGCCGCGCGCGCTGCGCACGGCCGGGAGGATAGGCGAGCCGGTCCGGAGAGAGGAACGTCCCCACACCGAGCGCATAGGCGTCGCGCACTGCGAGGTAGGAGAGGCTCGGCAGGCCCGGCTCGAAGCCGTGCACGACGTCGTAACGGCCCTCCGCGAGCGCCAGCGAGAGGTTGGCGCGGACGCCGACGGGCACTCCCATCCGGCTACGTCGCGAGATCGGGACGGCCGAGCCGAGTGCGATCACGTCCGCCTCCCGGCCCGCGAGCAGCGTGCGGCGCCCTGCGGCGACCTCGGCCGGGCGTGTCGACGGAGCGAGCACAGTGACGGTGTGACCGAGCTTGCGCAGTTCCGTCGCGATGCCCGCGACGTGCTCGTTGACGTCGTGCGGCCGCGACCAGGCGAACGGCGTGACGAGACAAATCCGAAGTCCCATACCGCACGGACTCTAGCCCGCCTGTTAGGGGTGCGGCCTCGCCGTCAGGCGCCTCCGTGGCAACGCAGCGGAGCGGCCCGAGGGATCGACTGACGGATCAGTCGCAGCAGGATTTCCTGCGCAAATCTATGGCTGACGTCGAGCTCGGGCACAGATTCTTGCCACCCATATCTCGGTTCGTTAATTCTCCGTTTCTACATAGGCCGATATCGTTTTCAACTGCGGCAAAGAACGTCGGGGGTCGGGCGGGGCGACGAACTGGGACGATCCGGCGGGCGGTCCCCCCGTCAACACGGCGCACCCGCAGGTTACGGTCAAGCTCGCGGGCCCGCGCACGATCGACCGGGGCCACGTGAGCGCAATGCTCCTCTCGCAGAACCGCTTCACGGCTCTGCGCCAGTTCCGCCTCGACGCCTCGACGGACGGCGTCACGTTTACGCCGTGGATCACGAGCGCGGCGAATGCGTTCCCGGGCTTCAACCCGAGGCCGGTCGCGCCGGAGCTGATCCTGCGCAGCTTCTTCGGGCCGACGCGGACGGGCGTGACGCACGTGCGAATCGTGGTGCTGAACAACCAGTGCACCGGGAACCCGGCCTTCCAGGGATCGCAGGATCTGGATCCGGCGAACGGCACCGATTGCCGCACCGGCTCGCCAGGATCAGGCCCGGTAGCGCTGCCTGGCGATGTCCCGCAGGTGCTGGAGCCTCGCGCCGACGAGGTCCACATCGCCGAGCTGCAGGTCTACGCGGTGAGCGGCCGCGCGACCGCGCGCCCAAGCTCGACGGCGGGCGACGCCTCCTACTTCGGGCTACACGCCCGCGACGTCGCACGGCTTGGAGGGACGCGCGTTACGCAGTGAGTAGCGCAGCAGTGAGGCAAGAAACAGAGAGGGCCGGCCAGTGCCGGCCCTCTCTCGTCGATCAGAACTAGGTCTTGGCGGCAGCGCGCTTGCGCGCGGGCTTCTTCAGGTCGACCCGCTTGTGTTTCTCGATGAACGCCTCGACGAGATCGAACGCCTCGTCATCCGGGTACTGCTTCGGCGGCGACTTCATCAGGTACGACGACGGACCGCCGAGCGTGCCGGAGATGCCGTTGTTCAGCGCCAGCTTGCACATGCGGATCCCGTCGATCACCACACCTGCCGAGTTGGGCGAGTCCCAGACCTCGATCTTCAGCTCCGCGTTCAGAGGCACATCTCCGAAGGCCGTGCCCTCGAGCCGGATGTAGGCCCACTTGCGGTCCTCGAGCCACGGCACGTGGTCGGACGGACCGACGTGGACGTTCTTGTCGCCCATGTCGTACGGGACCATCGACTTGACCGAGTAGGTCTTCGAGATCTTCTTGGACTCGAGTCGCTCACGCTCGAGCATGTTCAGGAAGTCGGAGTTGCCTCCGAAGTTGAGCTGGAAGGTTCGGTCCACCCTGACGCCGCGGTCGCGGAAGATCGACATCAGCACGCGGTGAGTGATTGTCGCGCCGACCTGGGACTTGACGTCATCGCCGACGATCGGCAAGCCGGCCTTCTTGAAGCGGTTGCTCCAGTACTTCTCGCGGGCGATGAACACCGGCATGCAGTTCACCATCGCGCAACCGGCGGACAGGATCTGCTCGGTGTACCACTTGGTCGCTTCCTCGGAGCCGACCGGAAGGAAGTTCACGACGACGTCGGTGCCCGTCTCCTTCAGGATCTCGACCACGTCGTCCGTTTCGCCGGGAGCCTTGGTCACGACGTCCTCGAGGTACTTGCCGATCCCGTCATGGGTCATCCCGCGCGAGACGGTGATGCCGGTCTTCGGGACGTCCGAGAACTTGATCGTGTTGTTGGGGTGCGCCCAGATCGCGTCCGCGAGGTCCTTGCCGACCTTGTCCTTGGTCACGTCGAACGCGGCCGTGAACTCGATGTCGCCGACGTGGTACCCGCCGAGGTCGACGTGCATCAGCCCGGGGACGAATTCGCCCGGGTCTGCGTCCTTGTAGTACTCGATGCCCTGCACGAGCGCGCTCGCGCAGTTGCCGACGCCGATGATCGCGACGCGGACCTTGTCGTCGCGACGCGGCGCTTTGCCGTTCGCCTTACCGTTTCTCGAAGCCATTCGTCCCTCCAGAGTGAAGTTGCTTGCGTACGGAGAAGATTCGTTGCGCGACCGTGACCAGCGCTGTCGCGGTCAGCAGGTAGATCGACCACTCCAGCGGCACGCCGAGCGGCGCGAGGATCAGGCCGGCGGAGATGACGATCACGCGCTCGGCGCGGCTGGCGATGCCGACGTCGCCGCGCAGGTCGATCAGCTCGGCCTTGGCGCGCGCGTACGAGACCAGGAACGAGCCGGCGACCGCCGCGACGCAGAACACCACGGCGATGTCGTTTCCGTTTCGCGCGAAGAGAAGCGCAATCGCCCCGAGCACGAAGCCTTCGCTGACCCGGTCGGCGAGTGAGTCGAGGAACTCCCCGAACGGCGTCGCCTTGCCGCTTTGCCGGGCGAGCGCCCCATCGAGGATGTCGAGGATCGACCCGACGATAAAGAGCGCCGCTGCGAGCCACAGGTAGAGATAGGGGTTGCGATCCTCGAACGTGATCAGCACGGCCGCCGCGATACAGAGCGACACGCCGCTCGCCGTCAGCGCGTTCGGTGTCACGCGCGTGCGCGCGAGGCGCGTGATCCAGCGCGACGCAAGTCGTCGCGTCCCGTCGGTGTACCCCTGTTTGAGCGTGCCGAGTGTGGCGGTGCGCTGCACTGACCGGACCGTACCAGCCGCCTCGCGCTCGATCCGTCGCACTGTCGGCGGGCGGTCGGTCTAGACCGCTAAGCGGTTGAGACTGCGGGCTCGCTACGCAGGTCGCGCCGGTAGACGACCCAGAGGGCGATTGCCGCCACGAAGATTCCCGCAACCACGTCGAGCCAGAAGTGGTTGCCGGTCGCCATGACGGAGAACCACACCCACAGCGGCCACACGCACCAGAGAACCTTGTACGCGCGGCGTCGGCAGAGCCCGGCGAGGACGAGCCCGACGATCAGCGCGTCGGCCGCATGGAGGCTCGGCATCGCTGCGTAGGGATTGGCGGCGAAGCTGATCAGGCCGTCGCCGTGGTTGAGGGTGCCGAAGTTCTCGAGCGTGTCCGCGAAGCCGAGGTCGGGGAACATGCGCGGCGGTGCAGTCGGCAGCAGGACGTAGCCCACGAGCCCGATCCCGTTGGCGAGGAGGAGCGTGTTCCTGAACTTCGTGAACGCCTCGTGCCGCCTCAGATAAACGAACAGAAGCGCGACGCCGATCACCGTGAACTCGGAGTTCCAGTACGTCCACGCGGCCGCGCTCGTGACGAAGCTCGACGAGTCCGCGATGCGCTGGAACGACAGCTCGTAGAGCGCATTCGCGTGCCGCTCGATGTCGATCACCTTCAGGCCGTTGTTGAAGGCACGGGTGGGATTACGGTCCGCGATGCCTCGCGCGATCTGGTACACGAGCAGGAAGCCGAACCAGATCGTGAGCTGGCGGAAGAGATCCCCCCACCCGCGAGGGAGGACACGGCGGCCGGCTGCGACGAAGGCTGTCATGGAACGAAGACACTCACGAGAGGACAGTCTGATTTTAACTGTGCCGCCGGTTACTCGGAAATGCCCTGCTAGGAGCGCGGGCAAGCCGCCGGCGCTAACCGCCGATCTGGCTCATCGATCTGGACGCCGGGACGAAACCCGGGTCGTTGATCTGGTGCTTGAGCTCCTTGTGAGTGACGGCATGGCGTAGCAGCGCGACGAGCTCTTCGTCCGACGCGCCTTCGCGTAGCGGCGTCTTCAGGTCCCATTCGCGGCGCGAGAACAGGCACGTGCGCAGCTGCCCGTCCGCCGTCAGTCGGATCCGGTCGCAGGTCGAGCAGAACGGCTCCGAGACCGGGTTGACGAAGCCGATCTCGCCGGCGCCGTCGGTGAAGCGGAAGCGACGGGCGGTGGACGACGCCTTGGCGGGGATCTCCTCGAGCGGCCACTGCTCCTCGATCAACGCGCGGATCTCGTCGCCTGCGAGCACGTCGTCACCCTTCCAGGCCCGGTCGGCGTCGAGCGGCATGAACTCGATGAAACGGACGACGTACGGCTTGCGGCGCGCGAGCTCGGCGAACGCCGGTACTTCCTGCTCGGTGAAGCCGCGGATCGCGACGCAGTTGACCTTGATCGGGCGCAGCTCCGGGTAGCGCTCGGCCTCTGCCAGGCCGGCGAGCACACGGTCGAGCGCATCGCGCCGCGCGATCTCGGCAAAGCGAACGTGCGACAGCGAGTCGAGCGAGACGTTGATCCGGCGCAGGCCCGCCTCAACGAGCGGAGCAGCGATCCGGTCGAGCAGCACGCCGTTGGTCGTCAACGAGAGATCGTGCACGCCCGGCGTTGTCGAGAGCATCTTCACGAGCAGCGGCAAGTCGCGGCGCACGAGCGGCTCGCCGCCGGTCAGCCGTACCTCGTCCACACCGAGCGTGGCCAGGACACGGACGAGCCGGGTGATCTCCTCGAAGCTCAGCACCTCGTCTCGCGGAAGCCATTCGAGGCCTTCGGCCGGCATGCAGTAACGGCAGCGGAAGTTGCATTTGTCGGTGACCGAGACCCGTACCGACTTGATCTCCCGGCGCCAACCGTCGACGAGCGGCTCCATGCTCAGAGCCTAGCGATGTTTTGTACTGTCGAGCACGCGGGTAAATCGCGGCGACACCCAAACTGGAGGACCTCATGTCTGAGTGGCAGCAGGAAGGACAGCCGGGCGGTACGGAGGGCGGTACGGAGGAAGAGCAGGGCGGCGGCGCGGCCGGCGGCCAGGAAGGTGGCGGCGAGTCCGGCGGTGACGGCGGCACGGGCGGCGGCTCTGACGACGAGCAGTCCGGCGGCGGCATGGGCGGCGAGCCCGGAGGCGGAGAGAGCTAGTCTCCCGACCGTCTCCTGAATCCTGCGAAGGCGCCCCCGGGCGCCTTCGCTCGCCAAGGAGGCCGTGCAGGGGCTTGCGGCTCGTGGTAGAACGTCCTCGAGGGATGAGAGGGGTCGTCACTTCACGTTTGACGCTTGCTGCGGTCGCCGCGTGCGCGCTGGGCGCCCCGGCAACCGCTGCCGCACGCGACGACTTCCGGGACACGCGCGCGCACGCCCGCGTGAGCTCCGCTCCGGGGCTCGTGCGCGCCCAGGCGGGGCTCCGGCACTCGCTCGGTCCGCAGGGCATCGTCGAGCGCGACCGGGTGAACGGCACGCCTCGCGTCGTGGCTCGCTTGGACGGGTTTCTCACCGGCCCCAGCTCAGACCGTCCGCGAGAGATCGCGCTCGCGTACGTGCGACGCCATGGGCGCGCCTTCGGGCTCGATGCGCGTGACCTCGGGCAGCTTCGTCTCGTTCGCCGCTACCGCGACATCGGCGGGACGGTGCACCTCACCTGGCAGCAGTCCTACCGCGGCGTGCCGGCCTTCGACAACGGTCTCCGCGCGGCGGTGACGAAGGACGGTCGCCTGCTGAACCTGCTCGGTCCGGCCCGTCACGGCTTCGCGGTCGATTCGGTCCGCCCGCGGTTCGGTGCCGCCGCCGCGCTTGGACGGGCGCTCGCCGACGCCGGCGGGTCGCTGGCGCCTCTCGCCGTCACCGCTAGCTCGAGCGGCCCCCGACGCGCGACCACGTTCTCGGGAGGGGCGACTGCGGGTCTCGTGCTCTTCGGTGACGTCGGTCGTGTCCGGCTGGCCTGGGAGATCGATGCGAGGGTCTCGTCGCGCGCCGAGTACCGGTCGGTCGTCGACGCCGTCACCGGTCGAGTCTTGTGGCGGACGAACACCGTGCGCCACCTCGCGCGCGGATCCGTCTGGGAGTACTTCCCGAGCCCCCTGGTCCCGAACGGAGGCAATGTCCAGCAGTTCCGCGACTTCTCACGGTGGGGCACCTCGCCAACGGCGCTGCAGGGCGTCTACGTCCATGCGTACACGGACACGAACGACGACGACCTCCCGGACATCCCGGACGCGTCGTGTCCGGAGTGCGGCGAGGTGCCGCCCAACGCCGCCGGCCCGACCTGGAACTACCCCTTCGTTCCGATTGCGAGCAGCGGCGGCCGCTGCTCGGCGGCGATTCCGTGTTCGTGGGCGGCCGGAACCGCCTTCAGCTGGCGGCGGAACGTGCGTCAGAACGCCACCCAGGTCTACTACTACGCCAGCAAGTTCCACGACCACCTGCTTGCGGCGCCGATCGGTTTCACCTCCGCGGCCGGAAACTTCGAAGGCCCCGACGCGATTCAAGCGCAGATCGACGACGGCGCCGACACGGCGCCGCTGCGCGGCTACCCGGACGAAAGCCACGTCACGAACGCGAATTTCCTCACTCCTCCGGACGGTCAGGCGCCGCGCATGCAGATGTATCTCTTCGCGGCGCGGGATACGACCGATCCGACCCCGGACGTGAACGGCGGCGACGAGGCCGATGTCGTGTACCACGAGTACACGCACGGGCTCTCGAGCCGCCTCATCCTTGGCCCGGGCGGCCAGCAGGCGCTGAACGCGCCGCAATCGCGAGCGATGGGGGAGGGCTGGAGCGACTGGTACGCGCTGGACTACGTGAACACGCAGGGCTACAAGCCGGACGGGCCGGCCGTCGGTGACCTGGCCATGTACTCCTTCGTCTCGGGAGGCGACCCCCGCGGGTCGGGGCTCCGGACCGAGCCTCTGGACTGCTCCGTCGGCGGGTCGGCCGCGGCCTGTCCGGGAGGGGCTCGCTCGGGCCCGGGCGGGTACACCTACGGTGACTACGGCGGAATCTGCTCGTGCCGGGTCGAGCCGCACGCCGACGGCGAGATCTGGGGCCAGACGCTGTGGCAGCTCCGCCAGCGGCTCGGCAGCGCCAAGGCGGAGACCCTGATCACGCGTGGCATGGAGCTCACTCCCGGCGAACCGTCGTTCCTCGATGCGCGGAACGGGATCGTCCAGGCGGACGTCGTCAACTACGGTGGCGCCGATCTGCCCGTGATCTGGCAGGTGTTCGCCGAGCGCGGCCTGGGTTTCTACGCCTCGACGATGGACAGCGAAGATCGCTATCCGGTCCAGAACTTCGGGCTGCCGCCCGCTGCAGGAGCGGTCGGGGCGATTCGCGGGGTCGTGCGCGACTCGGTCACGAAACGGCCGATCCGCGGCGCTCGCGTCTACGTCGGCGGCCATCCGAAGCTCGGGGCGAGCACGAGCGCGAGCGGCCGGTTCGCGATTGCCGGCGTGCCGGTCGGCACGTACCCGCAGCTGATCGTCTTTCGGGCTAGCTTCGACCGCCGCGCGGTCCGGATCACCGTGCCCCAGGGGGCAGTCACGCGCAACCTCACCCTGACCCGGAACTGGTCGGCGCTGGCTTCCGGGGCCCGTGTTCTGCGCGCCTCGGGACCGAACCTGACCCGGTTCGGCTGTGGGGCCCGGGCCGCTCTCGATCAGCGGCAGGGGACCGGCTGGCTCTCCGCAGCCGCGAGCGATGCACAGTATCCAGGCCCCAAGCGGATGGTCGTGCGCCTGCGCAAGGCGATCACGCTCACCGGGTTCGTGCTGACCGCCGGCGCGCCGTGCGTGGGCGACGACGCCGGGGCGCTCGGACTGTTCAAGCTCGAGGTCTCGAGCAACGGCAAGGTCTACCGGCGGGCGGCGCAGGGCCGGCTCAGGCGCCTCGACATACCGACGCGAGTCGGTGCCCGCCGCGTACGTGGAGTGCGCTTCGTCCGCCTGACCATGCTCGGCTCGCAAGGCCGCTCGGACTTCATCGGCCTGGAAGAGCTCGTCGTCCACGGCCGCTAAGCACGTCGGTTCATACAATCGCGCGCCGTGGCGCTCCTCGCCCTGATCCTGGTGACGGCGGTCTGGGGCGTCACCTTCGTCCAGGTCAAGGATGCGGTCGAGCTCTACCCGCTGTTCGCGTTCCTCGGCGTCCGCTATGCGCTGGCCACCGCCGTGCTCGCGGTGCCGGCCGCCCCGCGCATGCGCTCGCTCGGCCGGTCGGGAGTGGCGGTGGGCGTCTTGCTCGGCATCCTGCTCGGGCTGGGGATCGGCCTCCAGACCGCCGGCCTCGAACGAACGACCGTCTCCAGTACCGGGTTCATCACGGGGATGTACGTCGTCCTGACGCCGATCTTCGGCCTCGCCCTCTTCCGGATCCGCACCGGCAGGGAGGTCCTGTTCGGTGTGCTGCTGTGCGTGATCGGGCTCGGGCTGCTCACGGGCGTCCGCGTCGGGTCGACGCTCGGCGATGCGCTCGTGCTCGCATCGACGACCGCCCAGGCGCTGCAGATCGTGATCGTCGAGCGCTACGCCTCGCGCTATGACGCCGTCGCCTTGACGACGGTGGAGATGGGTACGTGCTTCCTGGGCTTCAGTGTCGTGGCGATCGCGCTCGGCGATCTCAAGCTCCCACGCGGGTCGACGGTCTGGGGCGCCCTGCTCGTGACCGCGGTCTTCGCGAGCGCGCTCGCGTACCTGATCCAGATCTGGGCCCAGCGCCGCATGAGCGCGTCGCGGATCGCGCTCGTGTTCTCGCTCGAGACGGTGTGGGCCGGTTTCTTCGGCTATGTGCTCGACGGAGACCGCCTCGGCTGGCTCGGATGGGGCGGCTGCGGCCTGATCTTCGCCGGGATTCTGTGCGCCGAGCCCGCTGCAGCAGGCACGCTGAGGCGCCTGGTTGAACGACCTCAGACCTGATACACTCAGGCTTAGATTTTCTCAGCCACCCAACCCTGAGGAAGAAAAGGAGCAATACCGCATGGCAAAAACACTTGGCATCGATCTCGGCACGACCAACTCCGCAATGGCCGTGATCGAGGGCGGCGAGCCGACCGTGATCCCGAACGCAGAAGGCGGACGGACCACTCCGTCGGTCGTCGCGTTCACGAAAGACGGCCAGCGGCTTGTCGGCGCGCCGGCGAAGCGGCAGCAGGTGACGAACCCGCAGAACACGATCTTCTCGATCAAGCGCTTCGTGGGCCGCAAGTACGGCGAGGTCTCGGAGGAGATGACGATCGTGCCGTATGAAGTGATCGAAGGCCCGAACGGCGACGTTCGCGTCAAGGCGGAGGGCAAGGACTACGCGCCGCCCGAGGTGAGCGCGATGATCCTCCAGAAGCTGAAGGCCGACGCCGAGGCGTATCTCGGCGAGCCGGTCACCGACGCGGTGATTACCGTGCCGGCCTACTTCAACAACGCGCAGCGCGAGGCGACCAAGGACGCCGGCAAGATCGCCGGTCTCAACGTGCAGCGCATCATCAACGAGCCCACCGCGGCGTCGCTCGCGTATGGGCTCGACAAGGAAGGCGAGGACCAGACGATTCTCGTGTTCGACCTCGGCGGCGGCACGTTCGACGTGTCGGTGCTCGAGCTCGGCGAGGGCGTGTTCGAGGTCAAGGCGACGAACGGCGACAACCACCTGGGCGGCGACAACTTCGACAAGGCGCTCGTCGACTGGATGGTCTCGGAGTTCAAGAAGGACCAGGGCATCGACCTGGCCGCGGACAAGATGGCGCTCCAGCGGCTGTACGAGGCCGCGGAGAAGGCGAAGATCGAGCTGTCGTCCACGATGACGACGCAGATCAACCTGCCGTTCATCAC
>JALYTD010000055.1 GCA_030854475.1 Actinomycetota bacterium
GCCCAAGGCCAAGCCCGAGGAGGAGTCCGAGGAGGCCGGCTTCGTCATTCGCGACGACGACGAGGACGACGCCCCGGCGCAGCAGGTCGTCACCGCTGGTGCCACGGCCGACCCGGTCAAGGACTACCTCAAGCAGATCGGCAAGGTGGCCCTGCTCAACGCCGAGGAAGAGGTCGAGCTGGCCAAGCGCATCGAAGCCGGCCTGTACGCCACCCAGAAGATGACCGAGCACACCGAGAAGGGCGAGAAGCTGGCGGTCGCCTACCGACGCGACATGGCGTGGATCTGCCGGGACGGCGACCGTGCCAAAAACCACCTGCTGGAAGCGAACCTGCGGCTGGTGGTGTCGCTGGCGAAACGCTACACCAGTCGCGGCATGGCGTTCCTGGACCTGATCCAGGAGGGCAACCTCGGCCTGATCCGCGCGGTGGAGAAGTTCGACTACAAGCTTGGCTTCAAGCTCTCCACCTACGCGACCTGGTGGATCCGGCAGGCGATCACGCGAGCGCTGGCCGACCAGGGCCGGACGATTCGACTCCCCGTGCACGTCGCGGAGCAGGTTCGGCGGGCGATGCGCGCCCGGCGCGTCCTGGCCCAGAAGCTGAACCGCGAGCCGCTGCTGGACGAAGTCGCCAAGGAAGGCGGTTTCACACCGGAGCGTGTTCGCGAGCTGTTCGAGCTCGTCGAGGACCCGGTATCGCTCGAGACCCCCGTGGGAGACGGCGAGAGCCTGTATGCCGACCTGATCGAGGACACGAAGTCCGCCCGCCCCGACACGGCCACAGCCGAGGTGCTGCGCTCGAGCGAGCTGGCCGAAGCTCTACTGCGGCTGAACCCGCGCATGCGCCACGTGCTTGCCCGGCGCTTCGGGCTGGACGGCCAGGTCCCTCAGACGCTCGAGGAAGTGGGGGCAGGGCTCGGCATTACGCGAGAACGTGTCCGCCAGCTCGAGTCGAGGGCGTTGCGCGAGCTGCGCACGGTCGCGCCCGCCCTACAGCTGTACCTGCGCGCCGAATAGTCCGGCTGAAGAGCCGAACCGGCCCGCTAGCGGCTGACGTACTCCATCTCGCGCAACCGCGCGAGACGCTTCAACGCCTCGGTCTCGATCTGGCGCACCCGCTCACGAGTGAGACCCAGCCGGCGCCCGATCTCCTCGAGCGTCTTCGGCTCTGCGTCGGTTAGCCCGTAACGCAGCACGATCACGTGCCGCTCGCGCTCCGACAACGCGGCGAGCGCCAGCGCGAGTGCCTCGCTGCGCAGCGAATCCTCGACCCGCTCCTCGGGCAGCGGGTCGTCGTTGGCGACGAAGTCGCCGAAGACAGCGTCCTCCTGCTCGCCGACAGGCTGGTCGAGGCTCGTCGAAGCGCGGGCAGCCGCCTTGACCTCCTTCGCCTGCACCAGGGGCAGATTGGCCTCTTCAGCCACCTCGTCGAGCGTCGGCTCGCGGCCGAGCTGCGTCCAGAGCATCCGCTCGGCGCGATTCATCTTCTGCATCCGCTCGACGATGTGGACCGGCATCCGGATCGTGCGCGCCTTGTCCGCCAACGCCCGCGCCACCGCCTGCCGGATCCACCAGGTGGCATACGTGGAGAACTTGTAGCCGCGCCGCCAGTCGAACTTCTCCACCGCGCGGATCAAGCCGAGCGTTCCCTCTTGGATCAGATCGAGGAATGGGAGGCCCTGGTTCCGATAGTTCTTCGCGATCGAGACGACGAGACGCAGGTTGGACTGGATCATCGTCTGCTTGGCGTCCATGTCGCCTCGCTCGATGCGCTTCGCGAGCTCCACCTCTTGCGCTGCGTTCAAGAGCGGATGGCGGCCGGCCTCGCGCAGGAACAGCTGCAGCGCGTCGGTGGTCGTCTCGTGCACGACCGGCGGGGGAGGTGGAGGGGGCGCGGCTTCCTTCTGGGGCTCCTCCTCGATCACTTCGATGCCGCGCTGGTCGAGCTCGCGGAAGAGGGCGTCGATCTCGAGCGCGTCCAGCTCGTGCGTCTCCATCACGTCCGTGAGCTCGGCGCGCCGAACGGACCCGGACTCCTGCGCTACCTCGAGCAGCTGCTGGAGATCCTGGTGCGACAGGACATGTTCGACGTCGACCGCCATTCCGACGCTTCGGTCTACCACAGGTTGAGAGGATCCAAACTCACTAGGGCGCGCGAGGACACTACCGGAGAACCCTCGCAACACTCAACCCCTGACGTGCGCACGATAACCGGTGTTATGTCAAGTTGGAGCTCGAGCGACCTAGAACGTGCTGTCCCGCACCCCACCCGCGATCAGGATCAGCACGAACGCAGCCACGGCCAGGCGGTACAGGACGAAAGGCGAGTAATCGTGCCGGCGGACGTAGCCGAGCAGCGCCCAGATCGCGAGCATGCCGGTCACGGCGGCGGCGATCATCCCGACCGCGAACGGGCCCCCGGACCCTGGAGGCAGCCCGTCCTTGGCCACTTTCAGCCCTTTGAGGAGAGACGCTCCGAAGACGATCGGCACGAGCAGCAGGAACGAGAAGCGCGCGGCGGCGTCTCTGCTCAGCCCCAGGAACCGTCCCGTGGAGATGGTGATCCCCGACCGGGAGACGCCGGGTGCCAGTGCCAGCACCTGCGCGAGGCCGATCAGAAAAGACCGTCTGGCGTCGAGGTCGCGGATCTGGCGATCCTGCGGCCGGCGGTCGGCGATCCACAACACGACGCCGAAGACCGCGAGGAAGATCGCAATCTGCCACGGCTTGCCCAGCTTCTTCTCGATGAAGCTCTCGCCGGCCGCACCGACGATCGCTGCCGGAATCGTGGCCGCGAGCACGTACCAGGCGATGCGCTCTGCGTCCGTGGCGATTCCCCTGCGCCGCACCGAGCGCACCCAAGCCGCGATCAGCTCGGCGATGTCCCGGCGGAAGTAGACGACGACGGCGACGAGCGTCCCGACGTGCAGCGCCACGTCGAAGGTCTTGTTGAACGAGTCGTGGTGCTCGAGGTAACGCCAGTCGAACAACCACGGAACGAGGATCAGGTGCCCCGAGGAGGAGATCGGCAGGAGCTCCGTGAGCCCTTGCACCACCCCGAGGACGAGCGCCTGCCAGTCGGAGAGCTTGCCCGGCTGCTCCCCCACTCTGAAGGCAGCCAGTAGCAGCGCGAGGAGAAACGCGCTGCCGCAGACAACCGCGGCGATCACGAGGTTCCTGGAGCGCGGGGGCCGATCGCGGTCGATCGGCGGCCCGGAACTAGGCCGTTCTGAGGGGCTGGCCGCCATTCGACCGCGGAATGTACTCACAGCAGACCTGAAAGCGGCATGAACATCGTTAAAAAGGAGTTGGCCCGGCTGTCCCGGACCATAAGTTCGCCGAGCCGGTTGCGCTTTCGTCCACCGTTCCTGGTGACTTTCGGCTTCCGCCTACAGCCCTCAGGCTCGGTTTCGACCTACTCACGCTCCGTGCTCGGCGCAAGAGGGAATCTAGCTGGTCTGGGGCCCGGGTCAAGAGTGTCTGAAAACGCCCTGGCCGCAATTTGCGGAAATTTAATTATCAACATTTCCACAGCGAACTTTGTATCTGTGGATAACGCGGTCTCGGGGCTCCACCGCGCTAGAGTCCACCCGTGCCGCACCTTCGGCTTCCGGCGATCTCGCACCGGGTGACGTCGTTCCTGTGGGGCCTGGGCTTCGGGCTCTTCATCTGGCTCGGGGGAGCCGCTGTCGGCGTGTCCTCCGCGACCGCATTCATCTTCGGCGCGGTCTTCGGCGCCGCGATCTTCCTGTTCGTGCTCGTCTTCGGCGACGATTCGCCGGCCTAACCTGAGGCGTCGCTTGCTATGCCGTCTTTAGGCGGCGGCGCGCTCGCGCGAGCGCATGCTGTGGTCGCCGGCGAGGGCGATCAGGAGCAAGCGCGTGAGGTCGGGGCCGATCGCGGCCCGCAAACGCTCGATCACCGGTGTTCGGGCCTGATCGCCTGGGGCGACGGCGCAATGTGCCAGCAGCAGGGCAGCGCCCCGGGCGGCAGGAGTGTGTGCGGCAGCACTCATCACCCGTGGTATCGGGCGTTGAGCACCGCTCGCTGATCCCTGGCGGGAGTGAACCCCGCTTAAAGCCCTCCGGCCGGACGTTCCTCGCGCACTTGGTCGTCGTTAGTCAGATCGCTGGGCGAGCTCTCCGACTCGGCGTCACGTGCCACCGGGGCGTCCGCCGCCTCACGGTCCTCCACGGGCGCGGGGTCCGTCGTCTCGGTCTGCCCCGGGCGCCGGCCACGACGCGCGACGGCCGGGCCGGTCGTGTCGAACGTGTAGCCGAACACGAGCCCGAGCCCGAAGATCAGCACCCCGATGTAGCCGCGGAAGTCCCTGATCACGCCGTCGATGCCGATATCGCCCGACCAGCTCCGGATGTGCCGCGTGAACCAGTTCCCGGTGGGATGGTGGTAGAGGAAGATCCAGAGGACCGCGACTGCGACCGGCACGAACGCCCAGAGGAAGACGCTCATCGAGAGCCGCGGCCACCCCCACTTCGTCCAGCCGCCCAGCAGCTGGGAGAGAGCCATCACGAGCCCGGCGGCCGCGATCAGGCCGTAAGCGCTCCAGTACCCGCTCGCAGAGCTGTCGTCGATCTGGGTAGCGAGCCACACCAGCAGCCCGGCGCCTGCCGCGCCGATCAGCGTGATCGTTGCCCTGGTCAGCCCGTATGCCGTCCCGGCCCCAACCCGCTCCGCGGGCTCGCTATCGGTTTCGCTTCGCTCGGCCATGCTGGCACCACCTTCGTCAGGGATCGCTTTCCCCTGGATACCCGCAGAAACGAAAAGTTATTCGGAGTCGCTGGGGTCTCAGTCCAGCGCGAGCCGGCGAGCGTCGAACCGCGCCGAATAGAGCTCTTCGGCGAAGTCTTCGAGCGCCCGGGCCGCGTCCGCTTCGAATACGTGTTCCACGACGCCGATCTCGCCGTCGTTGTGGAAGGGAAGGTCGACGTGCTCGGCCGAGACGAGGTTGATCGAGGTGGCCGTGCAGGCCGGGCAGCGGACGGCGATCCCCACCGTGCTTCGCTCGTCGGTCGGCGCGAGCAAGCAGAACGAGGAGGGGAAGACCGGCCGCGGCCGGTCCTCCGGGTAGCAGAAGAAGCTCCAGGGCCATTCTCCGGACTGGATCCTCCGCGCCGCGACGTCGGTGAGCTCGGCATCGACCGTCTCGAGCCGCGCGGTCATCAGGTTCATGAACAGGGTTTCGGCGCCCAGGCCGAGCGGTGCCCAGTCCAGCTCGTCGTGAGAGACGAGGCCAGGATGCTCGCCGCCGCACCCGCAGGCGAAGCTGACGCTGTAGACGGCGGGATGGGCGGCCCCCGGAAGACGCTCCAGCCGGCGGAAGGCTGACAGCCTGACGCTAGTCTCGCCCTGCTCTGGACAGGCGAATGTGTAACGGGTTGTCAGCTCGTCGTACACGTGGTCTCTCCCTAAATAATCGGAAGATCGGACGACAAGCTGGAGTTTTTGTGCCGAGTTAGTCCTTGAAGACCGGCAAATGGCCGAGCGAGACCACGTCCTGCCACTCGCCGCGGTCTCCTTCGGTGAAGATCGCCGCCTCTGCGGTCACGGTCCCTCCCGCTTCCGCCACGACGTGTCGCATGGCCTCGAGGGTGCTTCCGGTACTGATCACGTCGTCCACGAGCACCACGCGCTTGCGCTGCAGCAGGCCGCGATCCTTCTCGTCCAGGTACAGCGTCTGTGGCTTGCCCGTGGTGATCGAGTGCGTCTCGACGTGGAGTGCGTCGCCCATGTACGGCCTGTACTCCTTCCGCAGCACGACGTACGGAAGGCCGAGGCGCTCGGCCAGCACGTGCACGACGGGAATGCTCTTCGTCTCGGCGGTGACCAACACGTCGTTCTCCACGGGCTCGAGCTTCAGGGCGAGGGCTTCCGCCGCGGCGGCCACGAGCTCCGTGTCGCCGAGGATGTTGAGGATCGCGATCCGGATCCCCGGCGCAACCTCGAACAGCCGCAGATCCCGCTTGACGCCGGCGACGTCGACGGGATAGGTCTCGTGCTCGGTCATTTCGCCGCGAGCTGCCTGAGGTCGCGCCAGAACAGCAGCTGCGCGAGCTCCTGGGCTAGCTCAGCCAGCGCTTGGAGCTCCTCGAGGCCGGCTTGCCGCCGCTCGGGGTTCCGGGAGCGCAGCGCCGGTGCCACCAGTTGCTCGAGCAGCGCCGCCTGGTTGTCCGCGGAGGTTCTGAACTTCCTCAAGTTACGCGGGTCGATTCCGTAGCGACGGAATTTGGCGCACGCGGCGGCAACATCGACGTCGGCTTCGCTGTAGCGCTTCTCGCCGCCCTCCACGTTCGCCTGAATCAGGCCGAAGTCCTCGAGCTCCCTCGCCAGCTCGCGCGCCACGCCGGCCCGGTCGCAGAGCTCGCCCAGGTCGAGGTCTGCCTGCGCTCCCGCGAGCCCGACCGGACGCCGGCGCCGCCGGTCCTTCGCCGAGCCACCAGGAGCAGCGAGCTCCTGGCGGATGACGCGCAGGGGCAGAAACTCGTCGCGCTGGAGGCGCAGAATCGTCTCCAGCCGCTCCACGTCCTCCTCGCTGAACAGCCTGTAGCCGCCCTGCGTCCGCCTCGGCGCCAGGAGTCCCTGGTCCTCGAGGTAGCGGATCTTCGAAATCGAGACGTCCGGGAACTCGGCCTGGAGCCGTCGGCAGACGCTGCCGATGGTGTGCAGCCGCTGCTGCTGTGGACGGGTTTTGGCCGGGGCGCTCAATGCTCGATGAAGCTCAGTCGATATTTGCCGATCTGGAGCTCGTCTCCGTTCTCGACCTCGGCGGGCTGGTCGATCCGGCGCCGGTTCAGAAAGGTTCCGTTCAGGCTGCCGAGATCCTCGATGTAGAAGTCGTCGCCCTTCTTGACGAGCTCCGCGTGCTTGCGCGAGACGGTCACGTCGTCGAGGAAGACGTCGCACTCCGGCGAGCGCCCGATCGTCGTGCGTTCCCCGCGCGGCAGGAAATGCTCACCCGCTCGTCCTCCCCCGGAGCGCACCACGAGCGCAGGTCCCTCCTCGGCCAGCTCCTCGAGTGGTGCCGACGAATCCTGGTCGATCTCCTCGGGGGTGAGCGACATGGTCGTGTCCCCCCCGGGCTCGTCCTGGATCAGCAGCGTGCCGCAGCGGGAGCAGTAGTTGGCGGTCTCCAGGTTCTGGAAACCGCACTCGGGACAGTAGACGTGGGTCATTCCTTGAGCGGAGGCGCGGCCTTCTCGGCGAGGATGTCTGTGAGCTTGGCGATGTCGATGTGCTCGAGGATGCTGGGCCCGCCCTCGGCCTTGAGGCGGTTCTGCAGCTCGGCGCGCAGCATGTCGATCCGCCCGTGCAGAACGCGGCGCCGGTAGGAGACCACCCTCTCCTCCTCCTGGAGCTTCTCGATCAGCTCCTTGAGGCCCTCGTCGTTCAGCGCGGCGAGATCCGGGAATGGTTCGAGCTCGGGAAGATCCACAGGTTCCTTTCGTCGCGGAAAGCAGGTCCGCCTAGTAAAGCAGCGGAACCCGCGAAGGGTCAACCTTAGCTTGAGAGTCTAGAGGGCGTTACCTAGGCTGGCGCGTGCTCTGACTGCATGATCTCGTCGACAAGGCTGTGCAATTCCTGCTCGAGCTCGCGCGAGCGCTCCTCGGTTTCCCCCTCGGCGTAAATGTGCACGAGAGGTTCGTCCGGGTCCGGGAGCACCTGAGCCCAGCCGTCGGGCTCGATCACCTTGATCCCGTCCGTGAGGTCGAGCTGGCGGTCGCGAAGACGCTCGCTGAGCACGCGCATGACGGTTCCCTTCAGCGCCCAGGTGCACGGAAGCTGACGGTGGACGATCGTCGAGCTGGGGAGCTCCGCCACGAGCTCGGAGAGCGGACGGCTCTCGGGCGCGAGCAGCTCGAGCAGCTTGCAGAGGCTTACCACCGCGTCGTAGGCGGGCAGAAACTCCGGGAAGACGTAGCCGCCCCCGAGAGCGCCGGCGAAGACGACGCCGTCGTCCGCGGCGACCTTGGTCAGGTCTGCAAGGCTCGCCGGCGTCCGGACGATCTCGAGCCCGCTCTCGGCCGCGAGGCGGTCGACGGCGCTCGTGATCGTGACCGGGAACGCGAGCTTCCCGCGGCGGCCGTTGGAGCCGATCAGGCGCAGAAACAGAAGCAGGGTTTGCTCGACCGGGATCTCCCGGCCCTGCTCGTCAACGAGGAACAGGCGCTCGGCTGCGGGATCGAACACGGCTCCGAGATTGGCTCCTACTTTCGACACGAGCCGCTTGGCCTGGCCGATCGATTCGCGCAACGTTGCTGACCCGGCCGCCGGGGCATCCGCCGTGAACGCGTGCGCGGAGACCGCTTCGACTCCCAGTGGCCCGAGGACGAGCGGCAGCACGTACGAGGCTGCCGAGTAGCCGTAGTCGACGACGATCCGGAAACCGCGCTGCCGGATCGCGTCGCGGTCGAGCGTGGCCAGGAGATCCTCTGCGTAGGTCTCGAGTACCCGCGCGGGATAGCTGACGGCCCCCACGGCGTTGTGCGGGGCACGCCGGAGCTCCTGACGCGAGAAGTGCTTCTCGATCTCCTTCTGGAACGTCGTCGTGAGCTGAATACCCGGATGCTCGAAGAACCGGATCTGAACGACCTCCGGGTCGGCGTAGGAAACGCCGACGTGAAAGCCCGCGTCGTAGTTCTCGGCCTTGAGCAGGTGGCGGTTGACGGCCGAGGGCAGGACGCGCAGATCGGCGACGCTGACGCCCGTCGAGTTGATCCCGGCCGTCATCGCGCGTTTGATCATCCGGCAGGCCGCAGACGCGTCACGGCTGGCCACGACCCGCCCGTCGCGCTCGAGCGCGGTTCCGAAGGCCGCCGCAAGCCGCACGATCGTCTCCGGTGTCAGGTCGACGTTGACGAGGCCCGAGACGCCTTCTCGACCAAAGAGCCGTGACGAGGCGCGCGATTCCCAGATCAGGCTCTCGAAGATCTGCGCGCCGCTCTCCACCTCCTTGTAGGGGTAGATGCGGACCCCCGGCATGACGACGCTCTGCGCACCGAGCGCGACCTCGTCGCCGATCGCCGCGCCTTCCTGCACGTGCGCGTGGGCGCCGATATCGCAATTGCGCCCGACGACCGCCCCCTCCACCACCGCGCTTCGTCCGATGTACGTCGAGGCGTCGACCACGCAGCGCGAGGTGCGGGCGCGCTCGCGGACGGTGACGCTCCGGGAGAGAACGGAATAGGGCCCGATCGTCGCGTCCTGCGCCACGCGGCTGTAGTCACCGAGGAACGCCGGGCCTTCGATCTGGTCGAGGTCGTCGATCTCCGCCGCCTCACCGATCCAGACGTTGCCGCGCAGGCGGATGCCGGGCACGTTCAGCTTGACCGCCTCGTCGAGGGCATCGAAGTTCGCCTGCCGGAACTGCTCGAGGTTCCCGATGTCTTGCCAGTACTCGTCGAAGACATGGCCGTAGAGCGGGCGTCCCATCTCGAGCAGCAGCGGAAAGAGCTCCTTCGAGAAGTCGTACGGGCCCTCGGCCGGCACGTGCCGGAGCACCTCGAGCTCGAGCACATAGATGCCTGTGTTGATCGTGTCCGAGAAGACCTGCCCCCACGAAGGCTTTTCGAGGAAGCGCTCGATCCGGTCCTCGTCGTCGGTGACAACGATCCCGAACTCGAGCGGGTTCTCGACCGATTTGAGACCGATGGTGACGTCGGCGCCCTTTTCCTTGTGCGAGGCGACGAGCTTCTGGAGGTCGACGTCGGTGAGCGCGTCCCCGGAGATCACGACGAAGGTCTCGTCCAGCTTGTCGCTGGCAAGACGCACGGAGCCGGCTGTTCCGAGCGGCGACTCTTCGACCGAGTACTCGACGTTCAAGCCGAGCGATTCGCCGTCCCCGAAATAGCTGCGGATCGCCTGCGGCATGAACGCGACGGTGACGATCACGTCGTCGAAGCCGTTCGCCTTCAGGAGCTCGAGTATGTGCTCCATGCACGGCTTGCCGACGATCGGCACCATCGGCTTCGGCTGGTTCGAGGTCAGCGGGCGGAGCCGGGTACCCTCGCCTCCGGCCATCACGACGGCCTTCATGCCGGCTCCACCTCCCGCTTCGCCTTGAGCAGGTAGCCGACGAGCGCGACGGCGGCGAGGGCGAACCCGGCCAGGAAGATCCACAGGGGCCAGTCCGTGCCCTTGCGGGTAACCATGACGAAGCCCAGCGATGCGTACAGGAGCCACGTCGCGGCCTTGCCGGCCAGGTTGACGGAGAAGTCGTAACCGCGGTCCATGACCAGCTTGTACCCAGCCAGCAGCCCAAGATCACGTGCTGGAAGCGCAAGGGCCACCCAGGGGAGCCGGCCGGCATGCCACAGGAGCAGGACCGCGGCCACGATCATCAGTCGGTCGGCCAGGGGGTCGGCCACCTTGCCGAAGTTCGACTCGACCCGCCAGCGGCGGGCCAGCCAACCGTCGATCTGGTCGGTCACTCCGGCTACTCCGAAGACGAGCGCGGCCAGCCAGCTGTGGCCTCCTTCTGCGCGGACGAGCAGCACGACGAAGACCGGGATCAGCAGGAACCGCGCGATGGTGAGCGCGTTCGGCAGCTGCGCCAGCGGCGCAGGAACAGCGCTCGCGGCCATGGTGGAAGGATACGCGGGTGGCGGAAAGCCTTTCGATTCCCGGGTTCGTCAACGCTCATAGCCACGCCTTTCAGCGCGCGCTCCGCGGGCGCACGGAGGGCGGCGACTTCTGGGAGTGGCGGGAGGCCATGCTGGACCTGGCCCGGGACCAGGTCCCCGGCCGGGTCCGGAAGGACTACGTCGAGGTCTACCGGGAGATGCTCGCCGCCGGCTACACGGCGGTCGGGGAGTTCCACTACCTCGGTCTCGCCGAGGCGCACGCAGCTGCGGAGGCCGCTGCGGAGGCTGGGATCGCGTTCGTGCTGCTGCTGTCGGCTTACGGCCGCGGCGGGCTTGAGCAGTTCCGGCAGGAGTCCGTCGCCGAATACCTCCGGCAGGTGGAATCGCTGGCCTCTGACGGCGTGCAAGTCGGCCTTGCCCCCCACTCCGTCCGGGCCTGCCCTGCAGACTGGCTCGAGGAGATCGCGCGCTACGCGGACAGCTCGGGGCTCCCGTTGCACGTCCACGCCGACGAGCAGCCGCGCGAGATCGAGGAGTGTATTGCCGAACACGGCATGCGCCCGATCGAGCTGCTGGCGAAGACGGGCTGTTTGGGCCCGCGCACAACGATCGTCCACGCGACGCACGCCGACGACGCCGAGTTGGACCTCGTTGCCGAGGCCTGCGCAAGGATTTGCGTGTGCCCGACCACCGAGGCCAACCTCGGCGACGGGTTCGTCCGCGTCGGAGCGATCTGCGAGCGCGGGATCGGGATCTGCATCGGCTCGGACTCGAACGTCCGCATCGACCCGCTCGAGGAGCTGCGCGAGCTCGAGGGTATCGCCCGGCGGCAAGCGCTCAAGCGCAACGTGATCGCGTGTGACAGCCTGCTCGGCTTTGGCTCGGACGAAGGAGCGGCGGCTCTCGGCCTGGAGCAGTGGGACGAGGTTGCCGTAAACCTCGGCCACCCCTCCCTACGCGGCATCGATGAAGCCGACCTGTTCCCCGCACTCCTGTTCGGCTGCTCCGCAGACGTGTTCGTCAGTGCGTGACGCATATTGGCTTGTGTTGCATGCCACCACCTTCATAACCGAGGAGGTTCTGGCTACAGGGGAGAGACGCCATAGCAACGTGCAACACAAGCATCTTCACGGCCCGCGGTAAACGGCGGCCCGCCCGGTCGTTCTCGCCAGTCGGACCGAGCGGGGCCGCGACTTATTGATCCCGACTCCCTCCGCGAACCTGCGTAGTGCTTGCCGTTCGCGGATCAGCGCACGTGTTGTTCAGTCGGGGCGACTGACGGCTTTTGAACCAGACCACGGTTCGCTTGATCCGGCAGCTCCACCGTAAGCTGCCGCCGTGAGCTTGTCCAACTCCGCGGGCGGCGCCGCAATGGTAGTTCGGCGCCACGCGCCTCTGCTCGGTACTCCGAGTCGCTGAACCAACGTGCGTTCGGGTTAGCCGACTTCATCGGACTCTGCGACGAGCCACCGTATGTCGTCCCCGGCCGCAGGTACTGGCTCTGGCGTCGGGCGGGTCCGGCGGCGCTCGACGCCAGTTCCGCCCTGTTCAAGCCATGGGGCGATCATCTGAGCCTGTCAGCCGCTGCTCTCGCACTCGGTCGCGACGTCGTCGGGGTCGGCGACGCAGGTGTCCTGCCCCTTGCCGCCGGCAAGGCCGTCCTTCCCCGCGTCGCCGCGGAGGTAGTCGTCGCCGTCGTTGCCGCCGATCTGGTCGTTCCCGTCGCCCCCGAGCAGCCGGTCGTCGCCGTTCCCTCCCGCCATCAGGTCGTTGCCTCTTCCCCCGAGGATCTCGTCGGCTCCCTCCGCCCCCTCGAGGTGGTCGTTCCCACCGCTGCCATCGATGTGGTTGGCGCCGAGCGAGCCCGTGATGGTGTCGTCGCCGCGCGTACCGATGGCGTTTTCGACCCCACTGAGCGTGTCGGGGCCGGATCCCCCGTTCGCCGTACCGGCCAGCAGGTCGATCACGATGCCGGGATGGATGTACTGGACCGCGTCATAGGAGACGGTGTCTGAGCCCTCGCCGCCGTTCACGGTGTCGGCGCCGTCGAGCGGGATGATCAGGTCGTCGCCCGGACCGCCATCGTAGGTCTCGGCGAAGGGACGACCCGAAAGGAGGTCGTTGCCCTTGCCGCCGACGAGGTGGAACGCGTCCTCGTCCAGACGGTCCCCTTCGCCGACACCCCCGTCGTCGCGGCCGCCGCCGTAGAGCGTCATCGTCACCGGCGCGGTGCGCGCAGAGTAGTCGTAAGTGTAGGCGTGAAGCTCATCCGCGCCGTCCGGCACCGCCTCGGCGTGGACCACGTCACCCGGGTTCGCGCCGGTGAATGCCCTGTCGTTGCCGAAGCCGTCCCATATCTCGTCGGCGCCGGCGTCGCCGTTGAGTTCGTCGTTTCCGTTGTCGCCGTGGATCTTGTCGTTCCCGTCGCCGCCGGCCGCGCGGTCGTTTCCCTCGCCGCCGCTCAGCGCGTCAGCGCCCGTGCCTCCATGCAGCGCGTCGTTGCCGTTGCCGCCGGTGATCGTGTCGTCGCCCGGCCCGCCATCCACGTTCGAGCGGTCGTCTCCCGGGCCTCCGCCGACCGTGTCGTTGCCGTCCTCGCCGTACAGCTCGTCGGTGCCGGATCCCCCACGGAGCAGATCGTCGCCCTTAGCGCCGTACAGGTGGTCGTCACCGGAGTTCCCGAAGAGGAAGTCGCCGTTCTCGTTGCCGTAGATGCGGTCGACGCCCGCAGATCCCGCCAGGATGTTGCGTGAACGCGTGCCGACGATCGTGTCGTCCCCCCGGCCGCCGATCGCGTTCTCGACGTTGGTCTTGACAAAGTCCTTCTCGTTCTTCTCGCCGTCGTCGTCCTTCGAGTCGTTCAGAGTGATACTCACCGGCTTGGAGCGCGTGGCGTACGTGACCGTGTCCGAGCCGCGGCCGCCATCGACGAAGTCCTGCCCCTTGCCTGGATCCATGACGTCGGGTCCGTTCCCACCCAGCAGCCGGTCGTTCCCGTCGCCCCCGAGCACAACGTCTGCGAACGCCCCCGCCCGGACGGTGTCGTCCCCCTTCCCGGCCAGGATGAAGTCGATGCCGCTCCCGCCGTCGAGCACGTCGTTCCCGCCGGCCCCGTACAGACGGTCGGCGCCGCTCTTGCCACTGAGGTCGTCACCGCCCCCGCCCCCGTCGAGCACGTCACCGC
>JALYTD010000077.1 GCA_030854475.1 Actinomycetota bacterium
GCGTCGAGCTGCTTCGCGGCTTCTTCCGCGGTGTAGACCATCGCGCCCCACGTGATCACGGTGATGTCGTCGCCCTCGAGGTGCGTGCGCGCCTTGCCGATCGGCGTCGTGTAGCGCTCCTCAGGCACCTCGGCCTTGATCCGCCGGTACAGGTGCTTGTGCTCGAAGAAGAGCACCGGGTTCGGGTCGCGGATCGCGCTGATCAGCAGGCCCTTCGCGTCGGCCGGCGTGGCCGGGCAGACGCACTTGAGCCCGGGCACGTGGGCGAACGAGCTCTCGGGGTTCTGCGAGTGGAAGGGACCGCCGGAGAAGCCGCCGCCCGAGGGTAGGCGGATCGTGATCGGCACCGGGGTGCCCGCCCTGAAGTGCTGCTTGGCCGCGACCGTGACGATCTGGTCCCAGGCGCAGGAGACGAAGTCGGAGAACTGCATCTCGGCGACCGGACGCATGCCCATCATCGCGGCGCCGGTGCACCCGCCGACGATCGCCGTCTCGGAGAGCGGAGCGTCGATCACCCGCCACGCGCCGAACTCCTCCTGGAAGCCGAGCGTGACCTTGAACGCGCCGCCGTAGACGCCGACGTCCTCGCCGATCACGAACACGCGCTTGTCGCGGCGCATCTCCTCTCGGAGGCCGTCGCTGATCGCCTGGAGATAGGTCTTCTCAGCCAATGGCTCCTCCGGTGACGATCTCGCGTCTCTCGGTCGCGAGCTGCAAGCGATGCAAGGACGCGGGGAGCCCGCGTGCTGGTAGCACGGGGGCGACTGAGGACGCCGCAGCGCGCCGCAGATCGCGGGCGAGAGATGCACTGATTGTTGCCGGAGGAGCCATTACTTGTGGTGGGGGGTGTCCAGGTCTTCCGGCGTCGCGAAGACGCCTTCGTGGAGTTGCGCCGGCTCGGGCAGCGGCGACTCGTCGGCTCGCTGGAGGGCGTCGTTCAAGATCTTCTTGACCTGCGCCCCGATCTCGTCCTCCTCGTCGCCGGAGAGCTCCGCGTGTTCTTGGAGCCAGGTGCGGAAGCGCTCGAGCGGGTCGCTCTTGGCCCATTCCTCGAACATCTGCTTGGGGACGTAGGACGCGTCGTCGTGGACGGCGTGGCCCTCCATGCGGAGGGTCAGGCACTCGATCAGCGTTGGGCCTCCGCCCTCGCGCGCCTTCTCGATCGCCCGTTTCGCCTCGCGGTAGACAGCGAGCACGTCGGTGCCGTCTACGACGACCCCTTCGAAGCCGTAGGCCTGCGCGCGGTCGGCCAGGTGCTCGCATGAGTACTCGAGATGCGTCGGCGTCGAGTACGCCCACTGGTTGTTGTCGCAGACGAAGACGACCGGTAGTTGGCGCACGCCTGCGAGGTTCATCGCCTCGTGCGTGTCGCCGCGGGCGGAGGCTCCCTCGCCGAACCAGCCGACCGCGACGCGGCGCTCCTCGCGGATCCGAAACGCGAGCGCGGCTCCGACCGCCACCGGCAGCATCGCCGGCAGATGGCTGACCATCGCGATCAGGCCGAGGCGCGAGTCCGCCATGTGCACGTTGCCGTCCTTGCCCTTCGTCGGGCCGTCCACGCGGCCCATGTACTGGGCGAAGATCCGCCAGGGCTCTACCCCGCGGGTGACGTGGACGCCCATGTCGCGGTGCAGCGGTGCGCCGACGTCGTCTGGCCCCATCGCGCTCGCCACGCCGACCGCGGACGCCTCGTTGCCGCGGCCCGTGTAGAAGGAGCCGGGGATCTTCCCTTGCTTGTACAGGATGTGGCCGCGCTCCTCGATCCCGCGCGTGACCAGCATGTGGCGGTAGATGCCGAGCAGGTCCTCGCGGTCGAGGCCCGCCTCCTTGACCTCCTTCAGCGAGCCGACCGGCTCGGCTTCTCGGGCGATCGCCATAGCGCCCGAACTCTAACGACTCCCCGTGTCGCCGCGACCGCCCCGACCCGGCCGGCCGGGCCCTGTTTCCGCCCACTGTCCGCTAGGGACGATTCGGATGTCAGACATCGAAGCGGACCGCCGGCACCGTGCGCGGAAATGGCTTCCGCTGACGGTTTCCGCGAAATGTGAAGTTGTCTGACACCGTGTCGAGAGTGCCACGAACGTGTGTCGAGAGTGTGACGCGAAGCTAGAGTCACCGACGTGGGCAAAGCTGCGGACTGGCTGCGCGAGGAGCGCCGCAAGACGCTCGGCGACTGGGTTGCCTTTTGCCTCGGCTGCGGATTTGCCCAGCGCTACTTCGCCGAGAACGAGCCCGACCTACCGCAGGCCTGCCCCCAATGCAGCGGTGAGATGCGGTGGCGCTGCCCGTCCTGCGACGCGCCCTTCAGCTCTGCATTTGCCGTCGAGTGCGAGAACTGCGGCGGCGCGCTCCGCCCCGCAGAGCAGTTCGGCGTGCCGATCAGGCGGACTTGATCTCGGAGAACCGGATCACGGTCACGACGTCGTCCGCGGAAACCTCGCGGTTGTAGAGCTGCCCGAGGAAGCTCGCCATTTCCTCGGTGCGACGGATCTCCGGATTGTCGTGCTCGATCTCGCGCGGCGAGAGCTCCGAGAGCGTCTTCACCTCGACCTTGTCGATCACCGCGTCGAAGATCTTCTGCCGCGGCGAGTAGCGCGTCCCCGCGAGCACCTGGACGATCATGCCCTTCCGGTACTTCGCCGCCTTGTCGCCGAGACGGATCGTCGCGGTCTTCCGACCGCTGCGTAACTGGTCCGCCACCATCGGCGAGTAGAAGTTGAGGGCGTACATGGGCTCGGTCACTCGGGGCGCGAGAGTCGCGCAATCATAGAGCGAGCTTCTCCACCGACGAAAGGGCCTTTGCCGCCAGCTCGCGTTCGCCGCCGTACGCAAGCAGGCGCGGCCCGTCCTCGAGCGGCAGCCATTTCACCTCGGCGACCTCGTGCGCGGTTGCCGGCGGAAGCTCCCCGAGCCGGCTCCGGCGATACCGCAGCAGGTAAAAGCTGACCACCTTGAACACCCGTTCCCCGCGCCACGTGTACACGTAACGAACGTCGCCGAGCTTCTCGACGAGCGCGCCTTTCGCGCCGGTCTCCTCCTCCACCTCCCGCACGGCCGTGGCTTCGGGTGACTCGCCGTCGCCGATGAGCCCTTTCGGAAGCGCCCAGACTCCGGGCTCCTTGCCGGCCGGTCGGATCGCCGCGAAGACCCAGCGTCCCTGCAACCGGCGCACGAGGACTCCGCCCGCTGAGAACTCGCGGCGCATGCGCAGGTTTGTAACACACGGTCGTGGGTGGTGGCTCGGCGCTTGCGGAGGCCGCACCAGACCGGCTAACATCACCTGGCACTCGCGTATCGAGAGTGCCAGTCACTGTCACAAACCAAGAGGGAAGCAAGGAGGCGTTCGATGGATCTACAGCCTTTGGGCGACCGCCTCATCGTCGAGGTTCTCGAGGACGAGGAGACCACCGTTGGCGGCATCGTGCTGCCGGACACCGCGAAGGAGAAGCCGCAGCGCGGCCGCATCCTCGCAGCGGGCCCGGGCGGCCGAAACGACAAGGGTGAGATCGTCCCGATGGACATTGGCGAAGGCGACGAGATCATCTTCTCCAAGTACGGCGGGACCGAAATCAGGCTCGGCACCGACGAGATCCTGATCCTGCGTGAGTCCGACGTTCTCGCCAAGGTCGTCTCGACCGGCGGGAAGGGCTCCAAGAAGAAAGAGCTGGCGGGCGCTACCGCCTAACTACGGAGGAACGAATGGCACACAAGGAACTGAAGTTCAGCGAGGACGCGCGACGCTCACTTGAGCGTGGCGTGAACATCCTCGCCGACGCGGTCAAGGTCACCCTTGGCCCGAAGGGGCGTTATGTCGTGCTCGACAAGAAGTTCGGCGCGCCCACGATTACGAACGACGGCGTCACGATCGCTCGAGAGATCGAGGTCGAGGACGTCTTCGAGAACCAGGGCGCGCAGCTCGTCCGTGAGGTTGCCACGGCGACGAACGACGTCGCAGGCGACGGCACGACGACCGCCACCGTCCTGGCACAGGCCATCGTCCGCGAGGGCCTGAAGAACGTTGCCGCCGGCGCGAACCCCATGGGGCTCAAGCGCGGCATCGAGACCGCCGTCGAGCAAGTGGTGGCGGATCTCAAGAGTCAGTCGAAGGAGATCAGCGGCAAGGAAGACATCGCCCGCGTGGCCACGATCTCGGCGCGCGAGCGCGAGATCGGCGACGTGATCGCCGACGCGATCGACAAGGTCGGCAAGGACGGCGTCGTGAACGTCGAGGAGGGCCAGACCTTCGGCCTCGAGCTCGAGTTCACGGAGGGAATGCAGTTCGACAAGGGCTACCTGTCGCCGTACATGATCACCGACCCCGAGCGCATGGAGGCCGTCCTCGAGGAGCCGTACATCCTGGTTGCGAACCAGAAGATCGGCGCCGTCAAGGACCTTCTGCCCGTGCTCGAGCAGGTCATCCAGGCCGGTCGTCCGCTGCTGATCGTGGCGGAGGACGTCGAGGGCGAGGCGCTCGCGACGATCATCGTCAACAAGCTCCGCGGCACATTCACCGCCGTTGCGGTGAAGGCGCCGGGATTCGGAGACCGCCGCAAGCGCATGCTCGAGGACATCGCGATCCTCACCGGCGCAGAGGTGATCACCGATGAGCTCGGCCTCAAGCTCGAGAACACGAAGATCGACCAGCTCGGGAAGGCCCGCCGCGTGGTCGTCGACAAGGACTCGACGACGATCATCGACGGGGCCGGCGATGCGGACAAGATCAAGGGCCGCATCAAGCAGCTCCAGGCCGAGATCGAGAACACGGACTCCGACTTCGACCGCGAGAAGCTCCAGGAGCGCCTCGCGAAGCTCGCAGGCGGCGTCGCAGTGGTCAAGGTCGGCGCTGCAACCGAGACGGAGATGAAGGAGAAGAAGCATCGCGTCGAGGACGCCCTCCAGGCGACCCGCGCGGCGCTCGAGGAAGGCATCGTCCCCGGCGGCGGTGTCGCGCTCCTGAGTGCAGTCGACTCGGTCAAGATCGACAAGATCACCGAGCCCGACGAGCGGACGGGTGCGTCGATCATCACTCGCGCGCTCGAGGAGCCGATCCGCCAGCTGGCGCAGAATGCCGGCCTCGAGGGCTCCGTCGTCGTTCAGAAGGTCCGGGAGGCCCCCAAGGGCCAGGGCCTGAACGTCGACACCGGCGAGGTCGAAGACCTCTTCACGGCCGGGATCATCGATCCGACGATGGTCACCCGCTCGGCGCTGCAGAACGCCGCGTCGATCGCGAAGAACATCCTCACCACCGAGGCAGTCGTCGCCGAGCCGCCGGAGAAGACTCCGATCGGCGCCGGCGCAGGCATGCCGGACATGGGTGGAATGATGTAGCGAGCATGGGGGAAGCCCGGCTTCCCCCATGAGCCCCCGCGTTGGGTGGCACAGCAAAAGGGCCGGCTTGCCGGCCCTTTTGCTTTTTCAACGAGGCCGGCGAAGCCGGCCTCTCTCACTCAGGCAAAAAAGTCCCCAGAACGAGCGAAACGCCCTAAATGGGCGTTTCGCGAGGGGGATGGGGAGGTGGGTCGCCTACTTCATCGGGACCCGTCCGAATCCTCTCGCTCCCTCTTTTGGGGGAAATACACTCCGGCCCATCGCCCGGCGGCTGACTGCTCTTGCGCGCGGACACCGGCTCTTCCTGGGCGCATTGCTGCTCGGGCTTGCGCTGCGCATGCTCGTATTCGTCACGTACCAGCCGGCCGGGCTCTTCTCGAGCGATTCGTACAAGTACCTGATCGACGCCGACCGGCTGCGGCCCGGGCCGGCCCATCCATTCGGCTACCCGGCGCTGCTCGTCCTGCTGCTGCCGTTCAAGAACCTGGCCGTCGTCTCGGCGGTGCAGCACGGGCTCGGGCTCGGGATCGCGGTCGCCCTCTACGCGCTGCTGCGGCGGCTCGGCACGGGCGAGCTCGCGGCGACGATAGGCGCGCTGCCGTGGCTGCTCGACGCGCTCGTGCTGAACATGGAGCAGTACGTGATGGCCGAGACGTTGTTCGTCGCCCTCGTCGTGGCGGCGCTCGCCGTCCTCTGCTGGCCGCAGCGGATCTTGGTGCGAGTTGCAGTCCTCGCCGGCTTGTTGCTCGCCCTCGCCACGATGACGCGCACCGTTGGGTTGATCCTCGTCGTCCCTGCGGCGATCTACCTGCTCGGGCGCCGAGCCGGCCGGCGGCAGACGGCGGCGCTCGTCGCCGCATTCGCTCTGCCGCTGCTCGTCTACGCGACCGCATACCGGGCCCAGTTCGGCACGTTCGGTCTGACGAACATCGACGGGCTCGTGCTCTACGGCCGTGTCGCTCCGTTCGCGAACTGCGAGGGCCGGTTGTGCGATCCGCGGCCGCGCTCCGAGCGGCCCGGTCCGAACTACTACGTGTCCGTTCCCGCCTCCCCGATCAACCGGCTGCGCGCGAGCGCCGCGGAGCGAAACAGGGCCGGCCGCAAGTTCTTCTTCCGCATCGTGCGACACCAGCCCGGCGACTATCTGCGACAGGTGGGTTCAGATCTCGTGCGCTACGCGAAGCCGACGCGGGCGAAGCGCCGGCGCGACTGGCCGTACAGCACCTGGCGCTTCCACGACACGTACTCGGAGCCGGACCTCCGCGCGGCGGCGGTGCGCAAGTACGGGGGCACGCTGCGGATCGCGAAGGGACCGGCGCGCTTCCTCGAGGGCTACAGCCGGTTCGTGATCACTCCGGGGATCCTGCTCGCGCTGGCGTTGCTACTTGGTCTCGCGGGCAGCATCCTCGGGCTCAGGCGCAGAGCCGAGAGCCTGCTGCTCAGCGCCGCCGGCTTTCTGCTCCTACTCGTCCCGGCGGCGACCGCGGTCTTCGACTACCGATTCGCGGTGCCGGCGCTTGCCCTGCTTCCGCCTGCCGGTGCGCTCGGCGCGAGCCTGCTCGCCGACCGCCTACCGGAGCTCAGGGGACACTAGAACCCGTAGCGCTCTTCCTTCCAGTAGTCCGCGTCGTTGTGGTAGCCGTAGCGCTCCCAGAAGCCGGGCTGGTCGTGGTCGAGCAACTCGATGCCGCGTAGCCACTTCGCGCTCTTCCAGAAGTAGCGGCTCGGCACGACGAGGCGGAGCGGCCAGCCGTGGTCCGGCGCGAGCGGCTCACCGTCGGCCTCGTACGCGATCAGAGCGTGCTCGTCCTCGAGCGCCTCGAGCGGCACGTTGGACGTGTAGCCCTGCTCGGCGTGCGCGACGACGAACCGCGCGCTCGGCTTCGGCCGTACGAGCTCGGCGAGGTCGCGCCAGTGCACGCCCCGAAAGGACGTGTCGAACCGGCTCCAGCGCGTGACGCAGTGGATGTCGATCGTGACCTCCGTCGAGGGCAGCTCCCGGAACTGCTCCCAGGAGAGCGTGATCGAGCTCTCGACCTCGCCGAAGACCTTGAACTCCCAGGTGGCGAGATCGGTCTTCGGGACCGACCCGGCATGCAGCACCGGCCACTTCTCCGTCAGGTACTGACCGGGCGGCAGCCGCTCGGGGTCGTAGCCCTTGTCGGCCACCTTCTGCTGGGCTTTCGACCGGAAGATCGCCATCGGTTCCTACACTAGTCAGCGTGGCTGTCTCGACGTTACGGGTTGCTCGGCGCCCCCGCACGTTCGTGCGCGTGGCCGGGCCGGGCGCAGCCGACTACCTGAACCGGATGGTCTCCAACGACGTTCTCTCGCTCGCCGCCGGCGACGTCTGCGATGCGCTGCTCCTCACGCCGAAGGCGAAGCTGATCGCTCCTCTCCGCGTCCTGCGCCGTGGCGACGACGACTTCCTGCTGCTCACCGAGCCCGAGCTCGGCGAGAACGTCCGCGCCGAGCTCACACGCATGCGCTTTGCCGCCAAGTGCGAGATCGAGCCGGAGCAGCACGATTCGCACGTCGTTCTGGGCGCGACCCAGGACGGGATCCCGACCGCGGACTACGGCGTGCCTGCAGTCGAAGTGCTTACACCGGCCGACGGCGCGCCGATCGGGGACGAGGAGCTCGAGCGGCTGCGAATCGGGGCCGGCACGCCGCGCTGGGGCCACGAGCTCGACGACAAGGTGCTGCCAGCCGAGGCGGGGCTGGACGAGACGCACATCAGCTTCACGAAAGGCTGCTATCCGGGCCAGGAGCCGATCGCGCGCCTGCACTACCGCGGCCACGTGAACCGCATCCTGCGCGTGCTCGACGTGGATTCAGCGCGGCAGGGCGACGAGATCAAGCTCGGAGACCAAACAGTCGGCCGCGTGACGAGCGCAGTCCCCGGCGTAGCCCTCGGCTACGTCCGCACAAATGTCCCAGAAGAAGCCGAACTGAAAATCGGCACCGAAGCAGCCCGTATCCGACCGACGTAAGTCCTTTCCAAGAGGTGCCGGCTTCGCCGGCACCGTTTTCTCTTTAGTGACTCCAAGGAGGGGGCCCACGGGGGAAACCCGGTTTCCCCCGTGCAGCGAGCGCACGCGCGAATGCGCGCGCGCAACGCGTCATGCGCCCGGCATGAATCGAACATGCGACCTCTGCCTCCGCAGGGCAGCGCTCTATCCCCTGAGCTACGGGCGCTCGGCCGCGTAGTGTAGCCCTCGCTGTACGTAGGCTGTCATCCGTCGATGGCAGGCCTGGCGGTCAACGACATTCACTCCGAGTTGAACGAAACGGTCGTTGACTCCGTCATCGCGGTCCGTTCGCTCGAGGAGATCCAGGACACCGTGGTCGACGCACGTGACGCGGGTAAGCCGGTTGCCGTCGCGGGCGGCCGTCACGCGATGGGCGGCCAGCAATTCTGCGCCGGCGGGGTCCTCCTTGACACGCGTGACCTGGCAGGCGTGATCGACTTCGATCGCGAGCAGGGGATCCTGGAGGTCGAGGCCGGAATTCAATGGCCTGCAGTGATCGAATACCTGCGCAACGACGACGAGCCCACGACATCAGGGCGTCGTGGTGCTCCATCGCGTTCGCGTTCACCTGGTAGAGGCCGGCGATCGACTGCCCGACGAGCGAGCCGAGCAGCAGGAGGCCGAAAAAGATCGACAGGCTATTCTCGCGCAGGAACCGCACGGCGCTAGCGGTCGAGGATCCCGATCGTGAAGCAGTACGCGAAGCCGACCAGGATGAACAGCGAGTAGGTAATGAACATCACGCGCACGGGAAAGACGGTAGAAAGCGGCCCGGATGCCGCTTTACCTGACGGAGGCCGAGGTCGAGTCGCTGCTCCAGCCCGCCGACGCGATCGAGGCGGTGGAGGGGTGCTTCCAGCGCATTGCCGCGGGAACGGTGCAGAACCAGCCGCGGATCCGGATGCGCCTGGAGGGAGGGGCGTTCGCGCTCATGGGCGCGGTCGACCGGGAGCTTGGACTGGCCGGGACGAAGACCTACATCTGGGTCCCGGGCGGGACGCCGTTCGTGGTCGTCCTGTTCGACACTGGAGTCGGCGAATTGCGTGCCGTGATCGAGGCGGACAAGCTCGGGCAGCTGCGGACGGGGGGCGCGAGCGGGGTCGCCGCGAAGTACCTCGCACGTGAGGGAGCTACCACGCTCGGCGTGATCGGTTGTGGCTGGCAGGCGCGATCCCAGGTGGCCTGCATCCGGGAGACGGTGCCGACGATCGAGCGCGTGGTCGCCTACTGCCGGACCGAGAAGGCGTTGAAGAAGTTCTGCAAGGACGTAGGTGCGGAAGCGGGAGAGTCGCATCGCGACGCCGCCGCGCAGGAGATCGTCGTCACGGTCACCACCTCGAAGGACCCGGTTCTGCGGGGCGAGTGGCTACGCGAAGGCGCGCTCGTGTGCGCGGTCGGCGCGAACGACCCTCGCCACCGCGAGCTCGACAACGTCGTGCTCGAGCGTGCGGCCTTCGTGTGCTGCGACTCGAAGCAGCAGGCCCGGCTCGAATCGGGAGACCTGATCGAGCCGGTCGAGCAGGGGGTCCTCGACTGGCTCGAGGTGCACGAGCTCCACGAGGTCTTCGCAGGCGAGTTGCCCGGGCGCCAGGCCGACGACGACATCGTCGTGTTCAAGTCGAACGGCCTCGCGGCCTGGGACGTCGCGATCGGTGCGGCCGCGGTTGAACGTGCGCAGGAGCGTGGCGTCGGCCGCGAGCTGTGATTTAGCGGTCGCG
>JALYTD010000025.1 GCA_030854475.1 Actinomycetota bacterium
GGCATAGCCGGGCCCGCAACACTTCCCCGAGAGGGGGGACCTAGCAGGCTGCGGTCGGTCCGCCGCTGCCCAGCGTGTAATCGAAGGCGGGCGTCGCGTCGACGTCCGCATAGATGTCCTCGGCCGAGGCGTTGCGACCGAGGGTGAGGGCCGAGCCTCCGGCGAGAGCAAGCGCTGCCAGCAGCGTCACAACCAGCGTCAAGCGCAGACGCATGGATCTCTCCCTTCGGGGGGTCAAGAGGTGGCCTTCTGCACGGCGACGGAGATCGTCACCGCGCCGGAGCATCGAGTGATGGAACGGAACTTCAGCCGACCGGCGTAGCCGCGGCCCGAGAACGCCGTCTCGGCCTCGTACGGCGGCTCGGCGTCACCTGCGCCGAGCGGGTAGCCGGCCTGCGGGAAGGCCCGCTGGACGAAGCGGATGCCGCCGGCGAGAGTCGTCGGGGCGACCGCGTTGACGAGGACGTATTTGCCGATCCGTCGTGCCGAGCGGACTGCCGTCCCCCGGGGAGCGGCAAGTGGCTCGGCCAGGCGGACGGCAAAGCCTGTGTCGAGCGCATCTTTGCGCAGCGCGGGATCTTCACGGCAGCGGCCGACTCAGAGCGCTTGCCGCCGAAGGCGGCCAGCGCGACGCCGACGAGCGCCGCGAGCAGTCGAAGGGCGCCGCAGCGAGCGGCGCCCTTCGACCGGCTAACCCTTGACAGTGAAGCTCTTGCTCGCACTGTTGTTTCCTTCGTTGAGCTCGGCGATCACGTTTGGCCGGATCGGCCGTGACCGTGGCCGTGTGGGTGCCTTGATTGACGAATCAGTCTGCAGTAATTTCTTCTACGCGATTGATTCGTCAGTCAGGAAAGGAACGCGGAGGTTTCGGCAGGCAAACCTGCCGAACGCCGATTTTCAGCGCGTCGAGTAGCCGCGCATGCCGTCGAGCAGGGCGGCGTAGAAGCGGTCAGCCAATTCGTCGGTGTCCCGCCCAGGCTGAAGCCACGTATAGGCCCAGTTCGCGGCGGAGAGGACGAGGAGCGCGGCAGTCGAGGCGTCGAGATCGCTGCGCAGGTCGCCGAGGTCGCGGCCTTCGTTGAACAACGCCCGGATCCGATCCTCGTAGCGCCTCCGCTCCTCGATGATCTCGTCGCGGCGCTCACCCTCGAGGTACCGCCACTCGCGGACGAACACCGTGGCGACGTCGAGCTGGTCGGCGACGACGCGGAGATGGGAGCGAAGGGCCAACCGGATCTTCTCCGCCGCCGGCGTGTCCTCCGGAATCGCGTCGAGGCCGGCGTGGAATGCGCCGGCGCCTTCCCGCATCGTCTCGTAGAGCAAATCCTGCTTCGACTTGATGTGCGCGTACAGGGAGCCCTTCTGGACGCCCATCGCTTCGGCCAGATCGGCGGTCGAGGTGCCGTGGTAGCCCTTTTCCGCAAAGAGCCGAGCCGCCTGGCGCGTTAGCTCCTGTCGTCGAGAGGTCACTCTCAGGACAGTACGCCGCCGGACCGACTCGGAGTAGAGTCCAGCGCGTGGGCCTCCGCGATCGCCTGCGCGAACGCAAGCTGTCGAAGGACGGTTTGCCCGCCGAGGCCGCGATCCTGACCAACACGCTGGTCGACAAGCGCATGACGGGTACGTACGTCTCGACAGTCGGCGAGTACGGGCACTACCTCTACGAGGTCCGCCTCGTGCTCGAGGTGCGGCCGGAGGACGGCGAGCCCTTCCGGGCCGAGGTGCAGGACACGTTCAAGCAATCCGTGTTCGACTGCCTGCCACAGATCGGCGGCACCGTCCCGGTCCACTACGACCCGGGCGACCGCTCCGTCGCTCTCGATCTCGACGCCATCGTGCAGCGGGCCGAGAACCTGATGCAAGACCTCAAAAAGACGCAGGACGCGAAGGACGCCGCGGTTCTCGGCGGGGCGGACCCCAAGGCCGCGCGAATGACCGAGGCCGAGACGATGCTTGGACAAGTGCAGGGCGCGGGGTTCATGTCGCCCGAAATGCAGTCCCTCGCGCAGCAAGCGCAGTCGTTCATGGGCAACTGGCAACTGGCAGCAGGCGGGCGGCACGGCACCCCGCCCAGCGGTGAACTTCCCGACGCCCACGACGGCGACTGTGCTCGACTTCGAGACTCTGGGAACAACGGGCGCGGTGTCGGCCGTGCGCGTACGGGTCTCGTGCGAGCGCACAGGCGGGGAGCCGTTCGAGACGACCATCGACACCGCCGTCGCTCCACATCGGCTGGCGGAGCTTGCGCCCGGCGCAAAGCTTCCGGTCCTGCTGGACCCGAACGACCCGACCAAGGCTTATCCCGCGAGCTCCCTGCTGTAGGGCGCGTGCCGGTTCGCTAACCTAACGATCGTTAGGGTCGGCGAATAGGAGCACTTGTGGACACGCGGGAACAAGATTTCCTCGAGTACGTGCAGGGCGGAGGCCAGGTCGAGACCGACGACTGGATGCCGGACGACTACCGGGCCAAGCTGATCAAGTTCATCGAGATGCACGGCAACTCGGAGCTGATGGGCGTGCTTCCCGAGCGCGAGTGGATCCTGCGCGCGCCGACCCTGCAACGGAAGCTCGCGCTGACCGCCAAGGTGCAGGACGAGGCCGGCCATGCCCAGCTGATCTACCGCGTCGTCGAGGACCTCGGCAAGCCGCGCGAGCAGTGCCTCGCCGACCTGATCGCGGGCAAGTCGAAATTCCACAACGTCTTCCACTACCCCACGAAGACCTGGGGCGACGTGGGCGTAATCGCCTGGCTCGTCGACGCGGCCGCGATCATCAGCCAGAAGGCGCTCCTCAAGTGCTCGTACGCGCCGTACGCGCGGATCATGAAGAAGATCTGCTGGGAGGAGTCGTTTCACATCCTCCACGGGCGCGACGTGATCCTGACGATGATGAACGGCACCGACGAGCAGCGCGAGCTCGTCCAGGAGGCGCTCAACCGCTGGTGGGGTCCGCTGATGCAGTTCCACGGCAACCCGATTCCGCGCGAGGAGGATCCGATGTTCGTCTGGCGGATCAAGAGCCAGGGGAACGAGGAGGCGCGCCAGCAGTTCCTCGACGGCTACGTGCCGCAGATCTGGGAGCTCGGCCTAAGCGTGCCCGATCAGGAGCTGCGCAAGCGCGAGGACGGCGTCTGGGAGTACAGCGAGCCGGACTGGGCCGAGCTCAAGCACGTCGTCACCGGCCACGGCCCGAAGACGGAGGAGCGGCTCGAGCTGCGGCGGCGGACCCGCGAGGAGACCGAGTGGGTTCGAAGCGCGATGCTGGCCGAAGTAGCTTGATCTGGGAGGTCTTCCGCCAGGAACGCAAGGGTCAGGCGCTCCAGCACGCCGGCTCGATCGACGCGCCTGACGCCACCTTCGCGGACTGGTACGCGCGGGAGCAGTTCGGCCGGCGCGGCGAGTCGACCGCGCTGTGGGTCGTCCCGCGCGAGGCCGTGCACGAGATCGAGGAGTTCGTCGACGAGCTGGAGCGGAACTACCACCGCGTCGACGGCTATCCGTTGAAGGAAAAATTGAAAGAGGCCCGTGAACGCGCAGGCACTGCTCGAGCTCGCTGACGACGAGCTCGTTCTCGGCTGGCGCGACTCCGAATGGACCGGGATCGCGCCGTTCCTCGAGGAGGACGTCGCCTTCTCGTCGATCGCCCAGAACGAGATCGGGCACGCCCGGGCGCTCTACATGCTGGCCGCGGAGGAGCTCGACACGACGGCGGACGAGCTCGCCTTCGACCGGAAACCCGGCGAGTACCGCTGCGCTCCCCTGGTCGAGCTTCGGCTCGTTCCCGATTGGGCCCGCACGATTGCGCGCCACTACC
>JALYTD010000079.1 GCA_030854475.1 Actinomycetota bacterium
GCGCGCGGGCGTCCAGCGCTCGCGGTTCGCGCCGCCGCCGAGGCTGCGGCCGCCGTGTCCCGGGTGGCCGCCGCGCATCCCGAGCTCGCGGAGCTCGAGGTCAACCCCCTCCTCGTCACCGCTGAAGGGACCGTCGGGCTCGACGCCCGCGTCGTCTACTCCCAGCCGAGGTAAGGCGCCGCGCCACGCTTGAAGAGGCCGTTGGCGATGATCATCCGCTGGATCTCGCTGGTGCCCTCCCAGATCCGGTCGACCCGGAGCTCGCGAAAGAAACGGCCGGCCGGGCTCTCGACCATGTAGCCCCGCCCTCCGAGCACCTGCAGGGCGCGGTCGGCGGCGCGCCCGGCCATCTCGGAGGCGAAGAGCTTCGCGATCGACACCTTGCCGTGGACGATCTTGCGGTCCTCGAGCTCGTCGAACGCGTGCGCGGCGTGGTAGGTCAGCAGCCGGGCGGCCAGCAGCTCGGTCAGGGAGTCCGCGAGCTGGAACGAGACCCCCTGGAACTCCGCGATCGGCGATCCGAAGGCTTCTCGCTCCTTGGCCCAATCGGTGGCCACGTCGAGCAGGCGTCCGGCAGCGCCGCAGCACCGCGCCGCGATGAAGAGGCGCTCGACGAGGATCCACTCCTTCGCGCCGGCGTCGCCGCTGGCCGGGATGCGGTTCTCGTCAGGAACCACACAGTCGTTGAGGACGATCTCCGGATGGTGGTCCAGGTAGGGGTCGTGCAGAAACCGGGGCGTGCGCTTGATCTCGAGCCCGGGCGCGTCGGGGTCGACGAGGAACAACGTCTGCTCGCCGTCGGCGATCGCCGCGACGACGTAGACCCCGGGATCGCCTTCGCTCGTGACGAACCATTTCTCGCCGTTCAGCTTCCACGTGTCGCCCTCCCGCACGGCAGTCGCCTTGAGCCCGGAGAGATCGGAGCCGGCTCCGGGCTCGGTCAGGGCCCAGGCTTCCCGGTACTCGCCGCGCGCGATCGGCGCCACGTAGCGTTCGGCCTGCTCGGGCGTCGCGATCTCCAGCAGCTCGCGCGGCCCGCGATCGACGACCGCGAAGCCGAGACCGTTCGTCGCCTTGCCGGACTCCTCCTCGATCGCGACCTGGCCGAGCATCGAGAGGCCGATCCCGCCCTGCTCGGGCGGCATGTTCAGCATCGCGAATCCCGCCTTCCGGGCCTTGCGGCGCAGCTCGTTCACCTCGCCGGGGTCGATCTCCCCGCTGGCGGCGATCCGCTCCTCGAGCGGGTAGACCTCCTCCTCCACGAAGCGGCCCACGCGCTCCTTCAGGTCGCGGAGCTCGGGCGGAAGCTCGGGGACGATCATGCGCTCGACCCTATGCGAACACCCGCTGGGCGGCGAGCGTTCCCTCGAGGACTGCCTCCTCGATCGAGCGCGGCGACAGGCAGTCGCCGGCCTCTTCAACCCGGACCCCGGCCGTGGCGAGCTCGGCGCCCAGTGCGTCTTCCGGCACACGGCCCTGAGCGAGCACCAGCAGGTCCGTCTCGACGGTCGTCTCCAGTTCGGGCGCGAACGCGTTGCGGAAGCTGACGGTGCCGCCGGCGGCCCCGGCGAGCTCGAGATGGTGCGCGATCTCGACCCCGGCCTCGTAGAGGCGCCGGAGATAGAGGTTGCGCCGGTACTGGTGCACGCCCTCGCCGACCGCGACGGAGGCGACGGCGAGCGTGACCGTGTTCCCGGCGGCGGCCAGCACCTCGGCCGCGTCGAGACCGCTGGGGTCGCCGCCCCAGTCGGCGATCACGGTTCGGCGAGCGGCCGGAACGTTGCCGCCGAGCACGTCCCAGGCCTGCAGGACGTCGATGCCCACGAGGCGATGCGGCGGCTCGTACGGCCGCGCTCCCGTGGCGACCACCACTGCGTCGGGGGCAAGCTCGAGCACGTCCTTCGCGTCCGCGGGCGCCGACAGTCGCACGTCTACGCCCGTCAGTTGCCGCTCGGCGTTTGCGACGAGCGCACGTGCTACCTCCGCGTTGCCGGGCGCGACCCCGGCGAGGGCCATCTGGCCGCCGAGCCGCGAGGAGCGCTCCACGAGCACGACGTCGTGCCCGGCCGTCGCGGCTTCGACTGCCGCCGCGATTCCGGCAGGGCCGCCGCCGACCACGAGCAGGCGGTGCCGGGCCGTGGAGGTCGCAGGCGCCACGAGGCGCCGCTCGCGGCCGGTGCGCGGGTTCGCCGCGCAGGCGATCGGTGTGCCGGCGTGGTAGTGGGCGATGCACGCGTTGCAGCCGATGCAGCGGATGATTTCGCCGGTGCGCCCCGTCCGGGCCTTCGTCGGCAGCTCCGGATCGGTGATCAGTGCCCGCGTCATGCCCACGGCGTCGGCTCGCCCATCCGCGATCAGCCTGTCGGCGGCCTCGATGTCGACGATCCGGGATGTCGTCAACAGCGGAGGCCCGAGCCGCCGAGCCTTCGACGCGATCGCGTTCTCCTCCACCGGCGGAGGCGGGACGATGCCGACCGAGCCCAGGTATGTCGAAGAGTCACCGAGCGCCGCGGAGACGTAGTCCACCGACTCGTCCCTGACCACCTCCGCGATCGCGGGCAACCGGGCCGAGTCTGCAGAGAGCCGGAGCCCCAGGCACAACGACGGCGCCGCCGAGCGGACGGCGCGGATCACCTCGGTCAGAAATCGGCGGCCGTCAGCCCACTCGTCCGAGCGCAAGTTGAGCTCCGGGTCGAAGAACTGCTCGATCAGATACCGCTGCGCAGCCGTGATCTCGACCCCGTCCAGCCCGGCCGCCGCCGCGTTCGTCGCCGCCAGGGCGTAGCCGGCGATCAGCTCGTAAATCTCTTCGTCGCGCGCGGCGCGGGGCTCGACCCGGAAGCGCTGGCTGGGGACCGGGGAAGGGGCAACCGCGGGAGCGCGCGGGGCGGTGGCGATCTGCTCCCGTCCCCCGTGGAACAGCTGGACGAACAAGCGCGTGCCGGTGGGCTGAACGGCCTGCGCGACGCGGCGGTAGCCCTCCACGATCTCCGGCAAGTAGCCGCCCAGCGTGTGGGCCGTGAGCAGCCCCGACGGGTGCACCGCGGTCGCCTCCAGCACGATCAGCCCGACGCCGCCGCGTGCGCGGGCCTCGTGGTAGGCCACGAAGTCGTCGGTCGGGAGGTGGTCGTGCACGAGCGTCGTCTGATGGGCCGTCGAGACGATTCGGTTCTGCAGCTCGACCGGGCCGAGCGCGATTGGGCTGAGGACGTGCTCGAGCGTCAACTACAGATCTCGCTCCAGGGCTGCGCGCTCTTCGGGGCGCAACGGTCGCGAGCTGCCGGTCGCACGGTCGCGTGCGACGAGCACCGCCTCCCCTTCGGCGGCGAGCTCGCCGTCGGCCCTGCGAACCTCCTCCTTCGTCCGGAGGCTGGAGGTGCCGATTTCCTTGAGCATGCAGCGGACGACTGCGACGTCGTCCTCCAGCGTCAGCTCGCGGCGGAAGTCGATTGCAACCCGGGCGAGCACGAAATCCCACACCGCCTCGCCGTCGCCGAGCACGCCTTCGAGCCACTCGTCGCGGCACTCCTCGAGGTATGTCGAGTAGACCGCGTTGTTGACGTGGCGGTACGCGTCGACGTCGAACCAGCGGATCTCCACTCGCTTCTCGTGCACACGCTAAGTCTCCTATCTCGCTTGACTCGGCGTTGCGATGCCCGATTCAATCTCCTCGCGTCGGCATGAGCCATCCCAAGGACCGATCCGGGCTGACCCGCCGCCGCTTCCTCGGCCAGGCGGCCGGGGCCGCGGCCGGAGTCGGCGCCCTGGGGGCGCTCACCGGCTGCGAGAACACGACCAAGCCGATCGGTTCGGGCAGCGCGGGCTCCGGCTCCAAGTTGGTCGAGGCCAAGCCGACCGGGCCCGGCGGTCTGCCGCTCCCTCGCACCGACAACGCGGTTACGTGGGCGATCGTGGACGACAACAAGCCCGTCGCCGACGGCCGGCGCCCCGAGAACAACTCGCTCCGCGTCTACAACTACGCCGATTACGTCTCGCCCGACGTGGTCAAGCGCTTCGCGCAGAAGCACGGCACGAAAGTCGAGATCGCCACGTACAACTCGGCCGACGAGGCGATCGCGAAGCTCTCGAACGGATCGGTCAGCTTCGACGTGATCATCGGCCTCTCCGGCTCCAACATCGTCAACCTGATCGCGAAGCGCGTGCTGCAGCCGCTCAACCATTCGTATCTGCCGCACCTCGCCAAGAACATCTGGCCGCAGCTCCAGGACCCGTTCTACGACCGCGGCAGCCGCTACACCGTGCCGTACGTCGTCTGGATGGACGGGATCGGCTGGCGCAACGACAAGATCAAGAAGGACATCGCCGCCATGGACGTCCCCTGGGACATTTTCTGGGAGGGACGGCCCTACCGCGGCAAGGTAGGAATCCTCGACGACAAGCGCGACGCGCTGAGCATGCCCATCCAGCGCACCGCCATGCACAAAGGCGTGGCGCCCGACGTCAACACCGAGGACCCGAAGGCAGTCGAGCAGGCCGGCCGAGATCTCAAGGAGCTCGCCGGGATCACGAACGTCAAGGTCGCGATCACCGACTATCAGACCCTGCCCGAGGCAAAGACCTGGCTCCACCACGCCTGGTCGGGCGATCTCTTGAGCGCGGCCTTCTACTACCTGCCCAAAGGAGTGAAACCGGACGTGCTCTCGTTCTGGGGCCCCGCGAAGGACGGCGTCGTGCAGAACGACTTCCTCTGTATCGGCCGGACGGCCAGGAGCCCGGTGCTTGCGCATGCGTTTCTGGACTTTCTGCTCGAGGAGAAGAACGCGTATGAGAACTTCGTTGGGTTCGTCGGCTACACGCCGCCGCAGAACGCGATCGACGCGCCTGCGCTCGTCAAGCGTGGGTTGATCCCCGAGAGCCTCGCAAGCGCGGTCGTCCGGCCCGAGCAATTCGCCGTCAACCAGGAGCTCCTCCAGCTCAGCGTGGAAGGGGAGCGCCTCTGGGACGACGCCTGGTCGAAGTTCAGGGCCGGATAGATGCCGGGGCGCTGGGCATGGCGTCTGCTGGCCCTGCCGGGGGTCGCGTGGCTGTCGGTCTTCTTCCTCGCTGCGTTCTACGCCGTCGTCTGCGTCGCGTTCGGGAACCAGAACACGCTCTCGGAGCCGGTTCCGTTCTGGAACCCGCTGGACTGGAACGTCGGCTACGTGCTCGAGGTGCTGCGCAACCTCTGGCACGGCGGCCATTACCTGACCGTCTTCCTCCGCACCTTCATGTTCGTGGGGATCGCGATGGCCCTGTCGCTGGCGATCGGCTACCCGGTCGCGTACTTCACCGCCCGGCACGCCGGCCGCTGGAAGGGGCTCGTGCTGCTCGCGTTGATCCTCCCCTTCTGGATCAACTACCTGATGCGGATGCTCGCGTGGATCAACCTGCTCTCGCCGGACGGTTGGGGCACGAGGGTCTTGCGCGTCGTCGGCGCGGAGTGGCTCTTCACTTCGCTTGGCCTGCTGTCGCAAGGAGGCGGCTGGCTCGACGGCCAGGCGACCACCGTGATCATCGCGCTCGTCTACGGGTACGTGCCGTTCCTGATCCTGCCGTTGTTCGCCGCGCTCGACCGCATCGACCAGCGGCAGATCGAGGCGGCGCGCGACCTCGGCGCCAGCCCGCTGAGCGGCTTCCTGCGCGTGACGCTCCCGCTCTCGACGCCAGGGATCCTGGCCGGCTCCGTGCTGGTGGCACTGCCGATGTTCGGCGACTACTACACGCCCGACCTCGTCTCGGCCTCGCCCAAGACGAACATGATCGGCAACCAGATCGACCAGCTGACCAGGCAGGGCTCGGAGAAGGTCACGGGGGCGGTGTTGACCCTGCTGCTCGCGCTCGTCCTGCTCGTGCTGATGGTCTACTACCTGCGGCAGGTTCGCAGCGCCGATGACCGGACGGAGGCTACGGCTTGAGCTGGCTGCGCAACCCGTGGGGCCGGCCGCGCTGGCTCGTGCTCGTGACCGTGATGTACATCGTCTGGTCGATCCTGCCGGTGGCGGTAGCGATTCTGTTCGCGTTCAACAACGGCCGGTCGCGAACCACCTGGCAGGGCTTCTCCACGCGCTGGTTCACCGGCCCGACAGGCAGCGTGTTCCACGACCCGGTGCTGCAGAGCGCCTTGAAGCACACGCTGTTCCTGGCGGCGATCTGCGTCTTCGTCGCCACGCCACTCGGAGTCGCGCTGGCGCTTGGCCTCCAGCGCTGGCGCGGGTTCGGCTCCGGCTCCGTGAACACGGTCATGCTCCTGCCGCTCGTCACGCCCGAGATCGTGATGGGCGTCGCGCTGCTGCTGCTGTTCCTGAATGTGTTCCCCGGCCTCGGGCTGGGCACGAACGCGCAGGCGATCGGGCAGGTCACGTTCACGCTGTCGTACGTGGTCGTGATCGTGCGCGCGCGCCTCGTCACGATCGGGCGGGAGTACGAGGAAGCCGCGGCTGACCTGGGCGCCCCTCTCCACGACCGGCTGCTGCGCGTCGTTCTGCCGCTGCTCGCACCGGCGATCATCGCGAGCGCGGCCGTTGTCTTCGCGCTCTCGATCGACGATTTCGTCGTCACGCAGTACCTGTCGAGCGACGCGAGCACGGTAACGGTGCCGATGCTGCTCTACACCAGCGCTCGTGGCGCGCCGACCCCGGCGCTCAACGCCGTGGCTACCGTGGCGCTCGTTCTCACGCTGCTGACGCTCCTGCTCGCCTTCGTCGTCTATCGCCGCTTCGCGAGCGGCCGTGACGCTGCTGCGGTGGCGGCGCTGGAGGTCTAGTGGCCGAGGCCCAGGGAGAGGTCCGCCTCGAGGAGCTGACCAAGCGCTTCGGCGACGACGTGGTTGCGGTGGACGCGATCGACCTCGAGATTCCGCCGGGCGAGTTCTTCACCCTGCTCGGACCGTCAGGCTGCGGCAAGACGACGACGCTGCGGATGATCGCCGGGTTCGAGCGGCCGACGGAGGGCCGGATCGTGCTCGACGGCGCCGACGTCGCTCAGATTCCGCCGCATAGGCGCAACGTGAACACGGTCTTCCAGAGCTACGCCCTCTTCCCGCACCTCGACGTCGGAGCCAACGTGGGGTTCGGGCTCAAGTATCAGAAGGTGTCCAAGGACCAGCGCCGGCGGAGAGTGGAGGAAGTGCTGAAGCTGGTGGAGCTCGAAGGGTTCGGGAACCGGAAGCCCTCGCAGCTCTCCGGGGGGCAGCAGCAGCGGGTGGCGCTGGCGCGCGCCCTGATCCTGGCGCCGCGCGTGCTGCTGCTGGACGAGCCGCTCGGCGCGCTCGACGCGCGGCTGCGTAAGGGTCTCCAGGTCGAGTTGAAGGCGCTTCAGAACGATCTTGGGGTCACGTTCGTCTTCGTCACGCACGACCAGGAAGAGGCGCTGACGATGAGCGATCGCGTCGCGGTGATGCACCAGGGCCGGGTCGAGCAGGCCGGGACGCCGAAGGAGGTCTACGAGGAGCCCAGGACGGATTTCGTCGCAGACTTCCTCGGAGTGTCAAACCTTGTCGAGGCCCACGCGCGCGATTCCGACCGCGGCGGCTGCGTCCTGCGCATCGGCGAGAGCACCCTGCGGGCCGACCAGGGTGACACAGGGGCGCGGGGTGAGGTCAAGGCGATGATCCGGCCGGAGCGGATCACGCTCGAGCCGCAGGACACGGCCGGGGAGAACCGGCTCGCCGGCCTGGTCGAGCGAGCCGTCTTCCTCGGCGGGTCGTACGAGGTGCACGTCCGAGTGGTCGGTGGCGCCCTCCTCAAGACCACCGTCCCGAACGACGGCAGCGCCGCGGTCAACGGGCTCGAGCAGGGCACGGCGGTGACGCTCCATCTTCCACCGGACGCCCTGCGCGTCCTGGAGCCGAGCGAGCCGGCCGAGGCGTCTACCCCACAGGCTGGCTGAGCATCGCCGCGGCCGCGGCGCGCCCTGTGCGCACGGCGCCTTCCATGTAGCCGGCCACCCACTGGTCGGAACCGCAGACGTAGAACGGGGGCGCGTGCGTGCCGTGCAGCGGCCCGACGCGCATCACGTCGCCCGGCCACCAGTGCGTGACGTATCCCAGCGTGTACGGATCGACACCCCAGAGGCGGTAGTGGATCGCGTCCGGTTGCGCCGCCGTAGGGCCGTACATCCGCTCGAGCTCGCCCCGCACGACCTCGTCGCGGTCGTCGTCGGTCAGGGCGAGCAGGTAGGCGAGCCGCTCGGGCGGGACGAGCGCGGAGAGGACGCCTTCCGCCTGCGGCCACGTCGATCCGAGTAGATGTTCGCCCTCGGAGAGGCCGTTCGCGCCGGTGTCGGCCCAGACCGAGCGTGCGTAGACGGCGACGACCTTCGCAGCCAGTGCGTGCCGCTGGTGCTGGAGCGACGCGAGCCGTTCCGGTTCCACGCCTTCGATCTCCAGCCGCGCCGCCACGCCTACCGGCAGCGCGCACACGACCGCTTCGGCGCGCAGCTGCTCGCCCGACGCGAGTGTGACCCGACAGCTTCCAGCTCCCATTTCGACCCGCCGCACCTCCGCTCCGAGCCGTACGCGTTCACCGAGCTCAGCGGCCATCCGCAGCGCGACCTCGGCGCTGCCCTCGGCGACCTGCATCGACTCCCAGAGGTCGTACGAGTAGAAGGTGCGCTCGCCGACGGCAGCGGACTTGCGCAGCTCCGCAAGCAGTGACGTCTGCTCGATCGACCCGGCCGCGAGCGAGTCGACCTGCATGCGGCGGAGAGTCGTGGGCGTCGCGTCCACGGAGCGCAGCCAGCCTCCGAACGAGGTCGCGTCCAACCGCGCCGCCTCGAGGTGCGACCATGGGTCGTCGGGATCGACGGTGGCGACGAGCTGTCCCCAGAGCTGCTCCACCCGCTCGTAGTCCGCCCGCTCTTCCGCGGTCCGGAACGGCCAGTCCTGACCACGCTCCACCCCTTCGAAGAGGTCGAACGTCGTCTCGCCGGGCACGCTGAGGTAGCTGGGCTCGAGCGTCAGGCCGAGCTCGTCCACGAGCTGAAGGTAGGAGGTGTGGCACGCGCCGATCACCTCGCCGCCGAGCTGGGCGTGCCGCCGCCGCCCCTCGAGCGGGATCTGCTCGACCCGGCCGCCCACGCGGTCACGCGCTTCCAGCACGGTGACGTCGGTTCCTGCGGCGGCCAGATCTCGCGCAGCGGCCAGGCCTGCGAGCCCCGCCCCGAGCACGAGCACGGTCACGCGGGATATCCTGACGGAGCGTGGAGCTGAACACCGAGGGGTCGGTCGGAGGGCAAATGACAGCGATCGAGAACGGAGCGGCGCTGAGCCTGCCGGCACTCGAGCACCCTCTGGAAGACGGTTGGACGCTCCCCGCCGGCTGGTACTCGGAGCCCGCGGTCCTCGAGCTCGAGCGAAACCGGGTCTTCGCCCAGAACTGGCAGTACGCCGGCTGGACCGACCAGGTCGTGCAGCCCGCGAGCTACTTCACGTCGGTCGCAGGCCACATTCCCGTGGTCGTCCTGCGCGACCGGGAAGGAGAGCTGCGCGGGTTCGTCAACGTCTGCCGCCACCGCGGCCACCTGGTCGCGCAAGGTGCCGGCTGCCGCGAGACGCTCCAGTGCCCGTACCACGCCTGGACGTACGACCTGGACGGCTCGCTCCGCAAGGCGCCCCGCTCCGAGCGCGAGCCCGGCTTCGACATGGCCGCGTACTCGCTGCTCCCGGTGGCGGTCGCAACGTGGGGGCCGTTCGTCTTCGTCAATCCCGACGTCGAGGCCGCGCCGTTGCACGACGCGCTCGGCCCGCTCCCGGAGCTCGTCGCCAAGAGCGGCATCGACCTGGACGCGGTGCGCTTCCACTCACATCACGAGTGGGAGCAGCCGGTCAACTGGAAGGTGGCGCTCGAGAACTACCTCGAGTGCTACCACTGTCCGACCGCGCATCCCGGCTTCAGCAAGGTGATCGACGTCGACCCCGACTCGTACCGCCTCCAGGTGGACGGGGGCTCGTCGAGCCAACTCGGGCCAGTGCGCGCCTCGGCACTGAACGGTAAGGGCTCTGTCCCCTACGACCCGCGCGGCGAAGTGAAGCAGTCCCAGTACCACTTCTTCTGGCCGAACACGACGGTCAACATCGCGCCGGGCCCGCAGAACATCTCGATCGAGCGGTGGGTCCCGATCGGGCCCAAAACGACGGTCGAGGTGACCGACTACTTCTTCGGAGCCGACCTGAGCGAGGAGCGGATCACGGAGTTGATGGCCTGGGACAACCAGGTGGCGGAGGAGGACGTGTCGCTCGTGCAGTCGGTCCAGCAGGGACTCGACTCCGGCATGGTCACGCAGGGCCGGATGATGCCGGAGAGCGAGCAACTCGTAGCGGATTTCCAGCGCCGCCTCTACGACGCGCTCACCGGCGTGCGCTAGCATCAGACCCGGCCCGGGCGGTTAGCTCAGTTGGGAGAGCACCAGCTCGACAAGCTGGGGGTCACTGGTTCGAGCCCAGTACCGCCCACTGAACTTGGCGTTGCGCAAACCTCGGGCGGAAGGACGCGGTAGGTCGGGAGGATCTCCGACCTCCCGTTCACCCGCAGCTCTTTGATCAGCAGGCGCAGGAGCGCCTTCGCTTTCTCGGGCGCGCCGGAGGCGAGCACCCGCTCGAGCTGCGCGGCGACGGCTGAAGAGCGAGGAGGTCGTGTTGCTCGACGTGCGCGAAGACGACGAGTGGGAGGCGGGACACGTCGAGGGATCGGTTCACGTCCCCTACCACGAGCTTCATGACGGGCTGCCATCCGAGCTCGCGTCCAACAGCAAGCCCATCGCGGTTGCCTGCTCAGCCGGCAACCGCAGCTCGCTCGCCGTGTCCCTACTCAAGCGGGCGGGCGTCGGCAATCTTGTCCACGTTGCCGACGGTGGCGTCGCTGACTTATCCGAGCATGAGGTCGAGCTGGTCAAGGAAGGAGCTAGATGATGGGACTGTTCGGTCGCAAGAAAGGCGTCCACGCGGGCCGTGCCTCAGCGCTCATCGAGGAAGGCGCGGTCGTTGTCGATGTGCGCGAGCAGGCGGAGTGGGATGCTGGCCATATTCCGGGCGCCATCCACTTGCCGCTCGGCGAGATCGCGCAGGGCCACAATCAGCTGCCGCTGCGACACTCAGCTGATCGCTGTCTGTCGCAGCGGCAACCGCAGCGCGCTCGCAACGGAATCGTTACGCAGAGCCGGGCTCCGTGTTGAGAATCTCGAAGGCGGCATGAAAGGGTGGAAGAAGAGCGGGCTGCCGATGGCGCCGGACGACGGTGTCGTCGCCTAGATGCACAACGCGCTACTCGCGCTGCCGTTCGGCCTTGCGATCGGGGTCTCGCTCGGTCTCGTCGGCGGCGGCGGTTCGATCCTCGCTGTTCCGGTGCTCGTCTATGTGCTCGGAGAGCCGGTGCGGGAGGCGACGACGGCGTCGCTCGCGATCGTTGGAATCACCGCGCTCGTCGGCGCCGCCGACCACGTCCGCAGCGGCGGCGTCCGCGTTCGTCTCGCCCTTGCCTTCGGCGCCGCAGGTGCCGCCGGCGCGCTTGCGGGAACGGCGCTGAACCGAGTCGCGAGCGGAAGCTCGATCCTGATCGCCTTCGCGGTCGTGATGCTGGCTGCCGCCTATGCGCTCATCCGCGGCCGCGGCGAAGGGCGCGGCGACGAGGTGGAAGCGCGCGGCCGAACACTTGCCCTCCGCGTCATCCCCGCCGGAATCGGCACCGGCGTTCTCACCGGCTTCTTCGGTGTCGGCGGGGGCTTCGTGATCGTCCCTGCCCTCGTCCTCTTGCTCGGCTTGCCGATGATGGTTGCCATCGGCACCTCGCTTCTCGTGATCGCGCTAACAAGTGCCTCCGCGCTCGTCGCGCACCTTGCAACCGGTCGTGTCGACTGGGCCGTTGTCGTTGCGTTTACCGCGGCAGCGATCGCCGGAGAGATTGCTGGCTCGCGGCTCGGCAGCCGACTCTCGAGCACACGGTTGACCCAGGTGTTCGCCGTGCTGATCGTCGGCGTCGCTCTGTTCCTGATCGCCAAGAACGTCGTGGCGCTCGCGTGAGCCGGTCGATCGACCCGCGCGAGGTCTGGCAGGCGCTTGAGCGTGGCGAGGCGCGATTGCTCGACCTGCGCAGCGAGATCGAGGCAACCTGAACAATGACGAAGTTTGAGGAGAACCCGACCGTCGGAGGAGGAACACCAATGGAACGAAGGAGCGCTCTCTCATGTTGATCGAGCACCGCGAAATCACACCGAGCGTCGCCGAGTCCGCTTATGTGGCGCCGACGGCAGTTCTCTGCGGCGATGTCGAGATCGGCGAGGACTGCAGGATCATGTTTGGTGCCGTGCTCGTCGCCGAAGACGCGCCTGTGCGGATCGGGCCGCGTACGGTGATCATGGAGAATGCCATCGTCCGCGCATGGCCGGGGCGTCCCGTTTCGATCGGTAGTGACGTGATGATCGGGCCGGGAACGAACGTGAACGGCGCGCAGATCGACCACGACGCTTTCGTCGCTGCTGGCGCTTCGATCTTCCCCGCCACGCATATCGGAGAGCGCGCGATTGTGCGCGCCAACGCGGTTGTGCACATCAACTCCGAGCTGCCAGCGGGTCGTGTGGTGCCCGAAGGGTGGACTGCTCTTGGAAGGCCCGCTGAGGTGGTGCCGCCCGGTCAAGACGAGCGGATGCTGTTCTCGCTCTACGGCATGAACTTCACCAAAGCCGTCTTCGGTGAAGGCAGGGCGGAGGTCGGCATGAAGAACTACCTCGACCTGTTCGGTGCCCACCGAGATGACCGTCCAGTGAACTAGCGCTCCGACGAATCTCAGCGCCGCGTCCCCGGCGATGTCGCAGGTGTTTCCTACTGCAAAAGGGGAGGGAAGTTAAAGGCGAAAGCGATTACTGACTGTGCTCGGGGAGAGCGAGGAGCCGCGGAGTCGGCCTGGATCGTCGAGAACGCTGCCACTGGGGGACAGGGTTCTTCCAGGCGTTGGATCACGCAAGCGAGAGCGGTTCGCCCATGAGTAGCGGCTGGTTTGCGCAACGCAAAGTTCCGCCCATCTCTCGTTCTGCCGGTTTGCGTCATCCTCGCCTATATACGGGCCGACCTGGAGTCCAAAGCTGGCGCGTCCTTGAAAATCGATGTGGTATGAGAGGGATGTCATGAAGAAGAGTGCTCCACAGAAACCCGGGACGCCGTCTGAGTTGATAGACGCGAGGATCAAAGAGCTAAGCGACTGGCGGGGTGAGACGCTCTCCCGGCTCCGTACTCTCATCCAGCAAGCCGACCCCGAAGCGGTCGAGGAGTGGAAGTGGAGAGGGACTCCCGTGTGGTCTCACGATGGGATCATCTGCACGGGCGAGACCTACAAGAGCGTGGTGAAGATGACCTTCGCCAAGGGCGCGTCGCTGAAAGACCCTTCGGGCCTGTTCAACTCGAGCCTGGAAGGCAACGCCAGGCGCGCCATCGATTTTC
>JALYTD010000081.1 GCA_030854475.1 Actinomycetota bacterium
GGCTAAGCCGGTGCGGCCTCTGGTCGGCATCGCAGACGATGCCTCTGCGCGCCCATAACCCCTCTTGCCGGGCCTACTTCGTGTCGTTGTCGATCAGGCTGGCGGAACCGCGCTGGAGATCCGCGGCGACCTCCTGGAAGAGCGTGGTCAACTGGCCCGGCGTGGGCTGGTTGTAGAACGTCTTCGAGGTCGAGGCAATCTGCTGCAGCGTCTGGTACGCCGTGATCTTCGGCAACTCGTCGCCCCCGCCGTCTTGACGAGGTTCGAGTTGTTGTCGAGCTTGCCGTTCTTGACGAAGTCCTTCGCGAGCGGGACGACGACGTAGGGCGAGCTCTTCGAGTTGTAATTCGATGTCCCCGGGGTGCTGCATTTCGCGCTAATGCTCGAGGCCGGCGGGAAGACCCCGAGGCCAACGTAGTCGGCCTCGTTCATCAGCCCGAGGAACGACAGGATTCCGTTGCGCGCGTTGTTCAGGTCCGCGCAGGACGGATCCGACGCGCCCGAGTGGGTCATGCACATGGAGCCGGTGCGGTCGAGCACCACCACGATGTCCAGCGGCCGGAGACCGCAGGGCGAGCACGCCATGCCTCGCACGTGGACCTTCAGCGAGTGAAAGCCGACGACTCGCGAAAAGAGCGTTGGAACGTTCGCGGTCTCGTCTACGACGACTGCGTTCACGGGAGAGCACAGGGGAACCGACGACAGGCACTTCGTCGTCACCTGCTCGTTGACGGTTCCGCCGAGGTCGTTCTGGCGATTCTTGCTCGAACTGCCGTACTGCTTTGCCAGCGAAACGCTTTTCGCCGAATCCGGCAGGTTCTGCGCTCCTGCGAGAGCGGCTGCCTCAGCCTGTTTCTGCAGCGACCGCTGTGCGTAGTACGCATAGCCGACGTCGATTGCCAGGCCCGCGATGGACAGCAAAGGGACGAGCAGAAGGGCGACGAGGACGACAGCCTGTCCCGCTTCCGATCGGCCAAACCTTTCTCTGATGCGCGTCACGCTTGTCTCCTCCTGACGGCGTGACGCCCCGCCTCCGTCGCTTGTACGTGGAGATATCGTCGCTGGAACGGCTGCGCTCACCCCTCTTGTGAGGTCACTAGCGCCGACCCCTCGTTGGAGGCACAGGACTCCTCAGCGAGCGACCTGCACGATGCGCGCCCCGGCCCGGCCACCGTTGCGGGGGATCAGCGAGACGAACGCTTCCGTGGGCGCCAGCGCCGTCGTCCAGAGCAGGAACGGCGCAGGAGGCCGAACGGGCGGTGTTCGAGTTTTGTGGCTGTAGCCGCCCTCGTACCCTGGATCGAGCATGGCAGGCGGCCCCAGCTCGTACAGGGTGCGGTCGCGGCCCGAGTCCACCGGGCCGAGCATCAGACGCTGCGCTCGGTTCGAAGAGCGGACGTACAGGAGCATGCCGGCAAGCAGCGACGGGTTGGCGAGCTGGTCGAGATCGCTCCTACGCACGACCTGGGTGCCGCCGCCGCTCAAGTCGGCTGCGACGATCCAGCTCCAGCGCTTGTTTGCTGCGCCGTAGACGACCACGTCACCGTCGATCGAGGGCCGCCCCAGGCTGACCGAGGGGCGCACCGATGCGATCGTGCGCTCTAGCGACGGTGTGTCGAGGGACCGCGCCGCGATCCTGTCACCACCGTCGGGGCGTCGGTTCCGGTAGACGAGCCAGCGGTCGGAGACGGCGATCGCATCCGGCCTGGTCAGCTGGACCTCGAGCACCGGCTCGAACGTGTCCAGACGGATCACGGACGCGGTGGAGCCGCGCAACCAGGCCAGGAGCGAGCCGCCGAGGGCGGGATCGGTGGCCTCGATCACCATCAACCGGTCGGGGCCTACGCGGACGACGCTCGTCGTGCCGGCGTCCCAGGCCAGCAGGCCGGCACCGAAGCTCGGGTCGCTCGCGCTGCGGGCGACGACGACCGCACCCGAGGCGCCGGTCGCCATGAGAACCGCGGCGCAGCCCGCGAGCACGACGGCGTTCGCGAGCCGGGACGCCCTCAGGAAGCCCGTGCGCTCCGTCATCAACTCGCCGAGCCCGATGCCGATGGGACGCTCGGCCAGCGGCGCCAGGAACGCGACGAGCAGAGCTCTGCCGGCGCCGAACGCGAGGCCCACGGTGAGGCCGAGCCGGAAGTCGCCGAGCGCGAAGCTGATCGCGGCGAGCGCCCAGACGCCGAGGGTCAGGACGAACGTCGTGAAACCGAGCCCGAGCAGGACGCCGTACCCAGCGACGGCGACCGGCAGCGGCAGGACACGCCGCCAGCGCTCGGGCACCTGGCGCCTGATCTGCGGGACGATGCGGACGCCGCGGGCCTCGCCGAGCGCCGCCGCAAGCGCGATCGTGACGGCCGGTGCAACCGCGAGCCAGCCCCCGCTCCCGTGGACGGCGTCCCCTAGAGCCCCGAGTGATCCGAACGTCACGGCACCGCCGAGCAGCGCGCCGAGCGTGAACGTCATACAGGCGGCGGCCTTTGGTGCCCGGCCCCCTTCGCTTCGCCCGATTGTGTCCACCATGGAGAACCCGCACGGCGACCAGGCGCCGGTCACCCCGGCGACCGCGGCCGCGATGCCCAGCGCCGCGGCTAGCACGGGACTTTCGTGTCGAAGTACATGACGCAGAAGACCTTCCGGCCTGAGTAGCAGTAGCCCTTCAGCGCCTTGTCGCCGTTGATCCGGATCCGGCTCGTCGAGCAGCAGTCGACCAGCTTGCGTACGCGGCCCCCGCAGCAGCGGTACCAGGCGCCGTCCACGCGTGTCCGGATGCCGAACCGCTCGCTGACGATTTCCTGACAGACGCGTGTCCGCGGCGCCGGCGGCAGCGGGAGTCCGTCGAAGTCTCGGAGCAGGCGTCCGCGGTCGTCCACCGGGCGCCCCTCCCTGTCGACCGGCCGGCCGAGATTGTCCACCGGCTTTCCGTCCCGGGCTCGTAGCGGAAAGCCCCGGGCGTCGATGCGCGGAAGGCCGGTCGGGTGGGGGCACGAGTCGGTCGTGTAGATGTGGCCGCAGAAATGGAAGGCGTCGGCCTGCCGAGGCTCGAGCGCGGCGAGAGCCCCGCCCCCGGCGGCCAGCACGAGCGTCCTGCCGAGCCGCCCGAGCAGCCCGCGGCGGGAGGTCTTCTGCGCCAGCGCGTCGCTCAGCTGGTCAGACAAGGGCGCCCTCGGGCATGCGACGCTCGGCCGCCGCGAGAATGCTCTCCAGCTGGCCGAAGGAGTTGAAGACTCCCTTGGCGCGCACGACTCCGTCCAGGTCGAGGGCGACGCCGTAGGGGCTGCCGGGCACGCCCAGCTCCGCCCACACCTGGCCGTCCAGGAGCTCGTCGAACGTCTCCAGCGCGACCACTGGATCGGCGCCGAGCGCTGCGATCGCGGGCTCGAGCCTCCGGCAGAGTCCGCAGCCGTCGGAACTGAACACCGCCAGCGCGAAGCGCGTTCTCGGCGTCAGCTCGAAGCGGTCGATCAGAGCTGTCCGGCTTTTCAACGGGGGGCCTTCGTCCGGGATCTCCAGTGCCGATTGCGGGCCCAGCTGGAGCCGTAGGACTCCGATCTCGCGCGCGAGCGCGAGCACGGCGAGGCCCAACGCCGTCAGGCCGGCGAAGGCCACGCCGAGACCAAGCGCAAGCCACGCTTCGACACTCGGCTGCCCGTCGGGTACAAGCGGGGCGGCGGCGAATCCTCCGGCCAGCGCCGCGGTTCGCGCGACACCGGTCCACCCCACTCTCGACCGGGACCCGAAGCAGGCGCACGGCGCGCCCGTCCGGCCACGTGCGATCGCGGCGGCGAGCAGCACGGCGAACGCGCCGAGCAGCCCTGCCGCAAGCCACGACGCAAGGGTCGATCCACCCGCCACGGCAGCGGCCAGGCCTACCTCGGTCGCTACTACGAAGACCCAGGCGGCCCACTGGGAGGGCCGCCTCCGGATGCCGAAGGTCGCCAGCGCGGAGCGGCTCGACGCCGGGGCAGCCAGCTTCAGCACGGCCGCAGCCAAGAGCACGGCCGCAAGCGCGCAGCGGATCAGCACCCCCACGGGGGCCATCTTCCAGACGGCCCCGGACGGAGCCGCTAGCAGATCCAACGGTGACCCGAAGCTGGAGGCGTCGCTTGCGATGCCGATTGGAGGCCGTGCCGGCTTTGCCGGTGCGGCCGTCTAAACAGCGCCCGTAAAGAGTTAGCGCTCCGTGCCCTCGAGTGCGGGGACTACCAGGCCGCGATCGCGCGCAGGTCGTCGACCGCGCGGCCGAGCAGGTTCTCGCGCAGGTCGAACAGGCCCGCCCACAGAGACGAGCGGTCCGGCGCTGAACGAACGCGCGCAGCGTCCGCGAGCCCTTCGAGCGCCCGGATGAAGACCGCGAGCTCCAGGTAGGACTGAGCCACGCGCACCGGACAGACGCGAACACCGGCCCGGTTCAGGATCGGCGCCCATTCGAGCAGCTCGGCCGCTCCAGGAGCTCCGTACCAAGACCGTCCCTCGGCCAGCTCGGGCTGCAGCTCGAGCAGGTAGCGGCCCAGGGGGCGCTCGAGCCCGGCGAAAGCCGTTTCGGCCCGCTCCGCCGCCCGCCTCAGCGCTGCCTGGCGGCGGCCGGGGGTCGACGGATGTGCGTCACCGCGAGCCCAGCGCTCGAGCAACCGGCAGAACGCGAGCGACGCCACCTCGCAAGCCCGAAGCTGGGCAACGAGCTTCTGCGCGGTCGCGTTCTCCGCGGCGTGATCCTCGAGCACGTCGGGCCAGCCGGGCTCCCATGCGCGAGCAACGCTCATACTTCAACTACTACAGGAAGAATCATTGGACGGCGACCCGTGCGATCGTAAATTAGCTGGCCCAGGTCGTCGTGCAGGTGCTCCTGGAGCAGCTTGATCTCGACGATGTCGTCCTCGAGCAGTTGCGACAGCACACGCCCGGCCTCCTCACGCAACTCCTCGAGCAGTGGACCGGGCTCCGTGAAACCGCGCGCGATCAGCTCAGGGGAGCCCGTCGTGCGGCCGTTCGAGCTCGCCAGCGTGGCGACCACGATCAGGATCCCGTCTTCAGACAGATGCCGCCGGTCGCGCAGGGCGACGTCCTGGACGTCTCCGACGCCGAGACCGTCCACGAAGGTCACGCCGGACTCGATCTCGTCCACGATGCGGGCACCCTCGGCCGAGAGCTCCACGACCGAACCGTTCTCCGCCATCACGATCCCGTCCTCGGGCACCCCGCCCTCGACCGCGAGACGCGCGTGCGCAGCGAGCATCCGGAACTCTCCGTGCACGGGCATGACCGCCTTGGGCCTGACGAGAGCGATCATCGTGCGGATCTCCTCAGCGTGGCCGTGCCCCGACACGTGTACCGGCGCGTTTTCCTGGTGCAGCACCTCCGCCCCCGCCCTGGCGAGCTGGTTGATCGCGTCGTGCACCCGCAACTCGTTCCCGGGAACGGGGCGCGCCGAGATGATCACCGTGTCGCCGCGGTCGACGCGTACAGCCGGATGGTCGTGGTAGGCGATCCGCACGAGCGCCGACAGCGGCTCACCCTGCGAGCCCGTGCAGAGGATCAGTACCTCGCCGGGCTCGTAGTCGTCCAGCTCGACGGGCTTGATCAGTGCATCTTCAGGCATCTCGATGTAGCCGAGATTGCGCGCGATGTTGAGGTTCTTCCGCATCGAGCGCCCCACGACGCAGACCTTCCGGCCCACGTCGACGGCGACGTCGACCGCCTGCTGCATGCGGTGGACGTTGGAGGCGAACGAGGCGACGAGGATCCGCCCCGTGCAGCGCGGGATGATCTGGCGGAACGCCTCCCCCACGAGCCGCTCGGAACCGGTCACGCCCGGCCGCTCGGCGTTCGTCGAGTCGCCGAGCAGCAGGTCGATGCCACGGTTCCCGAGCTCTGCGAGCCTGCCGACGTCGGTGCGGAGGCCGTCGACCGGCGTGTGGTCGAGCTTGTAGTCGCCCGTGTGCAGGATGCGGCCAGCCTCGGTCTCGAGCATCACGGCGACCGAGTCCGGCACAGAGTGCGCGACCCGGACGAACTCCGCTCGGAACGGCCCGAGCTCGAGGACGCCCTGTTCCGGCTCGATCTCGCGTAGCTCCGAGGCGCGCAACAGGCCGTGCTCGTCGAGCTTCGACTTGACGAGCCCAAGCGTGAGGCACGTCGCCCAGATCTCTTCGACCCGCGTCTCGCGCAGGAGGTACGGCAGCGCGCCGACGTGGTCCTCGTGCGCGTGTGTGAGGATCACGGCGCGCACCGGTTTGTCGCGCTCGCGCAGGTACGTGAAGTCGGGCAGGATCAGGTCGACGCCGAGATGCTCGTCCCGCGGGAACGCGAGCCCCGCGTCCACGACCACGACCTCGCCGCCGATCTCGTAGACCATCATGTTCTTGCCGACCTCGCCGAGGCCGCCAAGCGGGATGATCCTGAGCGGTTCGGGCATCGCCGCAGTGTAGTGCTGCGCGCACGGCTCGATTAAGCCTGAGGGGCGTAGATCCGATAACCGAAGCATGCGTGGGCTTCCTGTGGCCGCCACGACCGTGCTCGGGCTTGCCGCGCTCGCTGCCGCTGCCTTTCAGGCGGTGCAGGCGAGCGCAACGGCTCTGACCCTGTTCGCGGCCGCGATCATCGTCAGCGAGCTCGTCGAAGATGCGGACTCCGGCCGTGCGCGGGAACCCTCGGAGACCCCGCCCTTCCGGATCTCGGCCGGTCTGCACATTGCGGCCCTCATCGTGATCGGGCCGTGGGCCGGTGCGCTCGTCGCAGGCTTGGGAACGCTGCTCGTCCGCCCGCTCCGCGGTGCGCAGGTGCGGCTCGTCTGTTTCGAGACGAGCGCGCTCGTGCTCGCCTCGCTCGGCGCGGGGTACGCCTTCCTGCTTGCCGGAGGGCAGACCGGGAAGCTCCAGCTGCTCGACGGGATCGTCCCGCTGGCCGCTCTCTCGCTCGTCTACCTGACCGTTCGTACCGCGCTGTTGGAGCTCGTACGGGCGCGGGAGGCGTTCCAGCCGGATCTGTGGACCGCAGCCGGAGAGGCAGGGCTCGGCGCCGTCGTAGCGCTCTTCGTCTTGAACCACCCCTGGAACCTGGTCGCTGCCCTTCCCCTCGTCCTCGTGATCCACGCAGCTCAGGCACGCCTGGCCCGGGTGCGTCGCGAAACCCTGAACGCCCTCGAGACCTTTGCGAACATCGTCGACGAGCGCGATCCGTCCACGTACCAGCACTCCGTGCGCGTCGCGCGATACGTCGACGAGCTTGCACGCGCTCTGCAGCTCCCGTTCTCCGACGTCGACCGGCTGCGCTGGGCCGCCCGGCTCCACGACCTCGGCAAGGTGGCCGTGGACGCCGCCGTCCTCCGGAAGGAGGACCGCCTCAACGGGGCCGAGTGGGCCGCAATGCGGCGCCATCCGCGGCTATCGGCTCGGCTGCTTCAGCGCTTCGAGTTTGCCGCAGGCCAGGCGCGCGCGGTCGAGTTCCACCACGAGCGCTACGACGGGCGAGGCTACTACGGGATCGACGGCCACGACCTGCCGCTCGCATCCCATTTCCTGATCGTCGCGGACTCGTTCGACGCGATGACCACGGACCGCCCCTTCCGCGCGCGCTTGTCGCGCGATGAGGCGCTGGACGAGATCGAGCGCAACAGCGGCACCCAGTTCCATCCGACGATCGCGAAGGCGTTCGTCGCCGTGCAGCGGGGGCAGGATCCGGCCGAGGCGCTTTCCGCAACCGAGCTCGCGGAGCTCCGTGACGCAACTCTGCCCTACCGACTGCCAGGCATTGGCAGCACGCGCGAGCTGCGGGAGCGGCCCGAGCTGCTCGTCCTCGGGGGTGTGTCTGCTGCACTGGTAGGCGCCGGCACCGGACAGGCGTGGCTCCTCGGCGGCGGGACCGGTCTCGCCGTCCTCGGTGTGGCGCTTCGATCGCTTCGCATCCTGCGTGTCCGCCGCGCCACCGGAGCGCTGATGGCGCTGCTGCGCCGCTCTTCGGATCGAGCGGAGGCGTTCGACCGCCTGGTAGCGCTGCTCGAACGAACCTGTGGCGCCACCTGGACCGCGCTCGTGGGGTGGCACGAGGACAGCCTGGGCGGAGCGCTCGAGCTCCAGCACGGCTCCGGCGGGCCGCCTGAGGCTCCACTGATGAGCTGGCTCGTCCGCGAGGCGGAATCCGGCGCGGACGTGCTCAAAGCCTCCGCGTTCGAGTCAGGAGGCGAAGGCGTTCTCGTCGCCCTTCCGCTCCACCGGGACAACAGCGCTCTGGTCGGATTCCTCGTCGTCGCGGCGCCCAGTCAGCTGCCTGGCCACCTCGAAGAGGCTCTCCGCTCGAGTCTGAGCGCGCTTGGCCTGGCCCTCGCCGACCGGCCTCTTCACGCCGAAGCGCCTGCCACAGCCCTCGCTCGAGCCCTCTAGAGGGTTTGGCGGACTACCGCTCGTCGCCGGGGTGCGATGCTCGTTCCCAGGCAAGGACGCAGGGAGTGTTCGTAGCCCCAGCCTACGGGCGCGACTGCGTGACGAGAGCGGAGCTGGTGCGAGCAGCGCGGCCCGGCGGCATAGCTGTGTTTCGTCAAACCCTCCTACTCACACGAGCCATCCGCCACCAGCACTCCCCAATCACCCCCCTGGGGGATTTTCAAGTCGCGCGTTATCCACAAGGTGGGAGAACACCCCTCTTCTTGCGGAAGGAGCGGAAAATGCTGCGGTCACCCTGGATTTACCGGATCGGCCTTCTTGCGGCCCTCGTGCTTGCCTCGGGCGCCGGCACCAAGTGGGGCTAGGCCCCGCCTAACCCCAGCTCGCCTAGCCGATGCGCGCTCAACTCACAGCGCGCGGCTTCGCTCACGCCACGGTGCTGGGCGGCGCCGCGATGCTCGCGCTTGCCGTCGCGCACGTAGCGGCGGGGCCGAGCCGCCTGCTCGCACTGCTTGCCGCCGCAGCAGTACTCACCGAGCTGCTCCAGATTCCAGACGAAGAAAACTCGATCGACCCGATCGACGGCCACAGCTGCAGCTTTTCGTCTGCAGTCCACATTGCCGCGATCATCCTGGTGGGAGCCTGGGCCGGCGCGGTCGTCGCCGCGTTCGGCGTCATCGTCGTGGACATCCTCCGTGGCGCGCGACTGCGCAACGTCGCGTTCAACGCAGCGGCTTTCGCGCTCGCGACACTCGCGGGGGGAGCCGTGTTCGGCACGCTCGGCGGGACGCGGGGCGCAATCGACCTTCCTCACAATCTCGCGCCCATCGTCGGCATGGCAGTCGCCTATGCGGTCGTGAACACGCTGCTCGTGAACTCGATCGTGGCGCTTACCTCGTCCCGCTCGTTGCGCTCCGAGCTTCCTCACCTGCTTCGGGCAGAACCTTCGCTGCGGGCGGCAGAGACCGGCCTGGGTGCCACGCTGGCGTTCTTCGTCCTCTCGAACTCGTGGAAGATCGTCTTCCTCGCTCCGCTCGTGCTCGCCGTGTACCAGGCGCAGGCGCGGCTCGCATTGCTGCGGCGCGAGACGGCGCGCGCGCTGGAGACGTTCGCGAACGTCGTCGACGAGCGAGACCCCTATACGTATCAGCACTCCGCACGCGTGGCGCAGTACGTCCGCGAGCTCGCCGAGGCGCTGGCGCTTCCCTCGCCCGTAGTGACGCGCCTGCGCTGGGCGGGGCGCCTCCACGACCTCGGCAAGATCGCGGTCGACGCCAGGGTCCTGTTGAAGCCCGGGCGGCTGAACGGCGAGGAGTGGGCCGCGATGCGGCGGCACCCGCGGCTCTCGGCCCGTTTGCTGCGGCGATTCCGCTTTGCGTCCGAAGAGGCCCGGGCGGTCGAGTACCACCACGAACGCTTCGACGGGGACGGGTACTACGGAGTGGCCGCGACCGAGCAGCCCCTGGCGGCACACTTCCTGGTCGCCGCCGACACGTTCGACGCTATGACCACGGACCGGCCGTACCGCCGTGGGCTCTCGCGTACCGAAGCGCTGGCGGAGATCGAGGGGCAGGCCGGCACACAGCTCCATCCGCTGGTGGCCAAGGCATTCGTTGCCGTCCAGCGAGGCGAGAGCGTGAGTGAGGCGTTGACGCGCGAGGAATTGCACGAGCTTCGCTCGGCAGCCCGGCGCTCGGGGCAGGCACGCCGCTGGATGCCCACGCACGTCGTGGACGCGCTGCCGTTCGTCGGAATCATCGGCTGCCTCGTCGCCGTGTGGCTCGAGCGGCCCTCGGCGGCATGGGCTGCCCTGGGTGTCACGGCCGGCGGCCTGGCGTGGGCGCAGCTGCGACGGCTCGCGTCAAGGCGTCTCACGCGATCGCTCCGCTCCGTCCTTTCGGCCTCGTCCGGGCCCGATTCGAGCTTTGGCGCGATCGTCGGGATTCTGGCGGCGAGCACCGACGTCCGGTGGGCCGGCCTCGTCTCCTGGCGCGAGGACGAGCTGGCCGGATCAGTGGAGCTCGAGCGCGCATTGGCAGGCGCGCGGCCTTCCGATGCCGCTCTCACCAGTTGGCTGATCCGGGAGGCCGAGTCCGAAGACGACGTGCTCATCGGCCAGGGCTGGGAGCTCGGCGGAGCAGGCGCCAGCCTCGCCGTTCCCCTCCGCCGCGGCACCAAGACCGCCGGCTTCCTCGTCGTCGCGCTCGTCCGCAAAGCGCCTCGCCCACTCGAGCTCGCCCTCCGCGCCTGCGCCGATGACTTCGTCGCCGCGCTCGTTCCCGAGGCGGCTCCGTTCGAGGAGCGGCGCCGGCGCCAGGTGGTGGCGGTGAGCTAGATGTTCCTGCTCCCCAGTCTCGCGTTCGGCCTGGTGTTCGCACTCGTTCTCGGCGGGAAGCTGAGCCGCCTCGCCGACGTGCGCTTCCGCCTCTCCTGGACCGTACCTGTGGCGCTCGCGGTGCAGGTCGTCATCTTCTCGTCGGACGCCGGCCACCAACTCACGGACGGCACGCGGAATGCGCTTCACCTGGCGACGTACTTCCTGCTGACGCTCTTCGCCTGCGCCAACTTCCGGATCCGCTCGCTCTGGCTCTTCCTGATCGGGCTCAGCATGAACACGCTGGCGATTGCGGCCAACGGCGGCAAGATGCCGATCTCCGCCGAGGCCGCGCGCGCCGTCGGCGTCACCGCGGGCTCCCACTCGAACGTGTCCGTGGACGCGCCTCATCTGCGGTTCCTCGGCGACGTCTTCGCACTGCCGGTGCAGTTCCCACTTGCCAACGTCTTCTCGATCGGCGATCTCTTCATCGGCACTGGTATGGCGCTCTTCATCGTCCTCGTCGCCACTTCCGACGGTCGTGAGCGCTCCCTGGACCCCGCCCGGCTCGTGGAGCCGTTGCGGACACGCAACTACCGGCTGCTCGCTGTGGGGAAGCTCGTCTCTCATGCGGGCGACTGGCTGACGCTGGCCGCCCTCGTCGGCTGGATCTACGACACCACGGGATCGACCGGGCAGGCCGCTCTTTTGCTGCTCAGCCGGCTTGCGCCGCCCGTGATCGGCGGGGGCATTGCGGCGCTCGTCGTGGATCGATTGCCCAAGGCGCGGCTGCTCGCGTGGATCGAGGGCCTGCGCGGCGCCGCCGTCGCCGCTGCCCTGCTCGGGATAGTCGGCGGGCAGCGGCCGGTCGTGTTTGCCGCGGTCGCGTGCTCCGGTGCACTCGCAGCGATCTCGAACGCCGCCGTCTCGGCCTTGCTGCCGAGCATCCTCCCCCGAGACAGCCTTGCCTCCGCGAACGCGGGCCTCGGGATCGCCAAGGACGCAGCCATGGCGGCAGGCGCACTCGGTGCAGGCCTGCTGCTGCGCTGGGTCGGCGTTCACATGGCCCTGCTGGCCGACCTCGGCACGTTCGCCGTGGCGCTGACGCTGTTTGCCTGTCTCCGGGTGCCCCGTTTGCACCAAGGCTCGGACGAATCGCCGGTCGAGGGGCGCACCGGCGCGCTCCGCTATGTGTTCAGCCGTCGTTGGCTGCTCGCCCTCGTCTTCTCGTTCGCCGCGGCCACGCTCGCGACGGGCCTGACGAACGCGACGCTACCGGCTTTCCTCGAGCAGCAGCTGGCGCTGGGCCCTGGAGGCTACGGCTTCGGCATCGGCGCGCTCGCGGTCGGTCTCGCCGCGGGTCAGGCACTGATCGGATTCGCGCGCATCGGCACCAGCGCCGGGCGCTGGATGGGCGCAGCGCTGACGATCATGGCCGCGCTTCTGGCCACATTCGGCCTCACCGTGCACGCCGGCACGGCGTTGCTCCTGCTGGCGATGATCGGGTTTCTCGACGGCACGACGGACGTCCTGTTCGAGACCACTGTCCAGCGTCGCGCCGACCCCCGTCACCTCGGCGCCGTCTTCGGCTTCTCGTACGCGTTCATCACGACGACGATGATGAGCGCAATCGCCGTCGCTCCTCTGATCAATCGCGTTCTCTCACCCAGGGACGCTCTGCTTGGCGCAAGCGTTTTCCTGGTCGTTGCAGGCGTGATCGCGGCGGTCGGCATGCGGGAGTCCCGAGCGGCAGCCCCGGCCGGCAGGTCTGCCGAGGCGCTAGCGGCGCAGGAGACGCACGCTCTGCCGGTGGCTCGGTATCGCTACATCCGGCGCCTGGGCTCGGACGTCACGCTCGTTGCCTACGGCGGGACGGAAGAGATCGCCCAGGAAGCCGCTTCGAAGCTCGCCACCGAAGGCGTCTCGGTCGAAGTGCTCGACCTCGGTCTGGAGCCGCCGTGGGTGGCCGCCGAGATCCTCGAGAGCGTCAGCAAGACCTCGCGGGCGCTCGTTCTCCATCCGAACAGCGGCAGTGAGGTGCTCGCCGCCGAGATCGCAGCCACGATCGCCGATCGCGGCTTCAGGCACCTGAAGGCGCCGGTCCGGCGCGTGTACGTCGGCGACGACGTCCTCCTACCGCTGCGCGAGCTCGCCTCGTATTAAGCGCGGGCAGGCTCGAGCGCGCCGAGGCGCTCGAGGCAGCTGCGGACCTGCGCCTGCTCCGCTTCGGTCGCGTCGACGAGGGGCAGCCGAAAGCCGCCGAGCTCGTGCCCGAGCAGGTTCATCGCCGTCTTGATCGGGATGGGATTCGTCGTCACCCGGAGCAGTTCGTAGGCCGGCCCGAGCTCGCCGTCGATCCGCTTCGCTCCCTCGGCGTCGCCCTCGCGGAAGAGCCTGATCATCTCGGCCACCTGCGGCCCGACCACGTGCGTGTGCACGCAGACTCCCCCGGTCCCGCCGAGCTCCAGGAAGGGGTAGACGAGGTTGTCGTCGCCCGCATAGAGGTCGAGGTCGGTCTCGGCCAGGATGCGCCGAGCCTGGTCGAGGTCGTCGTTGGCCTGCTTGACCGCCTGCACGGATGGGATCTCGGCCAGCTCGACCATCGTCTCCGGCTCGATGTTGATCGTCGTGCGGGCGATGATGTTGTAGACGACGATCGGACGGTCGCTGACCGCGGCGACCGCCTTGAAATGCTCGACGATCCCGCGCGGGGGCGGCCTGTTGTAGTACGGAGCTACGACGAGAAAGCCGTGGGCGCCGGCTTCGTGGGCCTGCTCGGTCAGGTGCACGGAATGGGCCGTCGAGTTCGTCCCGGTCCCTGCGACAACGGTCGCTTCTTCGCCCACCGCGTCGATCGCCGCGCGCAGGAGCTCGAGCCGCTCGTCGTCGGTCAGCGTCGGAGACTCACCCGTCGTCCCTGCGACGACGATTCCGTCGGAGCCGTTGGCGACAAGGTGCTGAGCGAGCTCGCCGAACTTCTCGTAGTTGACCGAGCCGTCGTCGGCAAACGGTGTGGCGATCGCCGTGAGCACTGCGCCGAGCACGGGGCTCATCTTAAGCTTTCCACCGCTCCGGACCTGAGGCTGCGCCCGGGTGATGCGGAGTTTCCGTCAGAGTTTTGGCAGACGTGATCATCCGAGACGCTGTTTCCGACGACACGGTTGCCTTGGCTCGCCTGCTCGATCAGCTCGGATACGCGGCCGGCGCCGACGCGGTTTCCGTCCGGTTGGAACGGCTGGGAGACAGCCCTGCGGATCGGCTGTTCGTGGCCGAGCTCGACGGGAGGGTCGTGGGCCTGGCCGTAATTCACGTCTCGCCTTCCCTCGAAGCATGATCGCAACGCCGCCAAGGTCTCGGCGCTCGTCGTCGACCAAGCGTACCGGCGTCGCGGGATCGGCGAGGCGCTGATGGAACGAGTCGAGCAGGAGGCGCGTGCCCGCGACTGCTGCCTGCTCTTCTTGACGACCGCCGAGCGGCGGCAGAGGCGCGCGAGTTCTACCTGCGCATCGGGCTCGAAGAGACGGGCCGCCGGTTCGCAAAGCCCCTGGAGTAGGCTCTTGGCGATGGTGAGGAGGCCGATCGTCCTCGCAGCTCTCGTCGGGCTGATGGTGGCAACGGGAGTCGCCGTCGCGTTCGCTGCCTTCAGCAAGCAGCGGCGCTACCAGACCACTTACGGCTCGAAGGTCGAGCGCTTCAAGGTGGCGAGCCAGCTGCTTCGACGGAGGCTCGCCGGTGTGGCCGTCGTACCGCCCGGGAAGACCAGGGGGCGACCGCTGCTGATCATGCTCCACGGCCGCGCGATGCCGCCTGACGGCCTCCTCAGCAAGGAGCTGTTCAAGGCATTGCGCCGTCTCGGCCGCCGCGCTCCAATCATCTTCTTCCCCAACGGGGGAGACCACAGCTACTACCACGACCGCCGCGACGGATCCTGGGGCGGTTACCTCCTGGGCGAAGCGATCCCCGCCGCGATCGCGCGGTTCCACGCCGATCCGCGCCGCCTAGCGATCGGCGGCGTCTCGATGGGCGGTTTCGGTGCGCTGGACCTGGCCCGCATCGCGCCTGGGCGGTTTTGCGCGGTCGGAGCCCATTCCGCCGCGCTGTGGGAGCACGCCATGGAGACGGCCCCCGGTGCGTTCGACAACGCCGCCGACTTCGGCCGCCACGACCTCTTCGCCTACGTCGGCTCGAACCGTCGCCCTTATGGACGTACGCCGGTTTGGCTCGACGTCGGCACGCACGATCCGTTCTGGCGTGTCGACAACCGCCTGGCGCAGCTCCTGCGCCGTCGGGGCGCCAGAGCGCAATTCCATGTCTGGGATGGCAGCCACAGCACGCGCTACTGGGACGCCCACATGCCGTCCTACCTTCAGTTCTACGCGCTCGAGCTCGCGCGCTGCTCGACGGGCAGCCAGTAATCCAGCCAGCGCTCCTGCGTCGCACCGACTCGGTCGTAGACACGTTGAGCTCGCTCGTTGTCGGGTGCCGTCTGCCAGGCGAGCTTCGCGGCGCCACGGTCTCGGCAAAGCTCCCGGCAGGCCTCGATCAGCGCTTCGACTGTCCCGGTCCCGCGCGCCTCGGGGGCCACGTACAGGTCGTTCATGACGCCGATCCGCTCAGCGCTCGTCGTCGACCAGCACCAGAAGACCGTGGCGAAGCCGACCGCGCGGCTCTCGTCGTCTCGGGCCAGAAGTTGCGCGCCTTCACCTTGCGGATCGCCGATCAGCGCGCGTGAGAGAGTGAGCAGCGCCTCGTCCGAAGGCCCCACTTCGTAGAAATCGCAGTAAGCCCGGACGAGCGGTAGCAGCTCCGGCAGGTCACTCTCGCCTACGCGGTCGATTCGCACCGGCACCTAGTCCAGCAGGGCCTCGAGGCCCACGGTCACACCCGCAGGGAGCGTGCCGAGCTGCTCCAGCGCAAGCAGCACGCCCGGCACGAATGCCTCGCGGGAGAGGGTGTCGTGGCGGATCGTCAACAGCTGACCGTCGCCGCCGAGCAGCACCTCCTGGTGGGCGACGAGCCCAGGCAGGCGGACCGAGTGGATCGGCGGGTCACCCGGGAGGCGCTCCGCGGTTGCCTTGGCGGTCCCTGACGGCGCATCCTTCTTCGTCTCGTGATGGAGCTCGACGATCTCGGCCTGCGGCAGGAAACGGGCCGCCTGCTCCGCGAAGCGCATCATCAGCACCGCGCCCACGGCGAAGTTGGGCACGATCAGGCAAGCGACCGCCTTGTCTCGGGCGAGCCGGTCGAGCTGGTCTCGCCCCTCCCGACCGAGCCCTGAGGTTCCGATCACCAACGGCACGCCCTGCCCGAGGCACGTGCGAGCGTTCTCGAAGACGGCTTCAGGACCCGTGAAGTCGATCGCGGCGTCGAGCCCGTCGACCTCGACCGCATCGCCGCTGCCGATCCCTCGCACCTCGTGGCCTGCCGCCTCGAGCGCAGGCCCGAGCACCTGGCCCACCTTGCCCTGGTGGCCGAGGAGCGCGAGCTTCAAGCTGCGCGGCCGAGCGCCGGGAGCTCGGGGTTGACGCGCCGGACCGCATCCTGGAAGAGCTTCTTGCTCGGGCCGATGCCAGCCGCGGAGAGTCTCTCGGGAGCGAGCAGGACACCTGCAAGCTCGGCCAGAGCGTCGGCCTCGACAGCCTCGATCTCGGCGATGATCCGCTCGATCGACATCAGCTCGGTGTCCGTGATCAGCGACTTGCCGAGCCGGCTCATCCGGTTGGAGGTCGACTCCATCGAGAGCATGATGCGGCCCTTCAGGTTCTCTTTCGCGCGCTCGAGCTCGTCCGCGTCGATGTTGCCGGCCGCGATGTCGGCGATCTGCTCGCTCGCGATCTCGAGGCAGGCGCGCAGGTTCTCCCCCCGAGTGCCGACGTAGATCCCGATCTGGCCGGTGTCGGTGTACTGAGACGCAAAGCTGTAGACGGCATAGGCCATCCCGCGCTTCTCGCGGATCTCCTGGAACAGCCGCGAGGACGCCGAGCCACCGAGGATGTTGTCGAGCAGCGAGGCCGCGAAACGCCGGCGGTCGGAGCGCGAGATCCCCGGCGCAGCGAGACAGACGTGGTACTGCTCGGTGTCCTTGCGCTGGAAGCGAACGTTCGGCGGCGGAGGCTTGACCAATGGCTTGCGCACGAGCGGGCCCTTGCCCGCCCCCGCATCCAGCGCCTTCATCTGAGCGCGGTTGAGCAGCGGGAGCAAGTCGTCGTGCTTGACGTTGCCGGCGGCCGAGACGACGACGTTGCCGGGCTGGTACATCGCGCGATGGTGCGAGGCAACGGTACGCCGGGACACCGACGAGATCACCTCCGCGGTGCCAATCACGGGGCGGCCGAGCGGATGCGAGCCGAAGGTCGCCTCTGCGATCAGGTCGTGGACGAGCTCCTGGGGCTGGTCCTCGTACATGGCGATCTCCTCCAGCACGACCTCGCGCTCTGCGTTGAGCTCGGCGAAGGCGGGTGCGAAGACCATCTCCCCCATCACGTCGAGGGCGGTCTCGACCCGGTCGTCGGGAACCCGGGCGTAGACGACCGTGTGTTCCCGTGAGGTGGCTGCGTTCAGCTCACCGCCGAGCGTGTCGAAGATCTCCGCGATCTCCTGCGCGCTGTAGGACGCCGTCCCCTTGAAGAGCAGGTGCTCGAGGAAGTGGGAGACTCCTGCGCGATCGGCCTTTTCGTCACGAGATCCGGCACCGATCCAGAAGCCGATGGCGACCGACCGGACGTGACTCAGGCGCTCGGAGATGACGCGCTCGCCGGAATCGAGCTCGGAGAGAACGTACTTCTGCACGTACTGATCGTATCGCTGCGGGTCGAGCTCAACTCTCTCTCGGTGCACGAAACCGGTGCGCCGACAGGCTGCGCTCGAACAAGAGGTCCGCGTGCTCCGCGCGCTCCCAGGCCAGGATCCGCGCAGCCCAGACGAGCGTGAACACGCCCATCCCGACCAGCACACCGCCGAGCAGCGCCGTGAGGCCCTTGCTGAAGGCGAGCGCGATCCCGGCGAGGATCGCGACCGACGCGGTGCTGGGAAACACCGACAGCAGGAGTGTCCGGCCCGGCGGCTCGAGCCGTGCGTCGGCCGTAAGCATCGAACCTATCGCCTCGTGCCGAAAGGATCAATAGGCCGAGCGGCCCATGCTTCTGTGGCTCAGGGGATGTTGGTCTTGACGTCGTCAGAGTCGAACGAGCCGGCGTCGGTCCCGCTGCCACCGTCCGCCAGCCCGACAGCTACGACCCAGATGCCTACGGTCCGAACCACGATCGCCCTCCTCCGATGCCTCGGACGACCGTAACACCGGTTACAGGCGATCTCAAGAGGCGAGGGCCGCGCTCCCGCGCGG
>JALYTD010000087.1 GCA_030854475.1 Actinomycetota bacterium
ACCAGCGCGCGGGCCTGACGTTCGCGAACGCGCTGCGGTCGATCCTCCGTTCCGACCCCGATGTCGTGATGGTGGGTGAGATCCGCGACCCCGAGACGGCCAAGATCTCGATCGAGGCCGCCCTCACCGGCCACCTCGTGCTCTCGACGCTGCACACGAACGACGCTCCCGGCGCGATTACGCGGCTGAACGAGATGGGCGTCGAGCCGTTCCTGACCGGCTCCGCGGTGACCGGCGTGCTGGCCCAGCGCCTGGCGCGCAAGCTCTGCACCCATTGCTGCGAGATGTACACGCCGTCGGTGGACGAGCTCGTGAGTGTCCGCGTCTCGCGGGACGTGGCCGCAGCGGCGGACGGCATGGTCTTCTACCGCAAGCGCGGCTGCCCCCGGTGCGGCCAGACCGGCTACAAAGGCCGGATCGGTGTCTTCCAGCTCCTGCTCATGAGCGAGCAGATCGAGACGCTCGCAGTGACGAAGGCGAGCCGGGAAGACATCGAGCGGGCCGCGATCGAAGAGGGCATGCGCACGCTCTGGGACGACGGCATCGCCAAGGTCGCGGCGGGCCTGACGTCGATCGAAGAGCTCGCCCGCGTCACGGTCTAGCGGAGCTCGATCGACCGGATCGTGTCGAGGTCTCGGTCGTACACGGCATCGTCGTGCCCGGGGCCTCCCCCCAGGAAATCCCGCTCGCCGTCTGAGGCCCTGAAGGTGTCCCGGCCTGCACCGCCAAACATCTGGTCGCGTCCAGGCCCTCCTTCGATGACATCGTTGCCCGGGCCTGTGTAGATCGAGTCGCGCCCCGGTCCGCCCAGAATCATGTCGTCGCCCAGTCGGCCGGAGATCCTGTCGTTTCCTCGGCCACCAACGATCAGGTCTCCCCGGTCGGTTCCCCGAAGCGCATCCGGCCCGCGCGTCCCCGCCAGAACGCAAGGACGCCGGTGAGCAGGCAACGGCGCTGCGACTCTCCACGCCGGGTCGTACACAGGTAGCCGGCCGGCTACCACCATGCGTCTCCCGCTTCCATCCGGCTTGATCAGAGCGATGCGTCCGACCGATCGGTCGGCGACCGTGAACGTGATCTCCTTCCCGTCGGGGGACCAGGCCGGGCGCGTGTAAGCAGCGACGTCGGTCGCGATCATGCGCGGGGCCTTGCCGTCGGCAGCGGCGACGACAAGCCCCGCCGGACGATCGCGAGTGGAGTACGCGACGTATGCGATCTGCGCGCCGTCTGGAGAAAAGACCGCGCCGGCTGCGTCGCGCGCTACGAGGTGACGGTCCGCTCCATCTGCGTTGATCGCGTACGTGACGGGCCTGCCCCCAGGCACAGCGGGGTCGTAAAGCGCAAAGAGGATCGTCTTACCGTCCGGCGACCAGTCAGGCCGGCCCAAGGCGCCGCCGTAGCCGACAGAAACGAGGCTGTGCGCGTTCGACCCATTCACGTCAATGACGTTCAGGCCTGCCCCGTAGTGCCCGCCCACCCACGCAAGCCGCTTCCCATCAGGTGACCAGGCGGGCCCGGTGTTGAAGTCCGCGTAGCCATGGGTCAGGTTCCTCATGAGCCGACCCTCGGGACCGGTGATGAAGAGGTTTTCGCTGCCGGTCGAGTCGAGGTGTCCGAATGCGAGCCAACGCCCATTCGGCGACCAGGCGGGGTCCCAATCCCATTTGGGGTCTGTGATGCGAAAGCGGTGGCCGGCGAGGTCTGTTGCGCAGAGTCCCGCGCGCGTGAAGTTCTCAGCGCCTGGCCTTGACCCGAACGGGTATCCCAGGGCGTACGTCAAGAGTGGTCTCATCGGCGTTCGCTGCTCGGCGCCTCCGGCGGGAGCGGCGGCGAGAAATGCGGCGAACAGGCCACAACAAGTTCGCGTGGCGAACTGGCGCAAGGCCATCCCAGCCTAACGGCAGTTTGTAACGAATTAGCGATCCGCTACGCGTCGATCGGGACGTGCCCAGGCGCCGCGGCGACGCGATCGAGCCAGGCTCGGATCGCGGGATAACCGCTGAGGTCGACGCCTCCTTCGTCAGCGACGTGCGTGTACGCGTAGAGGGCGATGTCGGCGAGGGTCATGCCGTCGCCGACCAGGAACTCGCGACCCTCGAGATGGCCTTCCATTGCGTCCAGCGCCCGGTAACCGGCCGCTTGCCGCTCCTCGACGCGGTCGGCGAACTCCTCCGGCCGCCCTGAGTACTTGAGCCAGAAACGCACGACTGCGAGCGCCGGCTCGTGGTCGTACTGCTCGAAGAACATCCACTGCAGCACCTGGGCGCGCTCGTACGGGTCGTCCGGCACGAAGCGGGTGTCCTCCGCGAAGTACCAGAGGATCGCGCCCGACTCGGCGAGAGCACGACCGTCATCGAGGATCAGCGTCGGAACTCGCAGTGCCGGGTTCAGACCGCCGAGCAGCTCCGGCCGGTTCGAACGATCGGCCACGCTGACCTCGCGACGCTCGTACGGGATGCCCAGGTGGGCCAGCAGGAGCCGAACCTTGTAGCAATTGCCGGAGACGGGGCTGTCGTACAGCAGCACCGCCCGACTATCGCAGTCGGATGCTGGGCTACGAAGCCTGAACGTCGCAGCCGAGGTACATCAGTGCCTCGACCGCTTCGGTGACGAACGCCGTCGCTTCCTGAGCGTTGGCGAACGTGTACGGGCCGGGGTGAGTCGCGCCCGAGTTCAGCGTGCCCTGCGGGTACACCTCGGTCTCGACCACGCATGCATCGCCGTAGTCGACTGCCTTGAGCACAGCGACCGAGCGGCCGTCCTTGCGGGCATGCCGGACGAACAGCTCACGTGCGCCGTCTGCCGGCGCGCCTGTTCCGTCAGGTGCCGTCTCGGCGTTGTCGCTCATCCAGCGGTCGCGGCGTTGACCGCCGCTTGATGGATGGTCTGTTGGTCGGCGAAGCCGTTGAAGCGCAGGAAGAGATTCTTCGGCTGCTTGAAGATCAGCACTGCGGGATCGTCAAGGAGACGGTTGACCGCGTGCTGGTCGGCGCCGAGCAGATTGGTCAGCGCCCGCATGTGCTGGTTGTTCAGGACGTTGATGGCGACGAAACCGGCATGCGCGCTGGCAGCGCCGACGCGGGCTTCGGCGGTTGCCATCTTGTCCACGGAAGAGCGGGGCTGGTAGAGCGATACGACGACGATCGGATTCCGGGCGAGTGCGCGCGCCAGCGGAGCGGGGAGCCCTCCGAGAACCGCCGGCAGCCGGCGCTTCTTGGCCTTGGGTTTCGCGGCTTTCTTGACTGCCTTCTTCACGGCCTTCTTGGCCGGGTGCAGTGGCTTGATCACCTTGGGCGCCGCAGTGGAAGCGGAACCGCCCCGCCCGAGCAGCATGAAGCCCGCCCCGAGGGCGATAATCGCAGCAACTCCGGCAAGAGCGAACACGCGAAAGCGGGGGCTCATGCTCACCATTTGCCTATCGGCACTTTGAAGCGGCGGCTTTACCTGTGGCCGGGGTTAGCGGCCGCGCCAGCGAAGCCGCCGCGGCCTCTTGTCCACTCCGCGCCGCTAGAGCGGCTTTCGCGGAGTAAAGACCGTGATCGCACGGGTGTGTGGTCGGCCGAGATCTCGATCCCAGTTTTCCTCCGGGAGCTCCGCCGACCGGACGGAGCCCGTGGCGGCTTTGCCGCCGCGGGCGTCTCACCCCGGAACCGCGATGAACGGCGGAACCGGACCAAAAGAGAGGGGCGCGTTTCCGCGCCCCTCTCGATGTAGCTGGCAGTCCGCGTTAGCAGGTGCCGGCCTTGATGTCGCCCGACGGGCCGGTCTTGTGGTACGTCGCGGTGCCCGGCGAAGTGTTCACGACGCAGTATCCGCCCAGAGTCGCCACCGAGATCTTGATGTTCTTGATGCCGGCGTCGTACGAACCCTGGAGTTTGGTCAGCGTCACGCCCACGTAACCGGTGGCGTGGTCGGCGTTGTATGCCTCCATG
>JALYTD010000003.1 GCA_030854475.1 Actinomycetota bacterium
GCTCGCTGATCCTGTCGAGCGTGCCCGGGCGGCCGCGGTTGTCCTCGGCGTAGAAGACCCACCCGCGGTAATCCGCCGCCGAGGAGATGTCCTCGGCGGAGAATCGGAGCAGCTCCCCGCCGATGGAGGCGCGGTGACCGACGACCCGCACGCAGGTGACCCGGCCCTCGATTTCGTACGGCGACGAGTAGCCCGGCCCGCTCCGGGAGACGATGTACCCGGTGATCACTCCGCTCGCCGACTGATGCGCGCTGAACCCGAAGAACAGACTCGAGTTGCCTCCTGGTCGGACGAACTCCACCGTCCTCGGGCCGGCTGGCGAAGACTCGCCGCAGCACCCAAGCGCGATCAGAAGGAGCAGACCCGCCGATGCCCGGTTCACCTCGGCCCCTCGAGGACGGCGACGTGGCCGCTCGTCAGATCGACACGCCGGAGGCCTTGCACCGGAGTCGGGCATCCCGTCGTGGGCGCGTCGAAGAGGTACTGGTAGCTGATCCGGTCGGGAACCCCCGCTCGCGCTGAGTTGTCCTCCACGGAGAACAGCCAGCCGTGAAAGCGAGCTCCGTCGAAGAAGCCTTCCTCGTCGAAGCGCTCGAGGACGCCGCCGATCGTGGCGAGGTTGCCCACGACGTTGAGGCACGTCACCGGGCCCTCGATGACGTAGGCGGGCGTATACCCGGGAGGGTTCTTGACGGACAGATAGCCGGTGGCCTCGCCCCTGTCGCCGACGCTCGCGCTGATCGTGAAGATGTCGCTGTAGGTGACGCCGCCTCCGTCGACGGTGTCGCCGGCCCGGCCCCCGCCCCGCGCGGTGTTGACGGAACAGCTCGCGACGACAGCCAGCGTGACGAGCAGCCACAAGACGGTTCGCTTCATCGCGTCCCCCCGGGAGCTCTTGCGCTCCGGATCGGACGCTAGGTCGAGGGCAGCTCCGTGACGTCCGGGAAAAGGCTCACGCGGTGCTCATTCCCGGTGCTCAAGTTCGGTCGCTACGCACCCCAGCGCGGCGGGCCTGGCGGGCGGATCTCCGGCGGCCTCGGGTTGTTGTGGCCGTCGAGCGGAATCTCTTCAGAGGGCTTCCAGGTGCGCGCGACGGCCAGCTCTTCCTTCGCCAGGACGGTCCGCCCGAAGCGAGCGTAGGTAGACATTTCGAAGTTCGGCGTCTCGCCGAGAGCGCCATGCGGACACACCTCGACGCAGTCGCCGCAGTAGATGCAGCGCACGATGTCGAGCTCGTATGTCTGGAGGTCGCGCTCGCGCATCATCAGCGCCCCGGTGGGGCACGTCTCGGCGCACGCGCCGCACGAGACGCAGTCCGTGTACTTGAGCGACACGTTCCACGGCGTCGTCACGATCGAGTCGTAGCCGCCGCCCATGAGGCCGTAGCAGTTCGCGCCGATCACGTCGCGGCAGATCCGCACGCACTGCGTGCAGTTGATGCACTTATTGAGGTCGCGAAGGATGAAGTCGTGGCTGAAGTCGTATTCGTAGTCGTGATAGTCGACCGGCTCGGCGCGGTGGAAGCGGTTCTCGGTGAGGCCGTGCTCCAGTGACAGACGCTGAAGGTCGCAGCGCCCCACGTCGGGGCATACGCACTGGAGGCAGCGGGCGGCCTCCTTCTCGGCGGCATTCTTGTCGTATCCGTTCTCGATGAGCTCGAAGCTGAGCTCGCGCTCCTTGTACGGGAGCATCGGCATCCGAACCTGCGGCTCGACCGGCTTGTAGGGAACGATGTCGATGAGCTCGGGCACGGCTTCCTCTTCGGCGATCTCCTCGGCGACCCGCGCCATATCGTCTCCCGCGAGGTAGCGGTCGATCGCCTTCGCGGCGAGCTTCCCTTGCGCGACGCACTCGATGACGGTGCGCGCGCCCATCTGAGCGTCGCCTCCGGCGAACACGCCGGGGCGATCGGTCATCAGCGCGCCGTTGGTGACGATCGTCTCGCGCTTGCTCTTGCGGACGCCCTGCTCGCGGTCGAAGAAGTCGAGGTTCGGCACCTGGCCGATGGCGGGGATCGCGGTGTCGCATTCGATCACGAAGTTCGAGCCTTCGATCGGCACCGGCCGGCGCCGGCCGGAGGCGTCGGGCTCGCCGAGCGCCATGCGCTGGAACTCGACGCCGCCAACGCGGCCGTTCTTCTCGACGATCCGCACCGGCGCGGCGAAGAACTCGAGCCGAATGCCTTCGTGCTCGGCGTCGTCGACCTCGCTGTAGTGCGCGCCCATTTCCTTGCGAGATCGGCGGTACACGACGGTCACGTCGGCGCCGAGGCGGCGTGAGGTCCGCGCGCAGTCGAACGTGGTGAACCCGCCGCCCATGACGACGACCTTCTGCCCCTTGCCGACCGGCACCGGGTTGCCCTCCGAGTTCATGCGGAGGTAGTTGATCGCCTCGATGACTCCCGGCAGATCCTCGCCTGGGATGCGGAGCTCGTTCGAGCGCCATGCGCCGAGGCCGAGGAAGACCGCGTCGTAGCCCTGGGTGAAGAGGTCGTCGAGCGAGAAGTCGCGGCCGAGCATCATGCCGCCCTTGAACTCCGTGTCGCGCAGCTGCCACACCGAATTCAGCTCTTTGTCGAGCTTCACCTTCGGAAGGCGGTATTCGGGGATGCCGTAGCGGGCGATGCCGCCCTGCTTCTCCATCATGTCGAAGACCGTGACGGCGTGACCCTTCAGCGCCGTGTAGTACGCCGCGGTCATGCCGGCCGGACCCGCGCCGACGACGGCGACGCGCTTGCCGCTCGCCGTCAGCTGCGGGAACGGCGTCGGCGCCTTTTCCATTTCCATGACGAGTTCGCCGGTGAATCCGTGGCACTGGCAGATGGCGATCTCTTCCTCGACCAGGCCGCGACGGCATACCTCTTGGCACGGCTTGGGGCAGACGAGGCCGAGCATGTAGGGGAACGGGAGAACCTCTTTGACGAGGCGCGCCGCCTCCACGTGCTGCCCCTTCGACATGAGCTCGAGGTAGCCGGGAATATCGATGTGCGTCGGGCAGCTCACCTGGCACGGCGGCATGCAGTACGCGTTGTGGTCGCTGAGGATGTACTCGAGATTCTGCTTGCGAAGCTTGAAGAGCGAGTCGGAGGCCTGCGTGATCTTCATCCCGGGCTCGACCGGCAGATGGCACGACGGCATCGGCCGGTGATAGCCCTCGATCTCGACGAGGCACATGCGGCACGCCGCAGCCGGTGCGAGCTTCTCGTCGTCGCACAGCGTCGGGACTTCGAACCCGGCGCGCTGCGCTGCCCTCAGGATCGCCTCACCGGGAATCGCCGTGACTTCTTTGCCATCGATCCAAATCGTGCACGTCGGTTGTCCCGAGGGGATCTCGCCCATGTGCGAGACCGTCGGGAGCTGCGATTCACCCGGTTGTAGGTATCGCTCGAGCAAACTCATCTCGCGTTCACCCTATCCGCTGGCGCGATGGTGCGCTGCGGATGCGGCCCGCGGACATCAGGGCTGCACCATGGTCTCGTAGCGACGACTTCTAATCGGCTTGCAGACTCCCTCCGGACATCGCTTTTGCTCGATGTGGATCTTGTAGTCGTCGGCGAACTCACGCATCGTCGTGCGGAGAATTGACGGCGCGGTGATCCCGAACCCGCACAGCGAGAACCTCTCCATATGCGTGCCGAGCTCGTCGAGCCAGGCGAGGTCGGTGTCGCGCCCGAGTCCGGAGTACGTGCTTTCGAGGATCGCCTGCACGCGCTTAGTGCCGACTCGGCACGGGACGCATATCCCGCAGCTCTCCTTCGCGAGATACGAGAACAGCGTCGCCGCCTCGTTGACGATGCACGTTCCCGCCGGGATCGCCCGCACCTGCGCCGAGCCCATGTGCGTGCCCGCCACGCGAAGGTCGTCGAAATC
>JALYTD010000014.1 GCA_030854475.1 Actinomycetota bacterium
GCGTCACCTCCGCGTCCGCGGACTGGCCGATCTGGACGAGGCGCCAGCCGGGCGACGCAGCCTGAATCGCGGCAACCGCCGGCGGGCCCCAGAGCGTGTCGACGATGTGGGTCGGGCCATCGCCGCCCGCCGCCTCCCTGAACGCGGCGACAAGGTCGTCTTCTTGGAGGCTAACGGTCACGTCGGCCCCGAGCTCGGCCGCACGCTTCAGACGCCCGGGATTACGGCCGACCGCGACGACGCGCCTCGCGCCGAGGAGCTTCGCCGCCTGCGTGGCGACGAGCCCGACCGTGCCGGTCGCCCCGAGCACGAGCACGCAGTCGTCCTTTCGCACGGGCGCGCGCCACGCGATGGGCATCCAGCCGGCCATCCCGGCGATGCCACACGAAGCCGCGATCTCGTTAGACACCGCGTCCGGGAGCGGGATGCCGAGGTCGGCCGGTGCGGCTGAGCGCTCAGCCAGTAGTCCGTCGCGGGAGAGGCCGAGGCCGCCGCTGAAGAGGTAGACACGCCCGCCGTTGGGGGCGCGGCCGACCCCCTCGCAGCCGGGGACGTACGGAAGCTCCGGGTGGCCGCCGAAGTAGCGGCCCGCTCCGACGTTGATGTCGATCGGGTTGAGCGACACTGCCGAGATCTCGTAAATCGCCTCGCCCGAGGGCTCAGGCCGGTCTGCGAGCTCCGGTGGCCGGCCGAGCTCGCTGATCACCGCAGCTCTCACAGACCGGCCTTCTCGTGTAATTGCTGGGCCGCCTTGGTGAACGAACCGGTGTCGACGACAGCGAGCCAGTACTGGAGCTGTCGAAGATTCATCATCGAAACCCTATCGGCCATAACAAACAGTCATCTGGACGAGAACGAAGCCATCCTTCAATAGCCTGGCGCGTCTGTGCATGCTCAAACCGCCATCGTTCTAGCGGCGCTTGCAGCGACCACGCTGCTGTTCCCGCTACCGCGCCACGTAGTCGAGCTCCAGAAAGTCGCTCACCTCGGCCAGCCAGCGCTCCTGCACGAACCGCACGTGATCCGGGTGTTCGTTGTAGCCCTCGTACGCGGCGCGGTCGGCGAACTCCATGGAGATTCCGAATCGGTAGCCGTTCTTCGGGCTGACCTCGGCGAGGAGCTCGAACGCCTCCACACCCGGGATCGCCGCGAGCCGCTCGGCCGCCTCGAGGAAGTCTCGCTCCTCCGCCGACCCTTCCGGATGGGCGAGCGTGAACGCGACGGTGTGCCGGATGCGCCCCGCGATCATCTGCCAAGACTATGCGGAGCCGGCTTCAGCGCGGATCTCCGCCAGGGTCTGGCGCGGTGTGATCGCCTCCGGGTCGACCCGGAGCTCGAGGAGAGCCGGCCGATTCTGCGCGAGCGCACGCTCGAACGCGTCCGGAAAATCTTCGGAACGCAGCACGACCTCGCCGAAGGCACCAAAGGCGTGCGCCCAAGCCGCGAAGTCGGGGTTGACCAGGTCCGTGCCGACAACCCGACCAGGGAAGAGGCGCTCCTGGTGCATCCGGATCGTCCCGTACATACCGTTGTTGACGACGAGCACGACGATCGGCAATTCCTCCTGTACCGCGGCCGCGAGCTCGTGCCCGCTCATCAGGAAGTCGCCGTCACCCGAGACGCAGACGACCGTCCGCTCGGGATGGACGACCTTGGCGGCGATCGCGGCCGGGATGCCGTAGCCCATCGCGCCTGAGCACGGAGCGAGCTGCGTCCGGTAACGGCGGAACGCGTAGAAGCGGTGGCACCAGACCGTGTAGTTGCCGGCGCCGTTCGTCAGGATCGCGTCGTCCGGGAGACGTTCGCGCAGGTGCTGCATCACGTCGCCGAGGTCGAGCGCGCCTGGGCCACGCTTGTACTGCAGGCTCACGAGAAAATCCGTGTGCGCCGACTCAATCCAATCGGCTCGATGCGAACCGTCGACCGGCTCGATCCCGCGCGCTGCGGCGAGGAACTCCGCGGACCCGGACACGATCGGAAGGTCGGGTTGAAAGACCCGCCCGAGCTCCTCGGGATCGGCATGGACGTGGACGAGCGTCTGTGGCGTCCGCGGCGGCTCGAGCGTCGTGTAGCCGCGCGTTGCGATGTCGCCCAAGCGTGAGCCGATCACGAGCAGTAGGTCGGCTTCGCGCAGCCGCTCCGCCAGCGACGCGTCGTGCCCGATTGTGAGCACACCTGCGTAGGAAGGCGAGGTGTTGTCGATGTAGTCCTGGCGGCGAAACGAAGCCGCGACAGGTAGCGCCGACGCCTCGGCGAAACCCTGCAGATCCGCGGCGGCGGCGGCGCTCCAGCCACCACCGCCGACCACGATCAGCGGTCGTTTTGCAGCTGAGAGCAGCTGCCGCGCACGCGCGAGATCTTCATCGGACGGGGCCGCCCGCGCCGGCGAGAACTCCGTCGCGTCCTCCACATCCGCCCCCTCCGAGAGGACGTTCTCGGGGAGTGCCACCACGACTGGGCCCGGCCGTCCGGAAACCGCAGTCTGGAAGGCGCGCGCCGTGATCTCCGGAAACTGCTCGGCCTCCTCGACCTCGACCGCCAGCTTCGTCATCGTGCCGAACGCCGAGGCGTAGTCGAGCTCCTGGAACGCCTCACGTCCGCGATGCTCCAGCGGCACCTGGCCGACGAAAAGGATCAGAGGGGTCGAGTCCTGAAAGGCCGTGTAGACGCCGGTGGCGGCATGCGTCGCTCCCGGCGCCCGAGTGACGAAACAGATGCCGGGCCGTCCGGTCAATTTTCCGTAGGCCTCGGCCATGTTCGCCGCGCCGGCCTCGTGCCGCGCGACGACGAGGCGGATCGGAGCGTCCCGGAGAGCGTCGAGGACGGCGATGTAACTCTCGCCCGGAACACAAAATGCGGTGTCGACGCCGTGAACGACGAGCTGGTCGACGAGAATCCTTGCGCCGCTACGACTCACAGCTCGATCGGCTCGTCGAAGAAAACCGTCGCGCGCTGAAGCTTCGGCTTTTCCTCGTCAGCCGGGTCAGCGTAGCGGATCGTCCGCTTGCCCGCCCACTCACGCGGGACAAGCATCGCCCGTACGAAGGCGGTCTCCTCGATCTCCGAGGCGACCGCCAGCACGGGCTCGGGCCCTGCCTCGAACCAGGGCTCGAGCGGGTGGTACACGTGGGTCTTGCCGCCACTCTCGATGCGGATCGACCCGTTTAGCAAGCACCGGATCCCCGGGCCTGGATGCGTGTGCCGATACGCGATGCCCCCGCGTGGAAGGTCGACGCGATCACAGCGCAGCAGCCACTCGACGTCCGGGTCGAGCACCACGGGCGCGGCAAGCCTCTCGCCCGGTCCGGCCTGCTCCTCGAGCTTCCAGACCAGCGCGCGGCCGGGGACCGAAGCCGCGCCGAAATACGCTGTGTTGCGGTCGAAATCGTAGACCGCGAGGTTGGCGCCGCTGGTTTCGACACCTTCCGGGTGCTCGTAGAGCGCCAGGATCAATGAAAGTACTGGCCGCCGTCGATGACGATCGTCTGGCCGGTCAGGAACGTGGCTCCGGGACCGCAGAGGAAGACGACTGCGCCGACGACGTCCTCGGGCTCCTGATCCCGCTGGAGCGTGCGCGAAGAGACGGAGACGTCGCGCAGAGCCTCGATCACCTCCGGATGCTCGCGAACACCGTCACTCATGGTGAAGCCGGGCGCCACGCAGTTGACGAGGACGTCGTCGCGTCCAAGCTCCTTCGCGAGCGCACGCGTCAGCGCGACGATCGC
>JALYTD010000018.1 GCA_030854475.1 Actinomycetota bacterium
GTGCGCCGTTCCCCGTCTCCCTAATTCAGGACAGATCGTCCGCAGAACGGCTAGAGGGCGACAACTGGGGGTCTGAGCGGGGACTTTTCGGAGACCCCTCCTTCCAGGGCAAACGGGGAGCTCGTTAGTGAGCGCGTCCGACGCCTTGACGCCCTACGGCGTCTTCGTCCAGCTCACGAGCCTGCAGGGTCGGCGGCGATCAGCGGCGGTAGCAGCGGACGGTTCTCATCCAGGGTTGGACGGGCTTCTCATGCCCCACTGGCACCCGGAGAAGGTCGACCACGTACTTCAAGTACATGAGCGTCAGGCCGTTCGCTGACATGCAGTAGAGGTTCGGTGGTCTCGGGACAATCAGGGTCCGCGCCGCGCTCATCTACCTCCAGCACCTCTGACGCCGACCGTGGGTACCCACGAGTACGGGGCCGCGAATTACCCCGGGGCCAGGCCGTCTTCGTCTACGAGAGCGGCCTCGTACAGCCTGGTCGATCCCGCAGGACCCCGGGATCCCGGGCCCGAAGGCACCGGAAGAGCTACCCGCCGAGTCGAGCCCCATCGAGCCGCCGCCGCCCGACGGTTCGGAGCTCCCCGCTGCGCCCGAAGACCCGGATCAGGAAGGCCACCGCGTCCTGGGCGACCCCGGCCAGGATTAGACTCGCCGCTCGGTGACGCACACGCTCCGCTCAGAGCGCGCGGGCGGGAAGCGGCGTCTCCGCGCCAGGCTCGACGCGGTACGCGGCCGCACCATCACGAGCGGTGACGACCTCCGCGAGCTCAGCCCCGGCGAAGTGCAGCGCCACGCAATCGTCCGCCGCGTAGCCGGGCGGAAAGCCCTCGTCGACCAGCCGCCGGTAGATAGGCCGCCGCTCCTCCTCGCTGTCGTAGTGCGGACAGGCGCTGCCGGGGAGGAACCCGAGCCCGTCCCGCATTCCCTCCAGCTGCGGGCCGAACGAATCCGTCACGCTGGCCTCGAACCAGCAGATCATCCCGGCGCTCCACCCGGTCAGGACAATCCCCGCCTCCCAGGCCTCGCGCAGCAGGCCGTCGAGCCCGTGCACGCGCCAGATCGCGAGCATGTTCGCGGTGTTGCCTCCACTGACGACAATCACGTCCTGAGAGAGCAGAAACGACCGGAGCTCGGGTCTCGGCCACGGAAAGACGGTGAGGTGGGAAAGCTCCCCGCGTCCGCCCCACTGCTCGTAAAAGGCCACGATCGTGTCGGCTCGGTCGCCGGCGGCGGTCGGCACGTAGCAGACCTTCCGCCCACGGGCCTGGCCGAGGAGGTAGTCCTGGAGGCGCCGCACGCAATCGGAGTCGTCCCAGTCCCAGCCGCCGATCGCCACGATGTGCCGCTCCGCCATGGGTCGAGTTTATGGCGGCACGCAGATCGCTTCTTGCCAGGCGCGGCCGGGTGGAACCCGTTAGATTGTCCACCTAGGCGATGCCTAGGCGCTCCTATCCAGCCGGCGAGGCGGCCCGCATGCTCGGGATCAGCCTCGACACCCTCCGGCGGTGGGATCGGGACGGGCGCATCCGCACCGAGCGGGACGCTGCCAACCGCCGGCTCGTACCGGCTGCCGAGCTCGAGCGGCTGCGGCCGCGGGAGGCCGAGCACGAGCTCTCGGCCCGCAATCGTTTCCGCGGCACCGTGCGCGAGGTGAAGACCGAAGGCCTGCTCGCTCAGGTCGAGCTCGAAGCTGGGCCCTTTCGCATCGTCTCGGTGATCACGCGGGAGGCCGCTGAGGAGCTCGGCCTCGAGCCGGGCATGCCTGCGACCGCGCTCGTGAAAGCGACGTCGGTGATCGTGGAGCGGTGACCAGGCAACTAGTACTCGCCGCAGCGGCGTGCCTCGCGCTCACGGTCTCAACCTCCGGCGCCTCGAGCGCTCGCATCGTTGTCTACGCCGCCGCGTCGCTGACCGAAGTCTTCCCTCGAATCGACGGACGCCCTCGTTACCAGTTCGCAGGCTCGGACCAGCTTGCGACGCAGATCGCGCAGGGCGCACCGGCCGACGTCTTCGCCTCTGCGAGCCCGAAGCAGGCCGAGTTGCTCTATCACGACGGCTTCGTCCGCAAGCCGGTTGTGTTCGCCACGAACAAGCTCGTCGTGATCGTCCCGAGCTCGAACCCCCGGAGGATCCGCACGGTCTACGACCTTCGCCGCAAGGGAGTGCGCGTGGTCATCGGCGACAAGTCCGTCCCCATCGGGTCATACACGCGGCAGGTCCTCGACGCGCTCGGGGTCAGCGCGGCAGTCATGAAGAACGTCGTCTCGCAGGAACCGGACGTGAAGGGAATCGTCACCAAGGTGGTACTGGGCGAGGCGGACGCAGGATTCGTCTACCGCACCGACGCCCGGCCCGTGCGGAAGAAGGTGCAGGCGATCGGCCTGCCAAGGTTCGCCCAGCCTCCGATCCGCTACGGGATCGCTGTCGTCAAGGCGAGCTCGCACCGCGCCGCGGCCCGGGAGTTCGTCCGGCGCGTGCTGTCGACCCGGGGTCGCCGCCTGCTCGTTGCCTCCGGTTTCGGGTTGCCGGGCCGCCGATGAGATACGTCTTCGGGGCAGCGGTCCTGGCCGCGACAGGTCTCGCGCTGGCCTTCCTCGTGCTGCCGGTGGTGGCGCTCTTCGTACATGTGGCGCCCGGCGACCTCCTGCGCGCGCTAGGCACCTCTGCGGCCCGCGACGCACTCCTCGTCAGCGCCAAGACGAGCGCAATCGCTCACGCGGCGGTGCTGCTCGTGGGAACTCCGGCCGCGTACGCGCTCGCGCGCTCTCGCTTCGCCGGGCGCCGGCTCGTGCTGACGCTGATCGAGCTGCCGCTCGTCCTCCCGCCCGCAGTCGCCGGTATCGCGCTGCTCGTCACGTTCGGCAGGTTCGGGCTGCTCGGAGGGACGCTCGACGCACTCGGGCTGCACATCGCCTTTACGCAGGCGGCCGTCGTGCTCGCCGTGGCGTTCGTCGAGAGCCCGTTCTACCTGCGCGGCGCGATCGCGAGCTTCGAGAGCGTCGATCCCGCGCTCCTAGACGCCGCGCGGACCCTCGGCGCCGGTCCGGGCCGAGTCTTCGGCAGGGTCGCGGTGCCGATCGCCGCCGGCGGGCTCGCAGCCGCCTCTGCGCTTGCGCTTGCCCGGGGCCTTGGCGAGTTCGGTGCGACGATCCTCTTCGCCGGAAGCCTCCAGGGGGTGACGCAAACGCTTCCGCTCGCCATCTACTCGCAGTTCGACGTCAACCTCGATACGGCGATCGCGATCGGCGCGCTGTTCGTCGTGTTCGGCGCCGTCGTGCTCACTGCGATCAAGCTCCTGCCCGGATGGACCCGCTTCGCCTCCGCCTCCTCCTCCGCCTTCCGCTCCGCCAGTTCCGCATCGACGTAGAGCTCGACGTCGGTGGAGAGACGCTCGCGCTCGTCGGGCCGTCGGGCGCCGGGAAGACCACCTTGCTGCGCGCGGTCGCCGGGCTCGTCAAGCCGGAGGCCGGCGTCGTCTCGGTCAACGGCTCCGTCTGGTTCGACTCCGACCGCGGCATCGACGTCCGCACCGAGGAGCGTTCCGTCGGGCTCGTTTTCCAGGACTACGCTCTGTTCCCCCACCTGACCGTGCGGAAGAACGTCGAGTTCGGGGGCGGCAAAGCCGAGCCGCTGCTCGAGCGCTTCGGGATCGTCCACCTGGCGCACGAAAAGCCGGGCGAGCTTTCCGGCGGAGAGCGCCAGCGTGTCGCGTTGGCACGCGCCCTCGCCCGCGATCCCGCGGTCCTGCTCCTGGACGAGCCGCTCGCGGCTCTCGATGCGCAGACCCGGGGCCGGACTCGCGGCGAGCTACGCGAGCTGCTCGCGGGCGTCGGCCTCCCGACGCTCCTCGTGACGCACGACTACGCCGACGCCGCAGCGCTGGCCGAACGTGTTGCCGTCATGGTCGACGGGCGAATCGTGCAGGTAGGCGCTCCCGCGGAGCTGGTTGCCCAGCCTGCGACGCCGTTCGTGGCGGACTTCGTCGGCGGCAACGTCCTGCCCGGGCGCGCTCGGGCGACCGAGGGCGGGCTCACGGAGATCGAGCTCGATGACGGAACGCGGCTTCTCTCCACGGACCGCGCCGCAGGCGATGTTGCGGTCGTCGTCTACCCGTGGGAGATCGCGCTGGCGCTGGACGAGCCCACCGATTCCGCCCAGAACCACGTCCGCGGGGCGATCGGCACCATCGTGCCACTGGGGAACCGCGTCCGGGTCCGCGTTGGCCCGCTCGCGGCCGAGGTCACGGCGGCCTCCGCCGAGCGCCTCGGCCTCGCGCCGGGACTGCACGTCGTCGCCAGCTTCAAGGCGACGGGGACACGGCTGCTCGCAATCAGTTCTGCCCGATCACTCCCAGGTCGTAGCCCTTTTTCTTGATGTCCGCGACGGCCTTCTGAGCTTTCTTCACGGCCGCCGACTTGGAGATCTTCTGGGAGGCCGCGTTGATCTTTTTCGTGTCCGCGGTCTCGAGCGCATCCGCGAACGGACCGAGCTCGTCGGCCAGTTCGTGCATCGCGGCGACCAGATCCCTGTGCGGCCCCTCGATGTCGGACGGTGGGTTGATCTTGCCGAGCTGGTCCGCCGCCTTGTTCAGCTCCGTCTGGCCCTTCCTCACGCTCTTGGCCAGCGCTTTGAAGTCGGTTGCGTTCTGGGGCGTGAGGGACTGAAACGCATCCCGGATCTTCTTGCCCTCCGCCTGAACCTGCTTCTGGTACTCGGACTTGGAGAGCCGACCGCCACCTACGCCTCCGCCGCCGCTCTTGCCGCACCCCGCGACGACCACCAGCGCGAGCGCGGCCACCAGGACACCGACCATCAGGATTCGTCCCCTCACGTTTTCCGTCTCCCTTCGTCCCATCGTGGTGGCTGGACACTAGCGCGGGCGGCGGCTGCAGCCTCGCTAGAGTGGCGCCACCGGGGTGCCCCTCTGGGCTGAGATCACACCCGCAGAACCTGATCCGGTTCGTACCGGCGAAGGGAGGAGAACTTGGCCGAACAGAGCACGCCGGGGTGGGGGATCGAGCCCGTGCCGCAGCGGCTGCGGGTGCTCGGATTGCTCGACAACACGTTGCTCTGGGGCAATCTCGGCATCAGTCTGCTCGTGCTCGTCGCCGGGACGTACCTCGTGCCCGGGCTCTCGTTGCGGGACGCGTTGCTCGCGATCGTGGTCGGTGGCCTGATCGGCAATGGCATGCTCGGGCTGGCTGGGCTGATCGGGGCGCAGGCGCGTGTGCCGGGGATGGTGTTGCTACGTGCGCCGCTCGGCCGGCGCGGGTCGTATCTCGCCACCGGGCTGAACGTGGCGCAGAACCTCGGCTGGGCGACGTTCGAGCTGATCGTGATCGCGACCGCGGCGAGCGCGCTCTCGCAGCGTGCGTTCGGCTGGTCGGGCAGGTGGTTCTGGGCGCTCATCTTCGGCGGCGTAACGACGGCCTTTGCTCTGTTGGGCCCGATCTCGTTCGTGCGGCGCTGGGTGCGCCGCGTCGCCGTCTGGGCGGTGCTCGCCTCGCTCGCCTACCTCGTCTGGTGGACGCTCGACGGCGCCGACCTGGGCGCACTCTGGTCGCGGCGCGGCGAGGGAGGGATCGGCTTCTGGCAAGGAGTCGACCTCGTGGTCGCGATGCCGGTCTCCTGGCTGCCGCTCGTGGCCGACTACACGCGGTTCTCCCGTGACCGTCGGGGCGCTTTCCTCGGGTCTTCGCTCGGTTACCTCGTTCCGCACGTCACGCTGTACGCGCTGGGCGCGCTGCTGCTGCTCTCGCGGGGGCTTTCGGACGCCGCCGCGGTCGTCCCGGCGATCGCCGCGGGAGGCTTCGCGAGCGCGGTCGCGCTGCTCGCGCTGACTGTGGACGAGACCGACGAGCCGTTCGCGAACGTGTACTCGACCGCTGTCTCACTCCAGAACGTGCTGCCGCACGTCGAGCAGCGTGTCTTGATCGTGGTCGCGTCGGCACTGGCGACCGCGGGCGCGCTGGTGCTCGACCTCGGCAACTACCTGGGCTTCCTCTACCTGTTGGGCTCGTTCTTCGTGCCGCTGTTCGGCGTGCTGCTCGCGGACTGGCTGCTGGCCGGGGCGAACTACACGCGATCCGACCTCTTTCGCGGGCCGGCGTGGCGCGTCGGCGGCACTGTCGCCTGGCTGGTCGGCTTCGGGACGTACCAGTGGCTGCAGCCGACGGGGCCCGGTTGGTGGACGAGCATCGTCGAGCATGCGCACCCGGGAGCGCTGCACGCCGGAGCGTCGGTACCGAGCTTCGTCGTCGCGTTCGTGCTCGGCGCCGGCTTCGGGTTGGTCGCGTCCCGGGTAGATTCGGCGCGTGCGTCGGCTCGCGGTCGTCGGGAACCTCTCGCGGGACCGCGTTGAGGGCGGCCCGCCGCGTGTCGGCGGGCCTCCGTTCTACGCCGCGAAAGGATTGCGCGTGCTCGGCGTCCCCGCAGTGGTCGCCACGAAATTTGCCGAGGCCGACCGCGCGTTGCTGCTACCGCCGTTGCTCGGTCTCGGGCTCCCTGTGGAATGGCGGGCTGCGTCGTCGACCGCGGCGTACTCGATCCGCTACGACGGCGACGCCCGCGCCATGGAGGTGGAGGCCCTGGGCGAGCCCTGGACCCCCGCCGAGGCAGAGGGCTGGTTGGCTCAGACACTCGGCACAGCTGATTGGGTCCACGTGGGCGCGCTGGCACAGGGCGAGTTCTCCGGCGACACCCTGGCCGCACTCGCCCATGGCGGGCGGCGGCGGCTCTCCTTCGACGGCCAGGGCCTGGTTCGGCCGGCACGGACCGGCCCGCTGGAGCTCGAGGCCAACCCGGATCCGGAGGTGCTCCGGCACTTATCCGTCCTGAAGCTTTCCGAGGAGGAGGCCCTCGCGCTCGTCGGGCGCATCGACGAGCGGTCGCTGGAGGAGCTCGGCGTGCCCGAGGTGGTGGTGACGCTCGGGTCACGCGGAGCGATGATCCTGGCCCGGCGGCGGCTCGCTCACGTGCCCGCTCACGCGCTCGCCGACGTGGACCCTACTGGAGCGGGCGATGCTTTCGCGGCCGCCTACGTCGTCGCGCGTAGCCGGGGCCACTCGGCGCCGGCAGCCGGGCGGCGGGCGACCGCGGTTGTTGCGCGCGTGCTCACGGAGCGGCGGCGATGAGAGCGGCCGTGGCTTGCGTGGACGCTCTCTACACCGTCGACCTGGACGCGGAGGAGGTGATCGGACGGGACGAGGACGACAGCCTCGAGCCGGCGGCCGCCCTGGAGCTCGGGCTGCCGCTCGTGATCGCAACCGACGCGGTCGGGTCTACGGTCGTCGCCGTCGTCGACAGGCGGCCTCCGCTGGCGATCTCGCACGACGCGGGCCGCACCTGGCGCGAGTCGGGCGGCGGTCTTCCGCGCGGTCGTGCCGTGGCGGTCGCGGACGACGATCCCGACACGATCCTGTACGCCGGCCGCAACAGGATCTATCTCTCCACCGACGGCGGGCGCTTCTGGCGTTCGTTGGCTCCCGAGCTTCCGGAGATCCGCGCCGTCGAGTGGCTTGGCTACTGACTAACGCAGCAGGCGAACGACCGGTGTCAGACATCGGGTTGCGGGCACCGCCACGGCTCCGGGTTGCGAGCCGGAATCCCGCCTGCCTACGGGCATGGCGAACGTGACCGCCACTTTTGTCAAGTTGTCTGACACCGTGACGAAAGTGTCACACGCTAGGGAAGGCGGAACTCGCCGCGGGCGACGATCACGGCCGAGCCGCCGACCTCGACGCGGTCGAGCTGCTCGGGGGTCCCGTCGACCCGAGCGTAGAGCGTCGATGGGCGCGCGATCTCGGCGCCCTGCGAGATCTCGATCTCCTCACCGAACGAAATCAGGGCGTGCCGGGCCAGATGGAGCGCCAGCGGCCCCGCGGCCGACCCGGTCGCCGGATCCTCCGGCACGCCCCCTCCGGGAGCGAACATTCGCGTCTTCCACCGCTGTCCGGAGCCGGCGAAACAGTTGACGCCGAGCACCGCACCCAGCTCACCGAGCCGGGTCATGTCCGGTCGGAGCGCTGCCACTTCCTCCTCCGAGCCGAGCGCAACGTACACGTGCTTCATCCCGTTGTCGTAGACCTCGATCGGCAGCTCCGACCGCTCGACCCCCAGCGCCGCGAGCAGTTCTTCCTCCCGCTGATAAGGCTCGATCGACGGCAGAGGCTGCTCCATGCGCCCGAAGACGATGCGGCCTTCCTCCCTCTCCAGCCGCACCGGGACAATCCCTTTGCCCGTCTCGAGCCTGAGCTCCTGGAGCTGAAGGGGCGCCGCGAGCACAAACGCTGTCCCGAGCGTTGGGTGCCCCGCGAAGGGCAGCTCGACCGCGGGCGTGAAGATCCGCATCTTGGCGTGTCCGCCTTCTTCGGCCGGGAGGACGAAGGTCGACTCGGAGTAGTTCATCTCGCGCGCAAGCGCCTGCATCGTCTCGTCGCCCAACCCTCGCGCATCGGTGAAGACCGCGACCTGGTTGCCGGTTAGGGGCCGGTCGGTGAAGACGTCGGCGACGACGTAGCGGTACGTGTTCACGCCAGGACCTCCACCCGCCCGTCGAGCAGTCGGGTCTCGTAGGTCGCGACGCGAACCGCGCTGTCCTCGAGGCACTCGCCGGTCTCGAGGTCGAATTCCCAGCCGTGCCACGGGCAGCGTAGAACCCGGCCCCCGCCGAGCTCATAGCTCCCCGGCCGACCGGCCTCGCGCTCCCGAACGGTCCCCAGGCAGAGCGGAGCACCGTGGTGCGGGCACCGGTTGCGCAGCGCTCGAAGCTCGCCGTTCGAGGCAAGAACGCCAATCTCGCGGCCACCCACGCGAGCGATCAGGCGACCGTCCCGCTCCAGGTCGGCTACCGCCCCGACCGCGACCCATTCACGCGGCAACTCGAGCTCCGTACAGAGCGGCCGCGTTCGCGTGCATGACCGGCTCTCGCCATTCCTCCGGCAGTCGTTGGAGCATGAACTTCGGCTCGTCGAAGTCCCAGTGGGGATAGTCGGACGCGAACAGAAGGATCTCCGGCGCGCCGGACGCGGCGAGCATCTCCCAGAGCAGCTCGTCGTTCCCGTTCGTGTGCTCGAGCGGTTGTGTCGTGAAGCGCACGTGTTCGCGCAGGACGTCGCCCGGCAGGCGGTCAAGCCATGGCGTTTCCCCGCGCAGGGCACGCCAGTTCGTCTCGAGCCGCCAGATGATGCCCGGCAGCCACGCGACCCCTCCCTCGATCAGCACGACGCGGAGGTTCGGGAACCGCTCGAAGACCCCGTGGCAGAGCAGGGAGACGAGGTGACCCATGATCGAGGTCGCCGAGCCAAGCGTGTGCCATTCGATGTAGAAGGTCGGCGCACCCACGCCGCCCGGCGGCGCCGCTATGCCCATGCCTTCGCCGCCGGAGTGGATCGCGACGGGAAGGCCGACCTCGGCGGCCGCTTCGAAGATCGGCAGGTAGCGCGGCTCGCCGTACGGACGCTCCGAGCCGCCGCAGAGGAGCACCTGCGCGAAGCGCGGGTCCTCGCCGGCGCGTCTGATCTCCGTCGCTGCGGCAAGCGGGTCCTGCGCAGGGCACAGAATCGATCCCCGCAGGCGGGGCTCCTCGTCCAGCCACCGTTCGCGCACCCAGTCGTTGTGTGCGCGCGCGAACGCCGCGGCGCGGTACGGGTTAGGCATCAACGACACTGCGACCGCGTCGTCGCCGTTCAGGATCGCGACGTCGACCTCGTAAGCGTCGAGCGCTTGACGCCGCGTCGCGTCGATCGACGCACCGGGCAGGCTGCCGCCGTCGCGGTCCGCATCGGCTCGAAACCAGTCGTGCGGATGCGACCACGGATAGCCCGGCAGCCCGAGCCCCGGGCCCTGCGCCCGGAACCACTCCCGGTGGCCCGGCTCCATGTACCCGAGAAACTCCTCGGCATCGCCGATCAGGTGATGGACGTCGCAATCGATCACAACGAGGCGAACTCTCTCACGCGGCGGCGCCCGGGCGGCCGGAGAGAAATATCCTTCCGGCGATGCCGAAGAAGTCCGTCCAGCTCTCCGGGGTCGTTGTCGCCGAGTCTTCGATCTGCTCGATCGACCCGGACGAAGGCGTGCTCATGTACCGCGGGTACGACATCGCCGACCTGGCCGAGCATTCGACCTACGAGGAGACCGCGCTCCTGCTCCTCGACGGCGAGCTGCCCTCGTCCGAGGCGCTCGCCGCCTTCGAGAGCGAGTTGGCAGAACGGGAGATTCCCGACGCGACCGTCGAGCTTGTCGATCGCTCGGCGGCCGAGGCCTCGCCCATGGACATGCTGCGTACCGCCGTATCGACGCTGTCGTTCGACGATCCCGGGAGCGGCAGGATCGACCCGGAATCGGGACGCAGAACGGCCGCGCGCTTGATTGCACAGCTGCCGACGATCATCGCGCGATACGACCGCCGTCGTCGTGGGCTCGTGCCGGTCGCCCCCAACCCGTCGCTTTCCTATGCTGAGAGCTTCCTCGCGATGCTGCACGGGGAGCGCCCGGACGAACGAGCGGCTCGCGCGTTCGACGTGGCGATGATCCTGCACGCCGAGCACGAGATGAACGCGTCGACCTTCGCGGCCCGGGTCGTCGCCGGGACAGGAGCCGACCTCGGTGCCGCCGTCGTGGCCGCGATCGCAGCGCTCGGGGGACCGCTCCATGGCGGCGCGAACGAGGCGGCAATGGAGACATTCGAGCGTTTCGGCTCGCCGGAGCGCGCCCCCGACGAGGCCCGCGGCATGCTCGAGCGCAAGGAGAAGCTGTTCGGCTTCGGCCACCCGCTCTATCGCGCCTACGACCCCCGCGCGGTGATCCTGAAGCGGATCTCCGAGGAGCTTTCCCACGACGGGGGCGAGCCGAACTGGTACGCGATCACGGAGGCGACCGAGCGAACCGTGCTGGAGGCAAAGGAGAGCCTCTACCCGAACGTCGACCTTTATTCCGGCTCGGTCTACCGCTACCTGGGCGTCCCGACCGACCTGTTCACTCCGCTGTTCGCGGCGAGCCGGGTGGTCGGGTGGGCGGCCCACGTGCTCGAGCAGCACGCCGACAACAAGGTCATCCGGCCATCCGCCGAGTACGTTGGTGAGCCACGGCGCGAGTTTCCACTCCGCTCGCAGGCTTGACTTCGGCCGTGGTCGAACGGATCTGCTCGGCACTATCCTGCGCCGGATGAGGGTTTTCCTCGTTCGCCACGCCGAGGCAGCCCCCGGCGAGCCGGATGAGCTCCGCCCGTTGACACCGGCCGGCCGTTCCGCGGCGCGGGAGCTCGGCGAGCGGCTCGCCCGCGACCGAATCGAGCCCGCGGTCGTGCTCACCAGCCCGCTGCTACGGGCCCGGGAGACCGGCCAGGCGATCGCCGCCGAAGTCGGCTGTCCGACCGAGCCGACCGACAAGCTTGCGTTCGGTGCGAGCGCCGACGATCTGCGCCGGGCGGTCGCGGGCCGCGGCCAGATCGTGGTCGCCGTCGGCCACCAGCCCGATTGCGGACGCATCGCGGCCGAGATCAGTGGCGGCCCCGAGCCGGCATTTCCACCGGCCGGGATGGTCGAGCTTCGCCTGGATAATTGACGCGATGAAGCTCGCCGGCCTGCTTGCGCGGAGCCTGCGGCGCCGAACGCGGTAGATTCGCGGCCAGTGTCTCCCGTCGTGAGCGTCCGCGGACTGCGCAAGTCGTACGGCGACTTCGAGGCGCTCCGGGGCGTCGATTTCGAGATCGCCGCGGGTGAGGTCTTCGGGCTGCTCGGCCCGAACGGCGCCGGCAAGACCACGACGGTCGAGACCCTGGAGGGCTACCGCAAGCGCGACGCCGGCGAGGTCGAGGTGCTCGGAGTCGACCCAGCGGAGGCGGGAAGCCACTGGCGCGAGCGGATCGGGGTCGTCCTGCAATCCTCGGCCATGTACGAGAACTTCAACGTCGCCGAGATCCTGCAGCACTTCGCGGGGTACTACGAGCAGCCACGGCCGATCGACGAGGTGGTCGAGGTGATCGGGCTTCAGGAGAAGCGAGGTCAGCGCGTCCACAGGCTGTCCGGGGGCCAGCGGCGGCGCCTCGATCTCGGGCTCGCGCTTGTAGGCGACCCCGAGCTGATCTTCCTCGACGAGCCGACGACCGGGTTCGACCCGGCCGCCCGCCGACGTGCCTGGGAGACGGTCCGCTCGCTGCGCGAGCTCGGGAAGACGATCCTCCTCACCACGCACTATCTCGACGAGGCGGAGCAGCTCGCCGACCGCGTGGCCGTCCTGCGCGAGGGCCGGATCGTGGCCTCCGGGCCACCGAAGGAGCTGACCGGCACCACGCGCGCGAGCCAGATCCACTACCGGCTCAACGGCAAGGAGGTCGTGCTGGAGACGGAGGAGCCCACACGTGTCCTGCATGAGCTCACTGCCCAGGCACTCGCCGACGGCGTCGAGCTCGAGGGGCTGGAGGTGCGCCGACCGACGCTCGAGGACATCTACCTCTCCCTGACGGAGGCGAAGCCCGAATGAGGCTCTTTCGGCACGAGCTCCGGGGTCAGCTGAAGCTCTACTGGCGCAGCCGCGAGCTCGCGTTCTTCACCTTTGCGCTGCCGATCATCATGTTCTTCCTGCTCGGCTCGGTCTACGGCAACGATCGCATCAAGTCCGAGGGCGGGGTTCGTGGCGCGGACTACCTGCTGGCGGGGATGCTCGGCTACGGGGCGATCTCGACCGGCTTCGCCGGGCTGTCGATTCTGCTCGTGATCCGGCGGGAGGCGGGCATCCTCAAGCGCCTGCGCGCAACACCGCTGCCTGCGAGCACGCTGATCGCCGCCTTGCTCGCGACGTTCCTGATCGCGTTTGCCATCGAGTCGGTGGTGATGATCGGCCTCGGCCGGATCTTTTTCGACACGCACGTGCAGCACGCCGTCTCGCTGGCGCTCGTGCTCCTGCTCGGCGCCGGCACGTTCACCGCCCTTGGCCTGGCCCTGACGAGCGTGATCCGCTCGGCTGAGGGAGCATCGGCGATGGTCAACGCGATCTACCTGCCGGTGTCGTTCATCTCCGGCGCGTTCTTTTCCGCACATTCGTTCCCGCAGGTGCTGCGGGCAATCGGCGACGCGCTGCCGCTCGTCTACGTGATCCGGCTCTGCCGCGACGTCATGTTGCGAGGATCACAGATCTGGGACCGCCCCAGCGCGGTCGCGGTCATAGCCGCCTGGGGGATTGCAGGCGCAATCGTTGCCGCACGCCGTTTTCGCTGGGAGCCTGCGGAGGGTTAAGCGACGCGAAAGTCGGGCACGTACCACTTTCGATGAGTATCGAACCCGAAGTCGCATTTTCGATTCAGAACCCTGAACCACCCGCCCTGGAGATCCGGGTGAACTTCGGGGTGTTCGCGGGTCGGGACGCAACATCGGCGGAGATCGACGATCTCGCCAAAGCCCTGTTGCCGAAGATCGGCGAGGTCGCGATCGTGTCCGAGGAGCGCCACGAGCTGAGCGAGCAGAGCGAGGTCTCGCTGCATCAAGTGCGGATCGAGGTCGATCCCGAGCAGTTGCCGAACGACGCGCACGAGCTCGACCATCTCGCCGGGCGGCTCGTCGAGGCGGCCGACGCCTGGGCCCGCGCGTGCGCCGCCGAGCGGCACACAGAGCTGAGCGAGCTCTAGGACACGAAAAGGCCCGCGGCGAGCGCGGGCCTTTTCTTCGGATTGCGCCGCCGGCGAGGGTTACCCCTTCGCCAGCTTGCAGAACAGACTGCCGAGCACACCCCCGTTCGGATCTGCCGTGATCGCGAGGTGTACCTGTTTGAGATCCACGATCAGGCCGAGCAGCTGGAGGTGAAGTGGGCCGAGCACCAGGTCGAGAACCTGACACGGCGCCACCGCCGCGGTCTGCTGCTTGATCGGAGGCACTGCGAATCCGACTCCGGAGGTCGCCAGGCCGGCCGAGCGAGCCAGCTGGTTCAGCCTTTTCACGTTCGCGGGACGCAGGAGCTTGATGCGCGTGTGCGCGAGCGAGCAGAAGAGGCTGCCGAGCACGCCGCCCCGTGAATTGGCGGTGATCGTCAAGACCACCTTGTCGAGGTCGACGTGTAAGCCGAGCAGGTTCAGCGCCAGCTTGTCCAGCTGGAGCGACAGGACCGAACAGATCCGCGAGGTCCCTGCAGCCCTGATGCCCTTCCCGAGCTTCACCTTCGCGGTGAACGGCTTCTGGACGACGGTGGGCTGGCCGCTCTCCGGCGTGAACGTCGCCGTCGCCACGCCCCTGGCCACGAGCCGGTTCCCCGTCTTGACGAAACGGTTGATCTTGAAACTGACGTCCACGTGGTCGGCTGCCTGCGCTGTTTGCGCGACCGTCGATCCAGCGGGCCGCTTCGCCGGCGAAGACTGTTTCGCTGTGGCCGCGCCGGTAGTCAGAGCCGCCGTCGCCACAACGAGCGCACAGAGCGTTAATCGTCTCATTCACTCCCCCTTTGGACGAAAACGAGGAGTGCGTTTTTGCCCGCGAGCCCAAGCGTTAAGCGTGTGGGGATCCGCGATTTACACTCGGGCGTGCGACCGACGTCGCCCGGGGTGGTTGGCACGGGCCGCCTTCAGTGCGAACCGCATCATCGAACGCGGAATTCTCTGTGCGCGGGCCAGAGTCGTGTCGAGCGCTTCGACGAACCAGTCGACGTCCGACTCCGAGAGAACCAGCGGCGGCAGGATCTTGATCACGTTGAGGTCGTGGCCCGCGACCTGGCTCAGCACGCGGTGGTCGGAGAACATCGGAACGACGACGAGCTGCGCGAACAAACCAGGCTGCATGCGCTCGAGCATCCGCCACGAGCGGCTGCCGCCGGACGGCTCCTCGAACTCGATCGCCCACAACAGCCCAAGGCCCTGTACCCCGCGCACGACCTCGTAGCGTTCAACGAACGGCCGCGTTCGCTCCAGCAAGAGCCGGCCCAGCTCGTCCGCCCGCTGTGGCAGGTGCTGCTCCTCGAGCTCCGCCAGCGTCGCCAGCCCGGCCGCCATGGCGAGATCGTTGGGCGCGAACGTCGACCCGTGGGCCAGCGCGTGCTCAAGCGAGTCGAAAACGGACTCGTACACCCTGGTCGCCATCAGCAACGCTCCCACGGGCACGTATCCCCCGGAGAGCGACTTGGCAACGGTGATCAGGTCCGGCTCGAGCCCCCAGTGCTCCAGCGCGAGCGGCTTGCCCGTGCACCCAAAGCCCGTCTGCACCTCGTCGACGCAGAAGAGCGTCCCGTACCGACGGCACAGAGCCTGTGCGCCTTCGAGGTAGCCCGGGGAGGGAAAGTAGGGGCCGTGGCCCTGGACCGGCTCGACGATGAAGACTGCGACGTCCTCGGCCCGAAGTTCGTGCTCGAGCGCCTCGAGGTCGTTGAAAGGCACGTGGGAGAAGCCGGGCAGGAGCGGCCCGAAGCGATCGCTGAACGCGGGATCGCCGGCCGCGGAGAGGGACCCGAGCGTGAGCCCGTGGAACCCGTGCTCGCACGAGAGCACGCGCGTGCGCCCGGTGGCCGCGCGCCCGAGCTTGAACGCGGCTTCGACCGCCTCGGTACCGGAGCTCGTGAAGAGGACGCGACCGACGCTCGGAGGCGCGAGCCGCAGCAGCCTTTCGGCCAGGAGCCCCGGAAGCGGGCTCACGCCGAGCTGCACCTTCCCGGGCGTCTCCAGCTCGAGCGCCTCGACCAGCGCAGCGCGAACGCGCGGGTTGTTCCGTCCGACGTTGTACATCCCGAAGCCGCCGAGCAGGTCGAGGAAGCGGTTTCCATCCGCGTCGTAGAGGTACGCGCCCTCGCCGCGTGCCCAGCGGCGATCGAAGCCGATCGTCCGCAACAGCCGGACGAACTGCGGGTTGATCGTCCGCGCGTAAAGGTCGAGCTCGCCGCCGGCGTGCTCGTCAAGGAGGTCGCGCAGTCTCATCAGAGGAATTATCGTGCCGCACCGATCAGCGCGCCGCCCGCGACGATCAGCAGCGCTCCGAGCACGAGTCTTCGGCTCACGAGCTCGGTCCGGCCGAGCAGCAGCGCTGAGAGGAGCACGCCCCAGAGGGATTCCGTCGCCACGAGCGGGCTCACGACGGTCACGCGCCCCCGGTAGTACGCCTCGAACAGGAACACGTACGAGAGGCCGAAGAGGACGCCCGCGACCAGGAAGCGCGGAGACGATCGCCGCACCGCTGCGACGATGGCGGCGCGGCGCGTGACGGCGAGCACCGCCAACGCCGCGAGCACGCCCGCGAGGAGGCTGGTCGCAGCCGCTGCGAGCGGCGCAGCGTGCGTGTCCTGCGCCAGCCAGCGCACGATGTTGTCGCGGGTCGCGAAGAGCACCGTGCCTGTGACCGCGTAGCCGATGCCGAGCCACCTGAAGCTTTCGGGGCGAACGCGCTCACGGACGAGAGCCACGCTGCCGAGCACGACGAGGAGGGCCCCGGCAATCAGCCCCGCATTCACCGGCTCGCCAAGGAAGATCAGAGCGATCACGACCGCCACGAGCGGCGCCACGCCGACGGCGACGGACGTCCGCGAGGCGCCGGCCTCGCGGACCGCGCGCGTGAACATCAGCTGCGCCACGCCGGGCGAGAGGAAGCCGACGAGGAAGAACGGCAGCAAAGAGCTGGCGTCGCTGTTCCCGCGGTCCCACCGGTCGACGACGGCTGCCCCGGCACAGACCCCGAAGGCGGCGGTCACGGTCAGGAGCGACCCCACGTCCGCGTCGTCGTCTTCGCGGAACGCGAACGCGAGGGCGACGCTCATGCCGCCGAACAAGAGCGCAGACGCGCAGGCGAGCAGGACGGCGGCCACGGGTGGGAGGTTAGGGTTTGGGCGTGGAGCGCGTCTGCGTCGTCGGCGCGGGTGTGATCGGCAGCCTGTACGCGGCGCACCTCGCCCAAGTGGCCCAGGTCTCGGTGCTGACGCGCCGGGACGAGCACGCCCGGGCGCTGCGAGACGAGGGTTTGCGGATCTCGGGCAGGCACGATTTCACCGCGCGCCTGACGGCCGCGGTCGATCCCGAGGAGCTGCCGGAGCCGGAGCTCGTGATCGTGGCGACCAAGGGAACCGACCTCGAGGCCGCGGCCCGGCGTCTCCAGAGTCGGTTCGCCGCGGCAAGTGTGATGACGGTCCAGAACGGGCTCGGCGCAGAAGAGGTCGTGCGGAGCCACGGAGACTGGCCGCTGATCTCCGGTGTGACCTTCATGAGCGGAACGCGCCACGCCGACACTCACGTGGAGTACGTGCTGGACACCGAGACGTGGCTCGGACCGTACGAGGACACGCCCTTCGAGACCGTGCGAGAGGTCGCCGAGCTGCTCGTCCGCTCCGGCTTGAAAGCCCAGGCTCTGCCCGACCTGCGGCCGGCCCAGTGGTCGAAGCTGATCTTCAACGCCACGGTGAACGGAGTCGCGGCCCTCACTGGTCTCCCCCACGACTTCCACTTCGCCGCCCAGGACGAGCCGTTCGACCTCGGCCGGCTCGTCTTCGGGCTCGTGGGCGAGGGCAAGCGAGTCGCCGCTGCAGCCGGCATCGAGCTCCATGACGATCCGTGGGAGATGAACGTGCTGGCGACCCAGCGCGGCAGCGCTCACTATCCCTCGATGCTCGAGGACGTGGAGTCGCAGCGGCCGACGGAGGTCGACCTGATCAACGGCTCGCTCGTACGCGAGGCGGCGCGCGCCGGCGTCCCGGTTCCCCTGCACGAAGCCGTGTACGCGCTCGTAAGGGGCAAGGAGCGCTCCTATTCGCAGACGGCGGTGGCAGCATGAGGGTCTGCGTGGTGGGGTGCGGCGCCGTGGGATCGCTGTTCGCAGCCAATCTCGCCCAGCTGGAGGACGTGGAGGTGTGGGCCTATGACCTCGCGCAGGATCACGTCGACGCGATCAACGCCGAAGGGCTGCGCCTGTCGGGTGCAGGAGACGTCGTCGGCCGCGTGAGCGCGACCGTGGACCCGGATGCGTTGCCCCCGTGCGACTTCGGCATCGTGGCGACGAAGGCGATGCATACGGCCTCGGCGATCGAGGCGGCTCGCGAGGCGTTCCGCGACGGATCTGTCTGCTCCGTACAGAACGGCGTCGGCAACGAGGAGGCGATCGCCGACCACGTCGAGCGCGTGATTCGCGGGACGACGTTCCCCGCAGGGCGGATCGTCGAGCCCGGGCACGTCCAGTGGGACGTGAAGGGTGACACCACGCTCGGCCCGTTCGAGGGCAGCCCCGCCCCGTTCGAGGAGGTGAAGCGGCTGGCGGAGGCATGCACTCGTGCCGGACTGCCGACCGAGGCCGTCCACGACGCGCGCGGGGCGCAATGGCGCAAGGTGATCTTCAACGCCGCGACGAACCCGGTCGGCGCCCTGACCGGGCTCACGCACGGGCGCGTGTGCGAGTTCTCCCCGCTACGCCAATTGGTCACCGCCCTCGTGAACGAGGGCGAGGCGGTCGCGGGCGCACAGGGCATCGAGCTCGATGCGGATCCGGAGGAGTTGATCGACCACGCTGCGCGACCCGACGTCGCCTATGACCACAAAGCGAGCATGCTCCAGGACGTGGAGGCCCGGCGGCACACCGAGATCGACTTCCTGAACGGAGGCATCGGGCGATTCGGCCGCGAGCACGGCGTGCCCACTCCGCTGAACGACGCCGTCACCGCGCTCGTGAAAGGACTGGAGGCGTCATGGGCGTGAGCACCGCCGAGGTCGAGCGGCGGTACGCGAACGTGCGCGAGGCGATGGCTCGCGACGGGCTCGACGCCGTGATCGTCTCCGGCAACGAGTACACCGGCTTCGAGGGCGCAGTCACGTACATGTCGGGCTTCGTGATCGTCCACCGCTACGCGTACGTCCTCCTGCCGCTGGACGGCGAGCCGTCGATCGTCTTCCCCGTCGAGGCCCGCTACGTCGGAGAGCACGGGACGACGTGGATCGACGAGCAGGTCTTCGCCGAGGCGCCCGGTGGGTGGCTGGCCGAGCGTTTGCGAGACCGTGGCTGGAAGCGCGTCGGGGTGTACGGGCTCGACTACGTGATGACGGTGCGCGATTTCCGGGCGCTCAGCGGCGGCGGCACCGAGCTCGTGCCCTGGGACGTCGAGTTCGACCTGGCCCGCGCGGTCAAGAGCGACGAGGAGCTCGAGTCGGTGCGCGACAGCGTCCGCATCAACACCGAGGGCTTCTGGATCTTTCTGGAGGCGTTCGCGCCCGGCCGAAGCGAGGCCGAGGTGCTCGCACCCTGCGAGCAGTACTTCGTGGAGCAAGGCTGCGGCCGGCTGACGATGGACATGGTGCTCGTCGGCGAGAACGGCGAGGCCGAGCCCGAGTTCCGGATCGCGAACCGTGGGCGGCGCATCGGCGCGGCCGATTTCGTGCTTCCCTCGCTGGAGATCGCCGGCCCCGGCGGTCACTGGGTCGAGGTCTCCCGAGCGATCGGCTCGCCCGGGCCCGAGGCGAAGCGGATGCTGGAGGCCTACGAGGAGTACTTCGAGGTCGCGCGCGACGCGTTGCGTCCCGGTGCGAGTGCGCATGACGTCCACCGGGCGGTGTCCGCGGGCTTTGCCGACCGCGGGTACCACCTCGGGCACGTGACCGGGCATTCGATCGGCATGACGATGATCGAGTTCCCGAAGATCGGCGAGGGCGTCGAGACCGAGCTGGCCGAGAACATGGTGTTCTCCATGCACCCGCACGCGATCTCCGAGGACGGCCACGCGTGCCTGTACATGCAGGACACGTGGCTCGTCACGGACGACGGCGGCCAGCCGCTGGCCGGGTTGCCGATGCGGATCTTCGCCCCCGGCGACTCCCGGCCCGCCTGACCGCGACGAAATCGGCGCGGATTCGGCGCGCGCGCGCGCGAAAATCTCCGGTAGCGTCGATCGACGAGGGAGGCGGGTGTTTGCCCCACCCAAGAAGGGTGGGGGATTGATTCACGCGCGCGCGGGACCTATTTATCTGCGTTGCTCGTCGAGGCTGGGCTGCATCCGTCGGCTCCACACGCTGCGCAGGCTCTCGACCGCCCGGGCAGCCAGGTCGCCGGGATCGAGCTTCCAGAGCGAATCGGGCAGCTCGGCGTCGGAGAAGATCTCGACGTCGTACCAGCCGTCGTAGCCCGCCCCGTCCAGCGCGCCGAGGATCCCCGGCAGGTCGGCCACGCCGTCGCCGGGTAGTGCCCGATCGTTCGTGTTGCGCGTGTCCTCGCGCCAGTCGGCGACGTGGACGCCGGCGAGCCGGTCGTGGAACCGCGAGATGTCGCCTCCCAGCCCCGGGTCGTTCCACAGGTGCCACGTGTCGAACAAGAGCCGGACGGACGGACGCTCCGCCTCCAGGATCAGCGCCTGCGCGTCGCGCAACGTGCTGACGAGCGTCCAGAAGTGCGCGAACTCCCGCTGGATCGGCTCCAGGGCCATCACCACGCGGACCCGCTCGGCCTCGTCGGCGATCCGGCGCAGCCCGTCGACGGCGATGCCGCGCGCCTCGGCGTCGGCCAGGTCGCCCCGCGGTCCCGTGAGGAGGTGCACGCACACCGGGTCGTACGCCGCCAGGCGCCGAACCGACGAGCAGATCGCCTCGACACGCTCCTCCGGGTGCGCCGGTCCCTCCATCAGCGGCAGGGGCAGGATCGAGGGCACCGCTGGCACGCAATGTGTGGCGCGCAAGCCGCTCCGGCGCAACCGCTCGAGCTCGACGGCGTCGTCGCCGAGCTTGAACTCGCAGATCCCGATGCCCTCCGCCCCCGCCGCCCGATACGCGTCCAGGTCCTCCTCGAAGCTCGCGCCGACGGTCGTGAACTCGCAGATCGAGACCCGTAGGTCCGCCATCAGAGCCTGGCTCTCCCCCTCAGGCGCTCACCGAGCGAGGGCTTCAACAAGTCCTTCGCCACCAGCGTCCCGGAGCCCGCACCGAGCCCCGGTCCCGGATGCGTGCTCGCGCCAACGTGGTAGACGCCGGGCACTGCGGTGCGGTGGCCGGGCAGCCCTGGGCGCGGGCGCCAGACCAGGTTCTGGTCGAGGCCGAGCGCTCCCGAGTAGATGTCACCGCCCTCGAAATTGACGTTGGCCGCTTCGAGATCGGCCGGTGAGAGCACGACACGCTTCAGCAGCGCGGATTCGAGGTTCGAGATCTGCCGGGCGAGCCTGGCCTGAATCCGGTCTGCGTACCGCTCACGCAACTCCTCGGTCCACGCACCGTCGCCGACGTCGAGCTCGCCGGCCGCGTCTCCTCTGAGAATGCTCGGCAGCTCCTGCAGCTGGAGCCACAGGATCCAGCTCGCCTCCGGCGCACGACTCTCGTCCATCGTCATCGGCTGGCCGCACACGATCGTCGCCTCGGCCGGCAGCAGCCCCCGCTCCGCCTCGTTGACCGCTCTCGAGACCCCGTCGAGACCGGGGGTCACGTGCACGATCGCCGTTTTTCCCAGCCGCTCGTCCCCCGTCCAGCGCGGCCGCTCGGAGAGCGCCATGTGAATCTGCATCTCGGCCCGCCCGAAGCGGAAGCGCCGAGCGTCCGCACGTGCATCGTCTGGTGCCGCGTCGGCGAGCAACCGCCCGTAGAGCTGCTTGGGCGTCACACAGCAGACCACCGCGCGCCTGGCACGCACGGTCTCCCCTTCTGCAAGCCGAATTCCGCCGGCGCGCCCATCCTCCACGAGCACGCGCTCGACGTCCGCCGACACGCGGCAGTGGCCGCCCGCGTCCTCGATCACGCCCGCCAGAGCGTCCACGAGCCGGCTCCCACCTCCGCGGGGGACCGGCATCCCGCCCATCTGCAAAGCCACCGCGATCACCTGGGTCATGTAGCCCGACACGGCCGCGTCCGGGCCAAGGCCCGTGTGCAAGACCCAGGGCGCGAGCAGACCGTGCACGCGTTCCGAGCGAAACGTCTCGGTCAGCCAGTCCCTGCAGGTCGTGACCACCTCCCCGCTGAACCGGTGTAGCCCGACGCGGCCCAGGCGCCGGTAGGCCTTCAGCCCGAGCTTGATCCCCTCACGCGACCACAGCTCCGTGCCGAGCACGCCGAACGCGAGATCCGCGTTGGTCATGAACGCGTCGTGCGCACGACGCCACGCCTCGCCGTCGCCGCTCGCCTGCCGCTCGAACTCCTCCACGTTGCCGTCCAGCGAGGTGGTGAGGAAGGCGCTCTCGCCGTCGGGGAAGAGCGTCGCCGTCGGGAGCTCCGTATTCAGGTATTCGAGCCCGCGCGCGGCGAGCTCGTCCTTCAGCTCGGCGTATGCGGGTGAGCCCACGAACAAGGGATGCCAGCTCGCGAAAACCTCGTGCGTGAACCCGGGCTCGGTGATCTCGGCCGTCTTGATCGCGCCACCGAGATAGTCGTTGCGCTCGAGCACGCAGACCCGCCACCCCGCGCGCGCCAGAAGGGCACCGCCCGCGAGCGAGTTGATCCCGCTACCGACGAAAACGGCGTCGAACTCGCTCAATGCGGCTCCGCAGCCGCCCGACCGCTCGCCGGCCGGCGGGGGAGGCGGAAGGAAAACTCCCTCCCGCCGGTCAGGCCGCTTGGACGCAGCAGGATCACCACCACCATCGCCGCCGCGACCCCGATCAGCCGCGCGCCGCCGGGGAAATCGAGCTTCAGGCCGAGCAGTCGCGTCCCGTCCTCCGCGTTCCCGAGAAACGTGTCCAGCAAGCTGACGCCGAGCGCCCCGACGACCGCGCCGAACAGGCTCTGCGCGCCACCGACCACCAGCATCGCCAGCGTCAGGAACGTGAGATCGAGGTAGACCTGGTCGACGTTGATGCTGCCGAGCAGGTGAACCAGAAGCCCGCCCGCGAGCCCCGCCAGGCCACCGCTCAGCGTGAACGCGATCAGACGCTGCCGGTGGATATCGATGCCGGCAGCCTGCGCGGCGGCGGGGTCCTCTCGTGTCGCCCGGAGCTGGCGGCCCCAGCGGCTCTTCTGGTAGCCGAACGCCACGACGACTGCGATCAAGGCGCCCAGAGTCGCCTGGCCGAACGCCGTCGTCTGAGGCACGAGGGCCAGCGTCGTCGCCCCGGGCCCGATCTCGGTCCAGTACTGGAGCACGTTGTGCGTGATCTCCAGCACGGCGAAGGTGGCGATGCCTGCCGCGAGGCCGGAGAGCCGCATCAGAGGCAGCCCGACGAGCAACGCGAACAGCGCCCCGAGACCGGCGGCCAGCAGAAGCGAGGGCACGTTGGCGATCGAGTGCTTCGCGAGAAACGAGTTCAGCTCGGGCATGACGTTCGGCTTGACGAGGGTCTCAACGGTCATCAGACCCGCCGCGAACGCGCCGAGCGCGACGAAGCTGATGTGTCCGAACGAGAGCACTCCCGAGTTGCCGACGAAGACGTACAGCGCCACCACGATCGTCACGTTGACGAGCGCGTTCCAGAACTGGGTCTGCGTCCCCACCGAGGTCAGCTTTCCGCCCAGGCCGACCGCCAGGACGAGAGCGCAGGGCGCGATCAGCTCAAGTGGAAGGCGCAGGCGTCTCATACGCGCTGGGCCGATGGCTTGTTGAAGAGCGTGAAGAGGCCGGTCGGCCGTAGCAGCAGCACGACGACCACCAGCCCGAACACGGCCGACGGCAGGTAGACGCGGCTCCCAGCCGGCAGCGCGTCCCCGAGAAAGCCGGTCGTGAAGCCGATGAAGAAGCCGCCGAGCGTCGCGGGAACGAGCCGGTCGATGCCACCGACGACGATGCCGACGAGGACGATGATCGTGTCCCGCAGGGCGAAGTCGGGCGTCACGAGCGGCGTTTGCACCACGAGGATCACCGCCGCGATCGCAGCGAGGATCCCGGACAGCACGCACGCGAGCAGAATCACGGTGTTGGCACGGACGCCCAGCATGCGGGCCGTCCGAAAATCAGCCGCCGCGGCCCGCATCTGGAGGCCGATGCTCGTCCGGTTGAGGAACAGCGCGAGGGCGCCCAGTGTGACGACCGCCACGACGATCGCCACGATCGTGACCCACTGGATCCGGGCGGATCCGACGACGAAGGACCGGTTCAGCTCAGACAGGGTTCCGGCCGTGTCGCCGATCGGCTTGTTCGCGAACGAGTAGCGCAGCAGCGCAATGCTCTGGAGCAGGAAGCTGATCGCGAACGTGGCCGCGAGCATCGTCGCCGGCGAGGCATTGCGCAGACGCCGGAACGCCACGAGCTCCATCAGCAACGAGAGCGCGATCACGACTGCGAGACACGCGGCAATGCTGAGGGGATCGCCCCAGGAGTCGGTGAACGCGAGCGCGTAGGCGCCCGCCATGATCAGCTGGCCGTAGGCGAAGTTGACCAGGCGCATGACTCCGAAGACCAGTCCGATCCCAACCGCCATCAGCGCATAGACGGAACCGAGCCCGATCGCGTCGACGAGCGTCTGGAGCCAGTTCATGACCCGAAGTAGGCCTCGACCAGGCGATCCGTATCGTTCGCGTCGGCCGGGCCTAGCGTCGCGCGGATCTCGCCGTTCGCAAGCACATACGTGCGGTCGGCAAACCCGACTGTGCGCTGTGCTCGCTGCTCGACGAGCAGTGCGCCGATGCCGCTGTCCCGGATCTCCGCCAGTGCCCCGAAGACGGTGTCGACGAGCTTCGGGGCCAGCCCGAGCGACGGTTCGTCAAGGAGGAGGACATCGGGGTCGGCGACGAGCGCGCGTGCAATCGCGAGCTGCTGCTGTTGGCCGCCGGAGAGCGCACCGGCGCGGCGGTGCAGGAACTCTCGAACGACCGGGAACAGCGTGAAGACGCGTTCGAACGGGCTGCCCGAGCCATTGCCGTTGCGCCGCCCGACGAGCCCGAGCCGGAGGTTCTCCTCCACCGTCATGTCGGCGTAGATCTGGCGGCCTTCCGGGACGACCGCCACGCCGGCCCGCGCGACGCGCTCCGGGGCGAAACCGTGGATCGACCGGCCGCCCAGCCGGATGGCGCCGCCGGAGGGACGTACGACGCCCATGATCGCGTGCAGAGTCGTCGTCTTCCCCGCCCCATTCGGACCGATCAGTCCGACGATCTCCCCCCTCTGCACCTGGAGGCTGAGCTTTCTGACCGCGGGCACGGATCCGTAGCGGACCTCGAGCTCCTCCAGCTCGAGCAGCGCCTCAGTCGCCATCGCTGCCCTCCTGGACGGCGCTGTCGCCGAGATAGGCCGCGGCGACATCGAGGTTCCTGCGAATCTCATCCGGGGTTCCGTCCGCGAGCGTCCGGCCCTGGTCGAGCACCTGGATCCGGTCGCAGATGCCCATGATCATCGCCATGTTGTGATCGATCAGGAGCACACCCACGTCGAGGTCGTCTCGCACCGCGCGGACGAGCTCCGATACGTCCGGAACCTCGGGCTCCGGCAGCCCCGCGCCCGGCTCGTCGAGCAGCAGGAAGCGGGGCTCTGTGGCGAGGGCACGGGCGACACCAAGCTTCCGCTCGTCGCCATGCGGAAGCGAGCTGGCGGGCGCCTCCGCGCGCTCGCTCAGCCCAAGGCGATGCAACAGCTCGGCACCGCGGTTCCGAGCCTGCCGCGCCGACGCCCCCGAGCCCAGGGCGGCGACCTCGACGTTTTCCCGCACCGACAGGCCCGCGAACGACCTGCTGTGCTGGAACGTGCGCGCCAGGCCGGACCGGCCGCGCCGGGGAGGCTTCCAGCGCGTGATCTCGGTCTCTCCGATCGCGACCGCCCCGGCGTCGGGAAAGTCGAACCCGCTGAGCAGGTTCACGAGCGTCGTCTTGCCGGCTCCGTTTGGCCCGATCAGCCCAACGATCTCCCGCCGGTGCAGCTCGATCGTGACGTCGTCCAGCGCACGGACGCCCTCGAACGAGCGGGAGACGCCGGTGGCCCGGAGAATCTCCCCGGGCCACCGAGTCGAGGCAGCAGAGGGCGCGTCGCTCACGCGATCGCTACGCGCCCTTCAGCCGATGTTCGCCGGCTTCTTCGCCGTGTAAAGCCTTCTGAAACGTGGCTTGTTGTTCTGGACCTCGATCACGCGGTATGCGCGACCGAACACCGTGTGGAACTTCTTCGTGAAGCTGACCTTTCCCGAGATCGTCGCCTGCTTCTTGAAGTGCAGGAACGCGTCGGCCAGCTTGTTCCCGTTCGTGCTCTTGGTCTTCTTGACCGCCGCCGCGATCGCGTCGATCGCGCCCGCACCGGGCAGGAAGCCGCCGGTTCCAGGCGCTGCACCGCCTGCCTTCATCTGCGCGATCAGCCGCCGCACTGCCTTGCTCGGGTCATCGCCGAAAACGGAGGCGAAGGTCACGTACCAGTACTTGGAGACCTTCACGCCCTTCGGATACCAGTAGTTCCCGTCCCCGGCCCAGGAGTTCATGATCACCTGGTTGCCGCCGGCACTCCGAACGCCGGCGAAGAACGCGGGCCAGTCGCCGAACGCCGTGGAGGTGGCGATCACCTGGGCGTTCGTGGCCGCGGCACGCCTCGCGACAGCGCCAATCGTCTTGTCGCCGTTCTTGAAGCTCTCGGTCTTGACGACCTTGCCGCCGAGCTGCTTGTAGCGCTTCGTGAACGCCTGCGTCACGTTCTTGAAGTAGACGAGCAGGTTGTCCGTGACGACGAAAGCTCGCTTCCACTTCTTCTGGATCGCAATCTCGGCCATCGCGGCGCCCTCATCTTGCGCCACGTTGCCGAAGCTGAACGCGAGCTTCCCGAGCTTCGAGCCGAACCGTTTCGGCCCCATCTGGTCGGTGCCGATGCACGGCGCCACGGTCAGCAACTTCTTACTCAGCGCGACCGTTGCCGCAGGCGTCGCGTAATCGACGTCGCAAGTGACGAGGAGGATCTTTGCGCCCTGGCTGATCAACTTCTGGGCGCAGGAGGTTCCCTTGGCCGGAACCAACCCGTGGTCGCAAACCTTGATCTGGATCTTCATCTTGTTCGCGCCGCCCCTGGAGTTGATCTTCTTCGCCTCGAGTTGCGCCGCCTTGAGCGCCGGACCGTCGAACGGCGACATCTGATTGGAAAGGTCGAGCGCAGCGCCGATCACGAGCGTCTTCGCGCTGCTGCGTTTCCCGTGGCCCGATGCCGTCGAAGCGCCGAGCGCGGCGAGCGCCACGGCGGCTGCGAGCAACCCGAAGCCGGCGATCACGTACTTCTTAGACCTCATTCCGCTCCTCCTGTTCGTCGTTCGGACGCCGATGCTCTCGCCCCGGCGCATGCGCTGTCAACCGCGAAGCTCTTGCGCGAGCCCACGGAACTCGTCGTCCGTGAGCACGCGCCGTTTCGTGGTTCCCTCTTCCTTCACCCGTACGAGCAGCTGGCGCTGGCGGTTCTCGTCCAGGTTGAGACCGAGCTCCTCGGCCTTGATCCTGATCGAGTCGAGGCCGCTCTTCTTGCCGAGGACGATCGCCCGCTCGGCCCCAACGAGCTCCGAGGAGTATGGCTCGATCGCGGGGGGATCGTGGAACTGACTCGCGACCGCTCCGCTCTCGCGAACAAAGAGGTTCTCGCCGACGACCGGCTTCCAGGGCTCGAGCTCATAGCCCGACAGCTCGCGGACACGCGCCGAGATGTCGCGCACACGCTCGAGCCTGAGGTTCGTCCGCACCCCGTAGAGCGCGTGCAGCGTGAGGGCGACCTCGCCGATGTTCGCATTGCCGGCCCGCTCCCCCATGCCGTTGATCGTGCCCTGGATCCAGCGCGCGCCGGCCCGGACGGCAGCCACCGCCGAAGCGGTCGCGAGGCCGAAGTCGTTGTGGCCGTGAAACTGGATCGGGATCTCCGGCCCCACCCATTCTCTCGTGCTGGCGACCAGGGACTCCACCGCCTCCGGAGTCGCAACCCCGATCGTGTCCACGACGACGACCTCCTGCGCGCCGGCCTCGACGGCGCTCTTGTAGACCTGCTCGAAGAACGCGGGATCTGCGCGAGTACCGTCGACTCCGAAGAACGCGACCTTGATCCCGTTGCGAACGGCGTAGGCGACACCGTCGGTGATGCGCTTCAACATCTCGTCCCTGGAGCGACCGAGGGCGTCGAGCTTCAGGTCGGAGATGGGAGATTCGACGACCGCGGCCTGAACGCCCAGCTCGACGAGCGCGTCGAGGTCCGCGGGCACCGCGCGCGAGAAGCCCCAGATCTCGGCCTCGAGGCCCGCCTCCAGGACCAGTCTGAACGCCCGCTCATCCTCGGCGCTGACACGCGGGAAGCCCGCCTCGATCCGCTCGACGCCGAGGGCGTCCAGCCCCTGGGCAATCTCCAGTTTCTGCTCGGGGTCGAGAACGACGCCGACGGTTTGCTCGCCGTCCCGCAACGTCGTGTCGTAGAAGCCGACCTCGGCGTCGATGGTCGACTCCCGATTGATCTCGCCGGTCCAGATCCGATCGCTCATCGGAAGTCGTCCGGAAACGAGGACAGCTGCTCGGGGCCGCCCGCGGTGACGTGGAAGTTGTCCTCGAGCCGCAGCCCGCCGCCTTCGGGCCAGTAGATGCCCGGCTCGATCGCGAGCACCATGTTCTCCTCGATCGTGCCGGCGGCGGCCTGGTGGGCGTACGGCGGCTCGTGCGCCCGGGCGCCGACCCCGTGGGCGATTGGATGGCTCGGCTGCCCCGGATAGCCGGCCTCCGCGATCGCCTCGCGGACGAGTCGGTCGAGGTCGGCGAGACTCGCTCCGGGCTTGAGCTGGCCGAGCGCCGCGCCGTAGACGGCCAGCAGTTGGTCGAGCAGCTCGTCGTACCGCGCGTCCAGCTCGCCGGGACACACGTTCTTCGTGTGATCGCACCAGTAGCCGTCGGCGCAGACCCAGATCTCGAACAAGGTCGGCTCGTTGGCCTGGATCGGCCGGTCCGAGGTGGCCGTGAAGGTGCGGATGCCCGGCCCCGACCAGACGAGCGAGAAGCCGAGCGCGAGATCGACGTCGTCTCGCTTCGTCCCCTGGCTGTGGACGTGGCCCTGCCACAGCGCAGCAGCCTCACATTCGGTCATCCCGGGCCGGAGGTGCTCCTTGACGTAGTCCATCGCGGAGGCCGCGATCTCGTTCGCGATGCGCATGCGCTCGAGCTCCTGCGGGGTCTTGATCGCTCGAGCCGCGTTGAGGAGCGGCGTGGCGTCCGCCCCATCCGGCCAGGTGTCGAACCAAGCCTTCGTGTAGGTGGTGGGCTCACCGACCATGCGGTCCGCCCCTTGGGTGCCGAGCGACAGCTCGAGGCCGATCCGCGGGTATTCACTCGACGCCTCGTTCGCCAGGCCGAGCGAGCGGGCGCCGGGCGGACGCGCGTCGTCCGGGTCGTAGAGCCCGAAGAGCCGGAGGTCATCGGCCCAGGCAGTTTGGGCAGCGTCGGCCTCCGAAGTCTGGAGCGTGACGAGCACGGGATCACCTTCGCGGGGGAAGACCACGGCGTCGTAGCCCTTCATGCCCCAGAAGTTGGTCAGGTAGAGCACGTTGTCGGGGGCTCGGACGACGAGCGCGTCGAGCTCCTGGTCGGCCATCAGCGCCCGTACGCGGTCGAGCTTCGCGTCGTCCCGGGGCCACCTCAAGAAGTCACCGAATCGTCACGGACACGGCACAGACACGTGGCGCCTCTGCCGGTATCGTCGACTCCGAGGGCGGCGGGAAGCTACCCCACCCAAGAGGGTGGGGGCGCGCTCGGACATGGTCGAAACGGTCACGAGCGGAGTCGCTCCGGCGGGGGCTCGCCGTGGGCTTGCTGCCAGGAGATGACCGGGTTGCGCAGGATCCCGACGCCTTCGATCTCGCACTCCATGACGTCGCCCGGCTTCAGATAGAGCGACGCAGGGTCCTCGCTGAACCCTGCCACGCCGGACACTGTGCCGGTCGAGACCACATCTCCCGCGCTGTAGCCGAGCGCCGAATAGTGCGCCAGGATCTCCGGGATCGTCACCGACATTCGGCTCGAGTGCGAGGTCTGTCGCTCCTCCCCGTTCACGCGCAGCGTCATGGCTAGATCGTGCGGGTCCGGAATTTCGTCAGGCGTCACGATCCACGGTCCGAGTGGGCAAAAGGTGTCGATCGCCTTGCAGAACGAGAAGACGCCGGACTCCATCTCGCGGCGCTGGATGTCGCGCGCGGTGATGTCGTTGAAGATCACGTAGCCGCCGATGTAATCGCTCGCCTCCTCCACGCCGAACCACTTGCCCGGCTTGGAGATCACCACGGCGAGCTCGAGCTCGTAGTCCAACTCCTCGGTCAGGTGCTCGGGATACACGACCGGCTCGTCCGGGCCGATGATCGCGTCCACGTTTTGGAAGAAGACGATCCACGGCGCGATCTTGTGCGACCAGTCGACGCGCTTGGACTCCTCCTCGTGCTCGCGGAAGTTTCCGGCGGTGTGAAAGAACTTCTTCGGGACAATCGGTGCACGAAGCCTGACCTCGGCAAGCTCCAGCTCCTCGCCCGTCGTCCGCGCGACCTGCCCGCCCTCGAAGTACTTGCGCATGCTCGGGGCGTCGAGCACGGCCACCTTGTCGTCCTGGACACGACCGACCCGCCCGTCGTCAAAGGTCACGAGCTTCACGCGTTCTCCTTCAACCAGCTCAGCACCTCGCGCGCGTTCTCGTCCGGCGGGAACACGGGGTAGAACACCTTCGCGACCGCGCAGCCCCGGACGACGAGCCCGAGCCGCTTGTACAGCGTCTGCCCCTCCGCTTGGAAAGTCGGAAGCTGTAACGCGGCGCCGAGCCGCAGCTCGGGATCAGCGATCACCGGGTATGAAATCTCGTTGCGCTCGGCGAACTCCTGCTGGTCGTCCAGTGACTGGGCGGAGACGCCGGCGACCGCCGCTCCGAGCTCTTGGAAGCGGGGATACGTCTCACGGAAGCCGAGCGACTGCGGCGTGCAGCCCCGCGCACCCGGTATTTCGTCCCAGCCCTCCGGCGACGGCATCCCCGGCTTTCCGGCGCGCGGATACACGTACAGCACAAGGAGCTCCTGCGACAGCGCCCGCATCGACACCGGCCCTTGCGACGACTCCAGCGTCAGCTGGGGAAGCATCGCCCCGACCAGGTGGTCGGCAGCACCGTCGTCCTCCGGCACGGGCAGGTTCGGCGGGAGCGTGTAGACGTCGTCGCTCACGCGACCCCGCACACCTTCAGCGCCGCGCGCGCGTAGACCTCCGCCGTCTTCACGAGACCGTCGATGGCCAGATTCTCGCCCAGCTCCGCATCCGGAAGGCCGCTCGAGGTGCCGTAGTTCACGGTCTCGATCCCGTAGCGCGTGAGGACGGACGCGTCCGAGAACCAGCGCGTGACGTCCCGCTCGGGCGGTGAGCCGAAAACCTCCGCGTGGGAAGCGTCGAGGGCGGCGACGAGGGGATGGGCCTCGTCGATCGTCGCGCCCGGCGCGGTCACATAAACCTCGGCCTCGACGCCCTCCAGCGAGCGGGCGAACTCGAGCGCCTTGCGGCGCGCCTCGGCCATCTGGACGTCGGGCGGCACGCGCAGATCGAGGTAGAGGTCGGTGCGATGAGGCGTGCGGGAAGCCCGCCACCCGAAGCCGCCCTCGATCGAGCCGACGTTCGCGACGCCGCGCACGCCGTCGTAGCTCATCTCCTCCTCCCACGACGGCAGCCACTCCAGCACGCGCTCGAGCACCGGCCGCATGCGCAGGATCGAGTTCTCGTCGCGCCGCCCTTCGCTGAAGGCGGTGTGGATGAACGGTCCCTGCGTCGAGAGCCGCAGCCACAGCGAGCCGAAGTGGGCGAGCACGACTTTGTTCTCGGTCGGCTCACCGAGGATGCACATGTCGGCCGCGCCTCCGTGTCCGACGAGATAGCGCGACCCGGCCGCATAGCCGCGGTACTCGGCGCCCTGCGCGTCGCCCTGCTGCGTCTTCTCGATCTCGCCGGCGACCGCCGCGATCATCACGTCGCCGCGCAAGCGCACGCCGGCGTCCTGTACCGCCCGGACGGCCTCGACGTAGCAGGCAAGCGCGCCTTTCATGTTCGAGATCCCGAGCCCGTAGATGCGCCCGTCGCGCTCGAACCCTTCGGGCTGGAAACCGGGGATCCCGGCCAGCCAGGGCTCACGGCCCGAGTACGAGGTGTCCATGTGGCCGTTGAACATCAGCGTCGGCCCCCCGCCCTCGCCGGCCAGCGTCCCCAGGACGTTCGCACGCCGGTCTTCCACTTGCTGCCACTGCACCTGAAGGCCCAGCTCCTCGAGCACGCCCCCCATGTACTCGGCCATCGCCTGCTCGGAGCCCGTGAAGCTCGGGATCGAGACGGCCTCGATCGCGAGGCCGACCAGTCGCCGCTCGTCGATCCGGATCTCGCTCACGACCGGAACTGCGGCAGCACTTTCTCGCCGAAGAGGCGGATCTGCTCGTGCCGCTTGGCGCCCCACAGCTCCAGCATCACGTGCGTGCAGCCGGCGTCCCGGTATTCCTCGATCGCCGTGATGCAGTCGGCCGGGGTGCCGGCGATCGGCTTGCACTTGTCGAGCAGCTCGTCGGTCACCTTCTCCTTCGCCGCGAGGCGGCCGCCCTGCTCCATCGCCTCGGCGACCGGGCGGATCTGCTCGACGTCGATCCCTGCGAGATCGAGCAGCGTGTCGGCGGCGCCCTTGATGTTCTGCACCTTGTTCGCGAGGTACATGCCGGCGATCTCGCGCGCGCCATCGCGGCCCTCGTCCCGGTCCTCGCCGATCGAGGCGACGATCGTGCAGCCGAGGTCGACGTCGTCAGGGTCACGCCCTGACTTCGCCGCGCCCTGCTTGATGTTCCCTCGGGTGTAACGGACGAAGTCGGGCGTCGTGATCGAGGGCGTCAGCACGCCGTCGGAGATCTCGCCGCCCAACTGCTGCATCAGCGGCGCCGTACCCGCCACGTAGACGGGAACGCCGCCGTTGGGCGAGTGTGCCTCCGGCGATAGCGCGGGCACGTCAGCGCTGTAGACCTTGCCGTCGTACTCGAACCGCTTGCCACCGAGCACGCCCCGCACGATCTCAACCGAGTCGCGCATGTGCGCGAGCGGCTTCGTGACCTTGGGAGGCCCGTCGGAGCGCGTGTTGTTGAGGAAGATCTTCGACGTCCCGAAGCCGAGGATGAAGCGCTCCGGCCCCGCCACCTCCTGCACCACGCGGGCGTCCATCGCCACCTGAACGGGGTGACGGGTATACGGCGAGATGATTCCCCAACCGACGGTCAGGCGCTTCGTCGCCTGGGCGATCAGCGCCGAGACGACCGTGGACGAGCGCGCCTCCATCTGGTGCTTGCGCCACCACGGGTAGGCCTCCGCGAGCCAGATCGTGTCCATGCCCGCTTCGTCCATCGCGCGTGCCGACGCCAGCATCTCGTCGACGGGCTCCATGGTCAGCTGCATCACGCCGATCCGAAACGGCTGGCTCATCTGCCCGGATCTTCTCAGCTACGACCTAGGTGGCCGAGTCCTCCGAGCCGGCGTTCCCCAGCTCGGAGCTCGAGGCCTCGCCCGGCTCAGGCACCTGTCTTCGCCTCCTCGACCTGCTTCTCGAGCGCGTTGAGCACGTTTCCGACCTGTTGATTGACGATCGGCTGGAGGACGCGCTGGCCCATCGACCCAACCGGCCCCGCGATCTTGACGTCGGCCTCCCATTTCATCTCGGTGCCGCCGTCCGCCTCGCTGAGGTGGAACTTCGTGTCGAGGTTCATCATCGCCCCGACGCCCTGGCCCTTCGCGTTCAGTGCGGCGTACTCGATCGGGCGCTCCTCGATCTTCTCGAACTTGATCGTCATCGGCATGGCGCCGAGCCCGAGCGGGATCTTCACCTTCGCGGTCCAGTGCCTGTCGTCCTGGACCTCGAAGCTGTCGACGCCCGGCATCAGCTTCGCCATCTGTCCCGGGTCGTTGAGGACGTCCCAGACCGTCTGAGGCGGCGCGTCGAACTTGCGCGTCCCTTCGACCTTCACGCTCCGGTCACCTCCACGAGCTTCCTCGTCTCCTCGGGGTTCTGGAGCATCTCCCACACACGGTGGTAGGGGTTGCAGCTGTCGTAGACGATCGGCTTGCCGCGGGTGCGCAGCGCGTCCTGGAGGGCGGCACAGACGGCGTGGATCCCGGCCCCACCCCCCTCACCCATGCCTTTCGCGCCCAGCGGCGTGAAAGGCGAGGCGGATTCGATGAACCCGTTCTTCATCGGCGGCATGTCCATTGCGTGGGGCACGTGGTAGTCGTAGAAATTCGGAGTCAGCAGGTTCCCGTCCTCGTCGTAGACAAACTGCTCGTGCGTAGCGGCTCCGAGGGCCTGCGCCGTCGCACCATGTACCTGACCCTCGACGATCTGCGGGTGGATCCTGTTGCCGCAGTCGTCCACGGCAGCGTAGTCGACGATCTCATACGCGCCCGTCTCGGGATCGATCTCCACGACGCACGCATGGATCTGAGTCGCGTAGGTGAGCGTGAGGTTGCCGTACTTCCGCTCGAGGTCGGGCTTCTCGAACGGGGGCCGGTAGACGTAGCGGCAGTTGAGCGTGACGTCGAGGTCCTCCGGCAGCCCGGCGTTGTTCGCATTGAGGATCGCGCCCAGTGCCATGAACGGCAGCGCTGCCTCGTGGTTCGCCTTCATCCGCACCTGGGCCTCGGCCAGCTCGAGGTCGTCGGGGGAGCAGCCGAGAACCACTGAGCCCAGCTTCTTCATCTCCTCGCGGAGCTTCTCCGTCGCGCCCTTGACCGCGCCCAGGCCAGTGACGGCGAACTGCGATGCATAGGTGCCCGAGAAACCGGCATGCGAATTCCAGTACGAGTCGTGCCCGGGGCGTACGTTCACGTCGTCCGGGGTGCAACCGAGGATGTCGGCGACCACCTGTGAGGCCGTCGTCTCGTGCCCTTGGCCCTGGGGAACCGTGCCGAGCGTGACGACGATCTCTCCGAAGATGTCCAGCTTGACCGTCGCGACCTCGTTGTTGCCCGAGAACTGAAGCTCGGGGTTGAGGATCATCGACTGGCCGAAGTTGTTCGTCCCCGAGTCGAGCGTCGAACCGATCCCGATGCCGAGCAGCTTGCCGCGAGACTCCGCCTCTCGCCGCTTCTCCTCGATCGACGCGTAGTCGATCAGCTCGAGGGCGATGTCCAGGCAGCGTGCGTAGTCCCCGGAGTCGTAGATGCACCCGTTCGGCGTCTCGTACGGCATCTCGTCGGTCTTCACGTAGTTGAGCTTGCGGACTTCGACGGGATCGAGCTCGAGCTCGCCGGCAACGATGTCCACGATGCGCTCGGTCAGCCAGAGGTGCTGCATGCGCGAATAGCCGCGGTTCGGGCTGACGGGTGACTTGTTCGTGCACACCTGGGTGAAGTCGACGCGGATGTTCCGCCAGCGGTAGCAGCCCGGAGTGACCTGCGCCCAGATGATCGCGCCGAGGGGCTCGTACCGAGGGAAGGCGCCGCAGTCGTCGACCGCGCGCACCGAGAACCCGAGCATCGTTCCGTCCTTCTTCACGGGTACCTCGACGTCGAGGAAGGTGCGTTCGTTGCCGTGCGCGTTGGCCATGTGCTGGTCGGTACGCCACTCGGTCCACTGCACGGGACGGTTGAGCTTGCGAGCGAGCAGGCAGCACGCCACGAAATGCGGGTGGAGGCAGATCTTGTTGCCGAATGCCCCGCCGATGTCCTGCGTGACGAAACGGAGCTTGTCGATCCCGACGCGCAGCGCAGGGGCCATCCAGATCGCCCCGACGCCGGGCATCTGATGATTGCAGTACATCGTCCACTGCCCGGTGCCGCGGTTGAACTCGACAAGGCAGCCGGAGCACTCGAGCGGCGTCGAGGAGAAGCGCTCGAAATGGAGTCGGTCGATCTTGACCACGTGGTCGGCCTCGGCCTTCGCTGCCTCGTAGTCACCCCAGTCGAAGACACCCGACCAAACGACGTTCGAACCCGCCTCGTCGTGAAGGATCGGCGCACCTTCGTCCGTAGCGGCCGGGCCGTCGACGAGTGCCTGCAGCGGCTCGTACTCGACCTCGACCAGCTCAGCCGCGTCGGCCGCCAGCTCCCGCGTGCGTGCAACAACGGCGGCGACGGGCTCTCCCACGAACCGCGCCTTGCCGACCGCGATCGCGTAGTCCTTGATGTGGGCACCGGGCGGGGTCGAGAGCTCGAAGAACGGGTCTGTGAGAATCGCGACCTCGTCTCCGGTCAGCGTTCCGTAGACGCCGTCCAACTCCAGGGCCTTGGAGACGTCGATCGATTTGATCTTGGCGTGCGCGTACGGGGAGCGGACAAAGTGCAGGTAGCCCATGTTGTGTCGCTTGATGTCGTCGAAGAAGAGCCCTGCGCCCTGGACCAGGCGCTTGTCCTCCTTGCGCGGGACGTTGACACCGACGAAGCCGCGCTGTGCCTCACCTTCCTCGACGACGATCGCTTGCTCGGGCGTGACGGTGGTGGTCTCGGTCAACTGGCTCCTTCCGCCGCCGCCTTCACGGCCTCGATGATGTTCACGTAGCCGGTGCAGCGGCAGATGTTGCCCTGGAGCGCCTTGCGGATCTCCTCGTCGCTCGGGCTCTTGTTCTCCCGCAGCAGGTGTGCGGCGCTCATCAGCATGCCCGGCGTGCAGTAGCCGCACTGCAGAGCGTGGTGGTCACTGAAAGCTTGCTGGAGGGGATGCAGCTCATCGTCCTGTGCGAGGCCCTCCACCGTCTCGATCTTCGCGCCATCGGCCTGGGCCGCGAGCATCATGCAGCTCTTCACGGCTTGCCCGTCGACAAGCACGGTGCAAGCGCCGCAGTTCCCCGTGTCGCAGCCGACGTGGGTGCCGGTCAGGTCGAGGTCGTCGCGGATGAAGTGCACGAGCAGCCGCCTCGCGTCGACCTCTCGCTCGTAGCGCTCTCCGTTGATCTCCACGTCGACGTCATGCGTTCGGCTCGCCTCCACAGCCATCTCAGCCTTTCCTCCTCGTCGACGCTTCCGCTACCGCACGCGCAGCCAGCACCTCGGCGATCGAGCGCCGGTAGTCAGCCGAGGCATGCACGTCGGCGGGCGGATCCAGACCGGCGCCGCGGACGGCTTCCCGGACCGCGCCGTCCTCCGCCTCCGAGGTGATGACCACAGGTGTGGCCGCGACGCAGCCGACGGCCATTCGCGCTTCGCCGTCCACTGTCGCCGCGACGCTGACGATGCACGTCCCGTCCCGGCCGATCGTGACGGCCGCAAAAGCGTCGCCCGCGCCCTGGGGGGGCGGGACGGTGATCTTCGTCAGCAGCTCACCCGGCGCGACCGCGGTCATGTACACGCCGAGGAAGAAGTCCGCCGCGGGCACGGTGCGCTCGCCGGCCGAACCGGCGATCGTCATCGTCGCCCCCAAGGCGACCATCAGCGGTGGAAGGTGGTTGGTGGGATCGTTGGCGCAGACGTTGCCGCCGATTGTCCCGCGGTTCCGGACCTGGACGTCGGCGATCTGCGACACGACCTCGCCGAGGATTGGCCGGGCTTTCGCCTCTGCAGATCCCAGCAGCTGCGTGTAGGTCACCATCGCCCCGAGCTCCAGCGTGCCGTCTGCTCCGAGCTCGATCGCGCGCAGATCCTCAAGCCCGTTCAGGTCGACCAGCACGTCAGGGGACGCCGCTCGCGCCTTCATCACGTTGATCAGCGTCTGGCCGCCGGCGAGCGCGCGCGCGTTGTCGTTCTCACCGAGCAGCCAGACGGCGTCTTCGACGCTTTCTGGGCGCGCGTACTCGACCTCCCGCAGCAGCATAGAACGGCTGTATAAACGATCGTCCATCACCGCCGCAAGCACGAGGTTTTTTCGGATCGTGCCCGGCGTCTCGTTGTTGCGCTCTCAGCACGCTTCGGGTACAGACGCGCGTCGATTTCGGAATTACGCTTTCAGGCGGGAGGGGGTGGTGGGCACCCCGTTGTCGCGCGTGTACCTCTAACGCGCGGCGGACTCTTCGGGCTCCACGTGGATCCGGCCCTTCGAAGCGCGCAGGAACCCGCCGGAACGACCCGCGCGCGTGGCCAGGATCTCCGCCAGGATCGAGAGCCCGGTCTCCGCCGGCGTGTCGGCGCCGATGTCGAGGCCGCTCGGACCTGCGATCCGGGCGATGTCCTCCTCGGACACGCCTTCGGCGAGCAGACGCTCGCGCCGGCGCTCCTGGTTGCGGCGCGATCCAAGCGCGCCGACGTAGAAAGCCTCGGTCGCCAGCGCCCCCTTGAGCGCGGGCACGTCCCAACGATCCTCGTGCGTCAGGACGACGACCGCGGTCGCATGATCCGGCTGCACCTGTGCCAGCACATCCTCGGGCCAGCCGACGATCAGCTCGTCGGCGCTCGGGATTCGCTCCTTCGTCGCGAACTTGCCGCGCGCGTCGCCGACGATCGCCTGCCACCCGAGCAGCTTCGCCGCGCGGCACAGAGCCTCGGCCGTGTCGACGGCCCCGAACACGAGCAGCCGTGGCGGAGGGCCGAACACCTCGCAGAACACCCTCTCCTCGCCGACCTCGAGCAGCCGGTTGCGGCCGCCCCGCAGGAGCTCGCCCACGCGCTCGCTCAGCTTCTCCGGCCCCTCGCCGTAGCGCTCTCCATCCTCGAGCACGAGCAGCCGCGCGCCGATGCGCTCCCCGTCCACGACCGTGAACAGAACCGCCCGCTCCTCCCGCTCCGCCACCTGGAGCAGGCGCTCGGTCAGGGTCACTCGAGCCGCTCGACGAAGACGTCGATCTCGCCGCCGCACGGTAGGCCCACGTCCCAGGCCTCCTCGTCGGCGATGCCGTACGACAGGAGCTTCGGCTTCCCGGAGGAGAGCACCTCTCGCGCGTGCTCGTAGACGTCGTTCTCGACACACCCACCGGAGACCGAGCCGGCGAGCTCCCCGTGCTCCGAGATCGCGAGCTTCGACCCCACCGGCCGCGGAGCCGACCGCCTCGTCGCGACGACCGTCGCGAGCGCCACTGCGTCCCCGCGGGCGCGCCAGCGCTGGATGTCGGCAAGCACCTCTTTCACGACGCTAGCGTACCGACGGCTCGAGGAGACCCCGGTTCTCGGCGAGGAGCCCGAGCACGTTCTGCACGTCGTCCGCCGAGTTGTACGCGTGCGCGGAGACGCGCAGGTTCCCGTCCCGGGACGAGGCAACGACGCGTGCCTCGTCAAACACAGCGACGAGCCTCTCCACGTCGGTCGATTTGATGCAGACGAGCGCGCCGCGTCGCTCCGGCTCGCGCGGCGTAACGATGCGCCCACCGAGCTCGTCCACGCCGGCGATCAGCTGCTCGTTGAGCGCGTTTACGTGCTCGCGCGTCTCCGCAATGCCGATCTCCTTCATCAGCTCGATGCCCGCGATACCCGCGTAGATGGCGGGGATCGGCGGCGTTCCCGACTGGAAGCGCCTGGCGGTCGAAGCAGGCGAGTAGTCGTGAATGTCCATCTCGAAAATGTCCCGGTCCGCGAACCAGCCGGTCGCCGTCGGCCAGACGCGCTCGACAAGCTCGCGCCGCGCGTACAGAAAGGCCAGGCCGGCCGAGCCGAGCAGGTATTTCAGAACGCCTGCGCCGAGGAAATCCACGTCCAGCGCCCGCGCGTCGACCGGCAGAGAGCCGATCGACTGGTACGCGTCGAGCAGGACGAGCGCCCCTCGCTCATGCGCGAGCCGCACGACGCCCTCGACGTCGAGCATGGCCCCGTTCCTGTAGCAGACGTGCGTGATCGAGACGAGCAACGTGTCCTCGTCGATCGCCTCGTCGAAGTGCTCGAGCGGGATCGTCCCGTCGGCGGCCTCGCGCACGTGCACGACGCGGGCTCCCCGCGCCTCCTGCGCGTGCCAGATCTGGCCGATCGTCGGGAACTCCCAGTCCGTCAGGACTACCTTGGAGCGGCTCGCGTAACGAAGCCCGGTCGCCAGAGCGCTCACGCCGGCCGACAACGAGGTCGTCACCGCCACCTCGTCCGGGTCGACGCCGACGAGGCTCGCAAAGCTCGCCCGCGCCGCCTCGGCTCGCTCGACCCAGTACTCCCACGGGGCTCCGTACTCGTCCCAGTCGGCCAGGTACTGCTCGTACGACGCCCTCACCGCGTCCGAGAGGGCTCCCTGCGAGCAGCTGTTGATGTAGACCCGCCGCTCGAAGATCGGAAAGCGGTGCCGGATGCGGTCGGGAAGCGCTATCGCCCCAAATACGCTTTGCGGAGACCCTCGTCCTGCAAGAGCGCCTCGGCCTTGTCCGCCAGCACCACGCGGCCAGTCTGCAGCACATACCCGCGGTCGGCGATCGAGAGCGAGATGTTCGCGTTCTGCTCGACGACGAGGATCGCGACGCCCGACTCGTGCACCTGCTTGATGATCTCGAAGTTCCGCTCCACGAGGATCGGCGCGAGCCCCATCGACGGCTCGTCCATCAGCAAGAGCTTCGGCCGCGCCATCAACGCACGCCCCATCGCCACCATCTGCTGCTCGCCACCCGACATCGTGCCGGCGAGCTGCTTGCGCCGGTCATGGAGGAGGGGGAACAGCTCGTACACGCGGTCGAAGTCCTCCTTCGTGCCGCCGCCGCGGAGATACGCGCCCATCTGGAGGTTCTCGAGCACGGTCATCGGCGCGAACAGGCGCCGGTTTTCGGGAACGATCGCGATCCCGCGGGAGATCCGGTGGCTCGTCGAGCGGCCGGTCATGTCCTCGCCTGCGAACTCGACCGTCCCGGTGCGAGGCTCCACGATTCCGAGGATCGTCTTCAGCGTGGTCGACTTACCCGAGGCGTTTCCGCCCAGGAGGCAGACGAGCTCGCCCTCGCCGACCTGGAGCGACATGTCCTGGAGGATGTGGATCTCGCCGTAGTAGGTGTTGATCCCCTCGAGCCGGAGCAGCGGCCGGCCGTCGGCGCCCGATTCACTCACGCGGCCTCCCCTCTCAGACCGATATACGCCTCCACGACCCGTGGGTTCGTGGCGACCTCGTCGAACGACCCCTCGGCGATCTTGACGCCGTGGTCGAGCGCCACGACACGGTTGGAGATCCCCTCGACGACGTGCATATCGTGCTCGATCACGAGGATCGTGTAGCCAGCGTCGTCCCTGAGCTTGCCGATCAGCTCCGTGATCTCGTGCGTCTCCTTCGGGTTCATTCCGGCCGCGGGCTCGTCCAGAAGCAGGATGCGCGGGTTCGTCGCCATCGCGCGCGCGATCTCGAGACGCCGGCGGTTCGCATACGAGAGGCTGTAAGCAGGCTGGTTCCAGCGGTAGCCCATCAACCGCTGGCCGAAGAAGGCGAGCTTCTCCTCCGCGAGCTGGTGGATCGCCTTCTCCTCCCGACGTGCCCGCGGCAGACGAAGGATCGACTCGACGACGGTGGCCTTCGTGTGTCCGTAGGCAGCCGCCATCACGTTCTCCTTCACGGTCATGTTGAGGAACAGGCGCAGCGTCTGGAACGTCCGGGCGACGCCACGCTGCGTGATCGTGTGCGGCTGGAAGCCGACGAGGCTGTCGCCGTCGAGAAGGATCTGGCCGTCGTCCGGCTCGAAGATCCCGGTGATCAGGTTGAAGAGGGTCGTCTTACCGGCGCCGTTCGGCCCGATCACGCTCACGACCTCGCCGTCGTTGACGTGGAGGTCGAGCTCGCTGATCACGTTGAGGCCGCCGAAGGACTTCGAGACCTTCTGAACCTCGAGCAGGGGCCGGCGTTCGGTCTCGTTCACACGATCTCCACTCGTGCGGTGCCGAACAGCCCTTGCGGGCGCGCGTTCATGAGCACGACGAGCAGGGCGCCGAGCAGGATCAGGCGAGTGGCGCCGGCCGTCTCCTGGATCAGCCGGTTCTCCCAGGCGAAGGCGGCGATGTAGAGCGTTGGCACGAGCATGATCGTCCGCCAGTGCTGTGGCAGCTCGCGCAGCAACACGCCGATGACGATCGCGAGCACGAAGGCCACGTTGGCGATCTGCCTCGGGTGGCTCGGGAGGAGCATCCAATTGTTCAAGAAATCGGTCAGCGCCTCACCGGTGGTCGAGGACGAACCGCCGATGTGCCTCGCGGTCATCCGAGGCCAAGCCGCATCCGCGATCGCGTGGACCGCCAGTCCGAACGCGATCAGGCCCACGACCATGGCGGCGGCACGACGCCAGGGCCGAAGCCCAAAGGCGAGGCCCAGCACGATCGCGCCGTAGAAGATCCAACGCGCGTTGTTGGGGTCGCGCAGGAGCTCCGGGACAACGTTGATCACGATCGCGCCGAAGACGACGCCGCCCAGGCTGCCCGCCCCTCCGAGCAGCAGCACGGCGTAGACCGTGATCAGGAGTGGAACGTCGAAGTCGGTCGGGAAAGCGCCGGTGTAGACGGCCCCCCAGATCACGCCCACGAAGCCTGCCGTCGCGGCGCCGAGAGCAAACGCGAGCAGCTTGAGCCTGTTCACCGGGATGCTCATCGCCTCCGCCGCCAGCGGATCCTCGCGCAGAGCACGGAGGGCGCGCCCCGTCCGGGAGTCGCTCAGCAGGTAGAGCCCTCCCATCACGATCGCGAACGTGATCAGGGCGAAGTAGTAGTACTCGGTATTCGAGTTGAGCTTCCAACCGAAGAGATTGAGGGGGTCGATCTGGTCGAGGCCGTTCGGGCCACCGGTGACGTCCGTCTTGCCCACGTACGGGAAGTCGATCCGGTTGGCGTTGTTCACGAAGACGGCGAACGCCTGGAGGAAGAACAGGGTCACGATCGCGAGGTAGTCGCCGACGAGACGCCTCGAAGGAAGGCCGAGGAGCAGGCCCAGCAAAGCCGTAGTCGCGACGACGAGCGGGATCGCGACCTCCGCCTGCCAGTGACGCCCACTGTGGTTCGAGGCGAGGAAGCCGTAGAAGTAGGCCCCGAACCCCAGGAAGGCGACGTAGCCGAGATCGAGCAGCCCGGCGTACCCGACCACGATGTTGAGCCCCAGCGCCAGCAGGGCGTAGATCAGCGTCACGATCCCGTAGCGGAAGAGATTCGGGTTGCTGGACATGAGCGGGAAGAAGCCGGCGGGAACCACGAAGACGGCGAGCTTGGCGATCGCGGGGAGGCGCTCCCACAGGTCGAGCGCCCAGGGGTAGAAGCCCGTGCCCCGCTCGCGGCGCTCTTCGTGACTCGCGACCCACTCGTCGACCCCGACGCGCGGCCGGTCACCCGAGTCGGGGCGCTCGGGGGGGTCGGTCTTCGGGACCTCGTCGGGTGGCCGCGGTTCAGATGGTGGCGTGTCGCTCACCGGCTAGACCTTCTTGATGTCCGCCACGCCGAGCAGACCGCTCGGCCGGATCAGGATGACTGCGATCAGGAGGATGAAGACGTAGAGAGTCGCGAACGTCGAGCCCTGTGGCAGGTAACCGGCGGAGTACGACTCAGCGAGGCCGATCACGAGCCCGCCCAGCATCGCGCCCGGGATGCTGCCGATGCCCCCCACGACGGCGGCCGTGAAGCCCTTGAGGCCCGCGATGAAGCCCATCTGGTGGAAGATCTGGCCGAAGACGATCCCGAACATGACCCCCGCAGCGCCGGCGAGGGCCGAGCCGATGAAGAAGGTCGTCGCGATCACCCGGTCGACGTTGATCCCCATCATCGAAGCGGCCTCGCGGTCGTACGATGTCGCGCGCATGGCCTTTCCGATCGGGGTGCGGGCCACGAGCAAGGTCAGGCCGACCATCAGCCCTACGGAGGACAGCACCGTCAGCAGCTGGGTGATCGAGAAGTAGACGTTCCCGACCCGGTAGGTCTTGAGAATCCCTTCAGACCCTCCGATCAGAGTGAAGATCTCGTAGTCACGAAACTCGGGGCCGAACAGGAGCAGCGCGGTGTTCTGGAGGAAGATCGAGACCCCGAGCGCGCTGATCAAGGGGGCGATGCGAGGAGCATTCCGGAGCGGCCGGTACGCGAAGCGCTCGATCATCACGCCCAGCACGCCGCAGCCCAACATCGCGGCAAGGAACATCGCTGCAACGACGAACCAGCCCGTGATGAACGGCTTGCTGGCCCCGCCCAGCCCCTGGAGAGCGTAGTAGCCGATGAAAGCCCCAACCATGTACACGTCGCCGTGAGCGAAGTTGAGGAGCTTCAGGATCCCGTACACCATCGAGTAGCCGAGCGCGATCAGGGCGTACACGCTGCCGAGCGTGATACCGCTGACGGTCAACTCCCAGAACTGCAGCCAGTTGACGCCAATCCAGTCCACGGGGGCGCTTAGGTTCCCACATTTCGGGTTCACGCTCAGGGACGAACCCAGGGCGTCTCGTTCGACCGGGTTTCTTGGAGACAAAACACACGCGGCCCACCACAGGGATGGGCCGCGTGCTTGTTCCTTGATCGAGTTCGGCTGCTAGACCGGCTGGAAGTTCTTCCCATCCGACTTGTAGACGCCGAACGAGCCTCCTCGGAGGTCGCCGTTCTTGTCGAACTTAATCGGCAGCCCGAGCACCGAGCCGCGGATGCGCGTCCGCTTGAGCTGGCTGCGCACCTCGGTCCGAGTGGCCGTCTTGTTCTTGCAGGCCCGGTCGAGCGCACCGGCGATCACCTGAGTCGCCGCGAAGCTCGGAGCGCCGAAGAAGTCACCGACGCCCTTGTGGGCCTTCTTGTACGACTTGACGACCTTGGCCCGCGGGTTGACCGGGAACATCGTGTCGTACACGTTCTTCCCGAGACCCGAGAACGCCGTGTCGTACAGGCCGTCCGATCCCATCAGCGCGATGTTCCCCTTGCCGGCCTGCTTCAACTGGCGACCGAAGGCCTGCGCCTTCGGAGGCAGCTGCCACGGCAAGTAGACCACCTGGTAGTTGCGCGGGATCTTCGCGATCACCGACGAGAAGTCGGACTGGTTCTGGTTGACGCCGTCGCGCTTGACCGTGACGCCCGCACTCCGGAGCTTGGCCTGCGACTCGTCTGCCAGGCCGGTCGAGTACGCCTCCTGGTCGTCGATGATGTAAACCCGCTTCCACTTCTTCGCCTTTGCGATGAAGTTGGCGACCGCAGAGCTCTGCACCCGGTCCGGGGGAACGGTGCGGAAGAAATAGCCCTTCCGCGTCCCGTCGGTTGCGATCTGCGTGTTCGTCGCCGAGCCGCTCACAAAGCCGAGACCGGCGGTCTTCAGCGTCGCAGTCGTGGCCCTGACCTCGTTCGAGCCGGCCGGACCAACCGTGGCGAGCACCTTGGGGTCAGCTGCGAGCGACGCGGCAGCCGCGACGGCGAACGTGACACCGTTGCCGAGCTGCGTATCGGCGATCTTCAGCTTGACCTTCGTCTTCTTGTGCGCCTTGTTGTAGCCGTTCACGTAGTGCTTCATCCACTTGACCTGCTGAAGGCCGAGCGACGCTGCAGGGCCCGTGGTCGGCGCCAAGACGCCGATCGTTCGAGTCTTCCCGCAGGCGATCAGCCCTTTGCCCGCGGCACCAGGGCGTGCCTGTGCCGACGAGCCTGAGTTACTGGCGAACGCTGCGGCCGATGCTGCAAGCCCGGCAGCGACAAACGCCAGTACGAGTACTTTCTTCATCCACATACCCTCCTAGATAGGTCCCTAGAGGTTAGACGCCCCCAACGTCGGTTTGGTTGGCCTCGGGAGCCCTGGAGGACGGATCGCCGGCGGGATGGAACACGCCCATCACCCGCATCGGGGCCGGTCCTGTGTTCTCGAGGCAGTGCTCGAGCAGCGGTGGCAGGTGGATGCAGCTTCCGGCGGCGATCGGAGTGCTCTTTTCGCCGATGTGCAGCATCCCCTCCCCCTCCACGACGTAGACGACCTCGTCATAGGTGTGACTGTGGTCCGGTGCCCTGCCGGGCGGAATCGTCCCCACGAACTGCGTGACGTCGAGGCAACCGACGTCTTGCGTCACGAGGTAGCGAAACTGCCGGTTCGGGCTGGCGACCAGGGTCGGCTGGTCGGCGTAGTGAACTGTCCGCCGCTCCTTGGGCCCACCTCCGTTTCGAGCAGCCGGCACCCGGGCGGACACGATCACCAGCTCAGCCGGGCCGGGGTTGTCGATCTCGAACGACTCGCCGGGTGCGATGTAGACGCCGGTGTCCGGCTCGACCTCGTGGGCACGTCCATCGACGATGACGGTCCCTCGGCCGGCGGCGACGTACATCACCTCCTGGCTGCCTGTCAGCTGTCGCGGGCTCGAGCGCCCCGGGGCGAACCGCGTCACCTGCTGTTCGATCAGCTCGCACCCCGTGTTCGCGTCGATCGTGGTCTTCGTCGACGCCGTATCACCGTCAGCGCCGATCGGCTCCAACTGCCGCTCGTCGATCACGTACCCGGGCACGGGCGCATTGTCGCACCCGTGCCCGGGTCGGCCAAGCCTGAGCGGCAGCGAGTTCGTCCGGCTTTACCTAAACCTGAAGTTCGCGCGGTGGAAGCTGCCGTCCGTGAGCTTCAGCACAAGCTGGCGGCAGGTACCGCTCCAATCTGGATCTGTCCTGAACACGGAGGTGTAGCGATCGGTCGCCGCGTCGTACGTGAGCGGCTTGTGCCACGGAGCCACGATCGACTCGATGAAATCGCTGGGCGCGAGCGGGTTGCAGAGGATCCGACGCGACGTCGGATAGCCAGCGGCGAAGATCGCCAGGCCCTGATTCCCGTGCAGGCTGAACTTGACGGGGATCGAGAGGCCCGCCCAGGTCACGTTCGTGGTCGGCAGGTTGTCAACCGGCGCGAAGAAGCCCTCGAAGGCGAACCCGGCATGCGCGCCGAAGTTCCACGCGCTCGCGTGTGATGACAGCACCGCGATCTCGGCGCCCCCGCCGGAAAGCGCCTGCCGCGATGAGACGCAGGGATCGGGTACCGCCGTGCCGGTGCCGGTCAGGCAAGGCCCGACTTGCACGCCGTCACGGAAGATGACGAGCGTCGACGCATTCGTTCCCGTGGGCATGGCCGAGGCGGCGAGCCGGAAGACGAGCCGCAATGGCAACACGACTGTGGCCTGCGGGGCCGTGATGTCGACCTGCTCGGGGCCGAACTCGTAGCCAGTCGGAGGTGTGACGCCTGCCGCGCCCTCGCGGATGACGACGGTGCCGGCGACGGGCGTCGTCACCGAAGTCTGCACAGGGTCAATGGCGCTCGGGCCGGCCGGCGTCGTCGTCGTGACGGTACCCCCGGCGCCCACCGACGCCGACTCGAGGTCGGCCACGTCCGCGGTGAAGACGTCGTAGTTCGCTGTCTCGCCGTAGTCACTCGTGAACGTGATCGCCTCGCCGTCCGGCGCGTAGCGGGGATAGAGGTCGTCCGAAAGAGCGGTCCCGAATTCCTGCGTCCCGTTGCCGCGCGCGTTGGCCACGACGACGTCATTCGCAGACCCGTCCGGATTCGTGGAGCGGTAAAACGCAATGTGACGCCCGTTCGGCGACCAGCTCATCGTCTCGTTCTCGATCGACATGTCGTTCGTCAGCTGCGTCAAGCCGGTTCCGTCGCGGTTGATCACGAAGAGGTCGTGCTGTGCCGTCCCCGGGTCGTAGTGGACGAACGCCACCTTGGAGCCGTCAGGCGAAGGGGCGGAGTAGAGGGATGAGAAGGTGGTCACCTGGGTGTCTCCGGTCCCGTCTGCGTTCACTAGACGCAGGGAGCCGTCCGCGCGCGACGTGTAGGCGATCGTCGACGAGGCGAACGAGAGATTGAGGGGATACCCCTCTCCGTCGACGAGCGTGGCCGGTGCGGTTCCGTCCTGATTGACCGTGCCGATCCCCGTATCGCCGAGAAAGGCGACGCGGCCGGTCGAGAGCACGTGAGGGAAGTTCGCGACGCCGGAGAAGACCGTGTGCAGCCCGTTGCCGTCGGTGCCGATCTGAGCGATCCCGTCGCCGGTCGAGTACACCACCTTTCCGTTGTCGGTCCACTGAGGCCAGATGACCAGCGTCTGCGGCGCCCCTCCCGGGACCGTGCAGGCCGGGTTGGTCGCCGGGCAGGTCACGTTCGTCTCGACGAGGCCGTCGCGGGTGACCGTAAAGAGATCGCGACCCGCTCCCACCGCCTGAAGCCGTCGTTCGCTGGCAAAGGCGATGCGGGTTCCATCGGGAGAAAAGACGCTCTCTCCGTCGAACCCTGCCGCAGTGGTGAGCCGCGTGATCGATGCAGCTGCGCCCGTCGTCAGCGTCAGCGCCGCGATGGCAACGCACGCGGCGAGCGCAAAGGCTGCTCTAAACATGTCCCCTCCTCATCGTTGTCTTCTGGATATGGATACTGCTTGTAATGAGTATCGGTAAGACAAGTAAGCATATGTAGTACATTTTTTCACCAGACAGTTGTCTAAAGCACACGCAGCCTAGACGTTCAGGCGGCTGTCATGGGCCGCGGAGCAGCATCTGAGCCATGACCCCGAGACGTTTGCTGATCTTGATCGCAGTCTCGCTGGCGGGTGTCGCGCTCGCGGGCTGCGGATCGAAGCACGCAGCCGCACCGACGACGACCGCTGCCGGCGCGATGACCCAGACGAATACGACCGGCACGACCACGCAAGCCGCCGGAGCTCTGCAGCCCGAAGCGAAGTCTGCTGCGACCGGCGACATTCCGGACAACCAGGTCTTCCTGAGCTACCGGTCGCCTGCCGGTTTCTCGATCAAGTACCCCGAAGGCTGGGCGCAGCGGGCGGCGCGGTCGCAAGTCACCTTCCGTGACAAGAACAACATCGTGCGCGTCGTCGTCGTGACGGGAGCCCGGCCAACGGCCGCAAGCGTCCGGCGCGACGTCGCGTCGCTGAAGGGAGCCCAGCTCGCAACCGGCCCGAAGAGCATCACCATCTCCGGAGCGCCCGCGTTCAAGGTCGTGTACGTGACTCGGAGCGCGCCCAACTCCGTCACGGGCAAGCGGGTGGAGCTCGTCGTCGACCGGTACTACCTCTTCCACGCCGGCAGAGAGGCAATCGTGGATCTCGGCACGCCGAAGGGAGTCGACAACGTCGACGCCTACCGGCTGATGATCGAGAGCTTCCGTTGGAAGTAACGAGCCTCTGGCGCGAGCCCGAGCGCGCGAGCGAGATCTCCTTCGGAGCACTCGAGTTTCACGACGTGTTCAAGATCTATCGTTCGGGCCCGACCGAGACCGTGGCTCTCAGGGGCCTCGAGCTGCGGATCGAGCCTCGCGAGCTCGTGGCCGTCTTCGGGCCTTCAGGCTCGGGCAAGAGCACGATGCTGCACCTGGCGGCGGGCCTCGACGAGCCGTCGGCGGGGGAAGTTCGGGCTGTCGGCAAGTCGCTCGGCCGGCTCGACGAGGCCGGGCTGGCCGGTTACCGGGCTCGCGACGTGGCGATCGTTTTTCAGGGCGGCAATCTCTGGCCGGGGCTCACTGCGCAGGAGAACGTCGCCGTCGGACTCGCCCTGGCCGGCCGCAAGGACGCGCACGAGGCCGCCCTCGCAGCTCTCGACGCCTTCGGCCTGAAGCGCCCGCGCCAGCGGGCAGCGACGCTGTCGGGCGGAGAGCAGCAGCGGGTCGCGATCGCCGCCGCGGCAGCCCGTGAGGCCAAGCTCGTGCTCGCGGACGAGCCGACGGCTGAGCTCGATGCGCGGAACGAGGCGCTCGTGCTCGAAGCGCTGGAACGGCTTCGCGAGCGGTTCGGGGCGACGGTAGTCGTCGTCACGCATTCGCCCCTCGTCGCGCAGACGGTCGATCGTGTGATCGAGCTCCGGGACGGCAGGGTGACGTGACCACGACCGCGGCGCCCCCCGCTCGAGGACTCACAGCTTGCCGCGGGGTAACCGTGACATACGGCGACGTAAAGGCGCTCGACGCCGTCGACCTCGAGATCACTCCGCAGGACCGGTTGGCGCTGCTGGGGCGGTCGGGGTCGGGCAAGACGACTCTGCTCCACGTCCTCGGTGGCCTGGTCGAACCTTCGTCCGGATCGGTCGAGTGGCAGGGACAACCGTTGACCGCGCTCGATACTGCGGCGCGGCGTGCTCTACGGGCGCGGGGCATCGCCTACGTGTTCCAGGGGGCCAACCTCCTGCCGCACTTCACGGCCTTCGAGAACGTCGCTTTCGCCCAGCACGTCGCCGGGGCAGACCTGGAGGAGGCACTCGACCCGGCGGCTTTCCTCGGGCTCGTCGGTCTCGCAGGGAAACAAGACAGCCTCCCCGCGGAGCTCTCCGGCGGCGAGGCTCAGCGAACTGCCCTCTCTCGCGCGCTCGCGCAGGGCCCCAAGGTGCTGCTCTGCGATGAGCCGACAGGACATCTGGACTCCGACACCGGCGAACGCGTGCTCGACCTGATCGATGCTCTGCAGCTCGAGTTCGGCTTTGCGCTCGTCATTGCGACCCACGACTTCGACGTAGCCGCCCGTCTCGACCGCGTGATCGAGCTCCACGACGGCAAAGTCGTTCGGGAGGAGACGCTATGACGGCGCTCGCACGCCTCGCCATAGTCGGTCTCGCGCGCTCGCCCGCGAGAACAGTGCTGCGCGTGCTGACACTGGCCGCCGCAGTCGCACTCCTCGGGGCGATGCTGCTCTTCATCGGCCACTCGCTGCGGACGATGACCTCGAGCTCGGTCCGTAGCGTGCCGCTCGACTGGCAAGGTCCTGTCGCCTCCTACGGCGCCGCCAAGCGGGTCGCCGCAGGCGTCGCCCGGCAGGCCGGGGTGCTCGAAGCGGCGCCGGTAGCTACGGCGCCGTTCGCCGGAGCCGAGCATCAGGCCGCGGTGGGAGCAATCCACGCCGGCGCAGGCTCGATCCTCGCCGTGCCGCCCCACTATTCGGACCACATCCACACCTTCCGCTTCTTGCGAGGCTCGCTTCGCCCGGGTGAGGTCGTCTTCGATCAGCAGCTCGCCGCCACCCTGCAGGTGCAGCCGGGCGACACCGTCCTGCTGGCACCCCGACCGGGGAAGAAGCCGCTTCGCTTCCGTGTCAGCGGCGTGGCGCTCGTCACCGCGCCCGACGTGCTGTTCCAACCGCTGAACCCGCTGCTCGGCCCCGCGCCGGCACAGCCTCCGGCCAACGTCGCGATCATGCCGCTGGCAACGTTCGTGCAGCGGGTGGCTCCGAGCCTGCCGGCGCTCGCACCGGGGGGCACGACCCTCGCTGTGCCTGGGAGCCAGAGCGGCATCCAGTGGCAAGTGCAGGCGCAGGTCGACCCGCATGCTCTACGCGGCAGCCCCAGCCAGGCGCTCAAGCGGGCCGGACAGGTGCGCAACGCGGTGGAGCGGACGTTCCCCGGTCAGGTGCAGTTCGTCGACAACCTCTCTGACAAGCTGACCGGCGCCACGGGCGATGCGCTCTACGCCGAGACGCTCTTCATCATGCTCGCCGTGCCCGGCGCCCTGGTGGCGCTCGGGCTCGCGTACCTAGCTGCCCTGGGAACGGTCGAGCGCGACCGGAGGGATCTGTCGCTGCTGCGCGCGCGTGGAGCGACCCGACGCCGTCTCGTTGCGCTCGCCGCGATCGAGAGCGCCGCGATCGGGCTCATTGCCGGCGCGATCGGCACCGGGGCTGCGTTCCTGGCGCTCCGGTTAACGAACGCCAGCGGCGGCGCCGGGATCTGGCGCATGCTCGTCACCTTCGGGATCTGTGTCGGGCTGGCTTTCGCCGGCGCGCTCGCTGCCCGCGTCGGCGCCACGCTGTCGATCTTTCGCGACAGCGTGACGGCCGGCCGCCGGAGCGTCCGCCGTGACGGGAACCCGCTTTGGCAGCGGCTCTACCTCGACGTGATCTGCCTCGCGATCAGCGGGCTCGTCTACTGGCTCACCGCACGCACCGGCTTCTCCGCGGTCGTCAATCCCGATTCCAACCCCACCCTGTCGCTCTCGGTCTACATGTTTCTGGCCCCGGCTCTGCTCTGGGTCGGGGCGACGCTGCTCCTCGTTCGGGTGCGCGGCCGGGCGCTCGAGTGGCTGGCAAGACGAGCCGCCGGACAGCGCGCGACGTCCTGGCGCGGCTTCCTGCTCGCAAGCGCGGGGCGACGAGGCGCGGCGATCAACCGCGGGCTGCTCGTCGTCGGGCTCCTACTCGCCTTCGGCGTCAACCTCGGGGTCTTCGCTGCGACGTACAACCAGCAGGCCCGCGTCGACGCGCAGCTCACGCTCGGAGCCGACGTGGTCGTCACCGCCCCTCCGGGCGTCGCGGGGAAGCGCCACCTCACGGATCGAATCGCACGGGTGCCCGGCGTGCGCGCCGTCACGGCGGTCGACCACTCGTACGCGTACGTCGGGCCCGACCTTCAGGACACGTTTGGCATCGACGCCTCGACCTTCACCCACGCAACGAGTCTCCGTGACTCGTACTTCATCGGCGGCAGCGCGAAGAGCATGCTGGCGCAGCTGCGCTCGCACTCGGACGGAATCATCGTCTCCAAGGAGACGATCACCGACTACTCGCTTGCGACCGGCGACCTGCTCAAGCTACGAGTCCTCGACCGCTCGAGCGGCCGCTTTCGCGTGGTGCCGTTCCACGTCGTGGGGATCGTCCAGGAGTTTCCGTCGGCGCCGCGCGACTCGTTCATGGTCGCGAATCTCGCCTACCTGCGGCACGCGACCCATGACCCGGGGCCCAACGTCGTCTTCGTGAAAGCGGGCGGGGACCCCGTCGCTCTGGGACATCGCATCGCGGCCGCCACGAAGAGTGACGGCACGATCGTCAAGGACATCCGGCAGCAGACGGTGCAGACGGTCAGCTCGATCACCAGTGTCGACCTGGCGGGGATCAGCAGGATCGAGCAGGCGTTTGCCATTCTCCTCGCGGCCGCCGCCATGGGCCTGTTCGTCGCCGTGGGCCTGGCGGAGCGGCGCCAGGAGTTCGCCACCATGGCGGCGCTCGGTGCTTCGCTGCGGGAAGTGGCCGCGTTCCTCTGGAGCGAGGCTGCGATCGTCCTGGCCGCCGCCCTGGCGCTCGCGGCTGTCCTGGGCTGGCTGTTAGCCGAGATGCTCGTCGCGATGCTGCAGCACGTTTTCGACCCGCCACCCGATCGGCTCGCCGCGCCGTGGGCGTTCCTCGCGGGACTTGCGGGAGCGGCACTGCTCGGCGCGCTGATCGCCGCCGGAATCGCAGCCCTTGGCATTCGGCGGCTGCCCCTCGGAGCAATACTTCGGGAAGAGTGACAGAGCCTCACGTCCTGATCGTCGAGGACGACCCTGAGTTGCGGTCGCTGCTGCGCCGCGGGCTCGAGGAGGAGGGATTCCGCACCGAGACGTCCTCGACCGCCGCAGAACTGCTGGAACAAGTCGGTCGCGAAGTGCCCGACGCCTTCGTCGTGGACGTCGGCCTGCCGGATGCCGATGGCCGCGATCTCGTCCAGGCGTTGCGGGCCCGGGGCATCCAGGCGCCCATCCTCTTCCTGACCGCTCGCGACGCACTCGTCGACCGGCTCAGCGGCTTCGACGCGGGCGGCGACGACTACGTGACCAAGCCCTTCGCATTCGTGGAGCTCGTGGCTCGGCTGCAGGCGCTGCTCCGCCGCGCGGGCACCGACGGGTCAGTCGAGGGCGCCGGCCTGCGGCTCGACGCGGTCACGCACTCGGTGGGCACCGGAGGGCGCGAGGTGTCGTTGACCCCCACCGAGTTTCGGCTGCTCGCGCGCCTGCTCGCCAGAACCGGCGAGGCTGTGCGCCGGCGCGACCTCATCCGAGCCGGCTGGCCACACGGCGCGATCGTCAGGGAGAACACGCTCGACGCGTACGTCGCGCGGCTGCGGCGGAAGCTGCGCGAGCTTCCTGACGCGCCCGGCATCGTGACCGTCCACGGCGTCGGGTACCGCGTGGGATGAGCCGGCTCGGCATCCGCCACCGGTTGCTGCTGATCGTCGTCCTGGCGATCGCTGCTGCTCTCGGCGCCTCGCTCCTCGGCTTCAACCTGCTCCTGAACCGCAACCTCCAACACGACGCCAACGACGTTGCCCGCTCCCGGGCGGCCTCCGCACTGGCGCAGATCCGGCTTCGCAACGGCCGGCTCACGGCCGGAGAGACCTCCGACCAAGCCGGTCCCGACAGCCAGGTCTGGATCTTTTCGCGTAGCGGAAAGGAGCTCGAGGCGCCCCGGGCCGGCGAAGCCGTGACCTCGGCCGCGCAGCGCCTGGCTCGCGGCCCCAGCCGGTTCGCAGACGTGTGGCCCGCTCGCATCCGCCTGTTCTCCGCCCCGGTCGTGGAGGGGAAGCGGCGGCTTGGGACTGTTGTTGCCGCAGTCTCGCTCTCGCCGTACGAGCGGACCCGGGAGACGGCGTTGATCGCCTCGGTGGCTCTGGGGCTGACCGTGCTGCTCGTGATCGGTTTTGCGGTCCGCTGGTTGCTCGCCTCCGCCCTTCGCCCGGTGGCGCGAATGACTCGACAGGCTTCCGAATGGAGCGACAGAGACCTCGACCGGCGCTTCCGGCTCGGGGGGCCGCACGACGAGCTCAGAGAGCTGGCCTCCACCCTTGACGGCCTGCTCGACCGGCTGGCCGCGAGCCTGCGCAGGGAACAACGCTTCTCGGCGGAGCTCTCCCACGAGCTGCGCACCCCGCTCGCGCGGGTGATCGCGGAGACCGAGCTCGCACTCAGGCGCGAGCGGGCGCCCGAGGAGTACCGGGAGGCGCTCGAGATCGTCCACCGCAATGCGCGACAGCTCGCGCGGACGGCCGACGCGCTTGTCGCTGCTGCGAGGCACGAAGCGGGCACCGCACGAGGGACCGCAGATGCGTTCGCGGTCGCGAGCTCGGCTGCCGAGGCCTGCGCGGGCCGCGGAGGCGAGGTGCCCGCGATCGAAGTCGAGCCCCCGCCGCAGCCGGTACGAGTCGGCGTCGACCGGGAGCTGGCCGAGCGCATCCTGCAGCCGTTGCTCGAGAACGCCTGCCGCTACGGCCGCGACCGCGTTCGGGTCTCGATCGGGCGCGACAACGACACGATCGTCTTCTCGGTCGAAGACGACGGACCAGGCGTCGAGGATGACGACCGCGAACGGATCTTCGAGCCGGGTGTTCGGGGTGCGAACGCAAACGGCGCCGGCGGCGCCGGCCTCGGCCTCGCCCTGGCGCGCCGGCTCGCCCGCAGCGCGGACGGCGACGTCGAAGTGGCCTCCGGACACACGGGCGGCCACTTCGTGGTACGTCTGCCTGCCGGCTGAGCCCGGCCGGGCCGCCCGCATCGTTCTCATCTGTTTCTCACAGTCGTGGGCGAAAATGAGTGCGTGCGCGTGCTGGTCGTCGAAGACGAGTTGAAGATGGCGAGCCTGATTCGGCGCGGTCTGTTCGAGGAGGGGCACGCCGCGGACATCGCTTCGACCGGGGAGGACGCGCTCTGGATGGCCGAGGCCCATCCTTACGACGCGATCGTCCTCGACGTGATGCTGCCGAAGCTGAGCGGGTTCGAGACGTGCCGCCGGCTGCGGAACGCCGGCGTCTGGACCCCGGTCGTGATGCTGACGGCGCGTGACGCGGTCGAGGATCGCGTCACCGGCCTCGACGCGGGTGCGGACGACTACCTGACCAAGCCGTTCTCGTTCGCCGAACTGCTCGCCCGACTGCGGGCGCTTGCGCGGCGCGGAAGCGTCGAGCGGCCGGCCGAGGTCGAGGTCGGAGACATGCGCCTCGATCCAGCCACTCGTCAGGTGTGGCGCCGTGGACAGGAGATTCAGCTCTCGCCGAAGGAATTCGCGCTGCTCGAAACGTTCATGCGGCGGCCGGGGCAGGTCCTGACACGGCTGCAACTCCTCGAGCACGCCTGGGACTTCGCCTACGAGAACCGCTCGAACGTCGTCGACGTCTACGTCCGCTACCTGCGAGAAAAAATCGACCGCCCGTTCGGGACCACCTCGCTCGAGACGGTTCGAGGGGTCGGCTACAAGCTGCGCGAGGACGGTGGCGGTTGAGCCGGCTCCCGATCAGGCTGCGGTTGACCCTCGTCTTCGCGCTGGCGACCGCGGTCGTCCTCTTCGGCGCCGGCGTGCTCGTGTACCAGCACGTCGCGTCTGACCTCAGCAGCAGCCTCAACCAGTCACTGCGCTCGCGCGCACAGGATCTCACCGCGCTCGTAGAGCACGGCGGATCGTTACGCGGCACCCGCAGCCCGTTGATCGAGCGGGGCGAGTCGTTCGCCGAGCTCGTCTCGCGAGACGGTCGCGTGCTCGACTCGACGCCGCCAATCGGCAGCAGGCGCCTGCTCGGGCGCGCCGAGCTGCGCCAGGCGCGCAGCAAACCGACCTTCATCGACCGGGACTCGGTGCCGGGCCTGAACGAACGAGCTCGCCTGCTGGCGGTGCCCGCAGAGCGCAACGGGGAGCACTTCGTTCTCGTGGTGGGCGCCTCGCTCGAGAACAGGGCGGAGACCTTGCGCAGCCTCGTCGACGCCTTCCTGATCGGCGGGCCGCTGACGCTGCTCCTCGTCTCCGTCGGCGCGTACTTCCTCGCCGGCGCGGCGCTGCGGCCGATCGAAGCGATGCGCAGCCGGGCTCGCGAGATTTCGACCGCATCGTTGGACGAGCGGCTGCCGGTGCCGACCGCGCGGGACGAGGTGGCCCGGCTCGGCGAGACGCTGAACGAGATGCTGGCGCGGATCGAGGACGGCCTCGCGCGGGAGCGCCGCTTCGTCGCTGACGCGAGCCACGAGCTTCGGACGCCGCTGGCTCTGCTCAAGTCGGAGCTCGAGCTCGCGCTGCGGCGAGGCCGGTCACCCGACGAGCTCCAGGCCGCGATCCGGTCCGCCGCGAGCGAGACGAACCGCCTCGAGCGCATCGCTGAGGACCTGCTCCTGCTCGCACGCTCCGAGCAGGGGACTCTGCCCGTCCGGCGCGAGCCGACGGACGTCACGGACGTGCTCGAGAGCGTGGCCGGCCGATTCGCCGCACGCGCCGAGAGCGAGGGTCGGTCGCTGTCGGTGCACGCGGGCGGCGCACCTGTCGTGGCAGCGGATCGGCTCCGTCTGGAGCAGGCGCTCGGGAATCTGGTCGACAACGCGCTGCGGCACGGCAGCGGAAGCGTGCGTCTGACCGCGGCGTCGCTCGACGGGTCGCTCGAACTGCACGTGCTCGACGAAGGCGCCGGCTTCCCGGATGCGTTCCTCCCAACCGCGTTCGACCGCTTCTCTCGAGGCGACGAGTCGAGAAGCGGCGGTGGAAGCGGCCTCGGCCTCGCGATCGTGGAAACGGTGGCGCGGGCTCATGAAGGAAGCGCGCATGCCGCGAACCGGGACCCGGGCGGAGCCGACGTGTGGATCGTGCTCCCGGTGCGCTAACTTCGAGTTGAGCCCCCGTAGCTCAGCGGATAGAGCGCCGGTTTCCTAAACCGGGCGCCCAGGTTCGACTCCTGGCGGGGGCACTTCCACTCGGTCCCTGTTCACCTTCTGATGGTTACCGGCACACCGGGGCCGATGCGCTTCGACAGCCATCGGATCGTGCGGTCGGCGACGCGCACGCAGCCGTGTGAAACGGCAGTGCCGAGTACGCCGCCGACGTTCTTGCGTCCGTGGAGGGCGATCTGGCCCGGGCCGCCGGCGAACTCCTTCAATACGTTCGAGCGAGCACTCAAAGCAAGCGCGAACGGAGCGCCCACTGAGTGCGCCGGCAGCCGGATGGATTCTTCGACGAAGAACTCGCCCAGCGGAGTCGGCGTCGACGGCTTGCCGACAATCGCCCTGAAGCTACGAACCAGGCGACCCCTGCGGTAGACGACTACCCGTCGAGAGGAGGTCCTGACGACGATGTGCCAGCGGGTCACCGCGTACACCGTCGCGCGCTTGATGATCCAGGCCTTGCGTCCGTTCGGACGACCGGGAAGTCTGACGTGCAGCCAGGAGCGGCGGCCACGGCGGACTGGCCGCCCGATGACTGGTAGCACTGTCCGCTCACCCGTGATCGGCCGCCGTGCGCGGACGACCCCCACGCGCGCCGAGTGTCTATCGGGCCTCGAGAACGCTCGGTGCGCTCGGAGCAGATTTGCCAACGCCTGGGTCGGCTTCACGAGACTCCGGGTCGGTTTCACGCGCCTCGGGGTCGATTTCACGTGCCTCGCCGGCATCGCTCCTGCCGGCGCCTGCGTTGCGGCGAACACCACCAGCACTGCGATCGATGTCAGCCGAAACCGACGGGCCTGGACGTTCCTCGTCCCCGACCTCCCGAGCTGCCTCCGAATCGACCGCATCGAGCCGAGCGCGACTAGCCGGTAAGGCCGGTGGGAACACCGGGACGCGGCGGCTTGGGCTTGACTGGTGGCTTGGGCTTGGGCCTGGGCCCCGGCGGCGGGGGAGGCGGCGGGGGTGGCGGGGGCGGGGGCGGGGGCGGCGCCGGATGCGGGCCGCCGCCGACGAGGAAGTAGACCACGCTCACATGCCCGCTGATCTGGCCGGTGATTTTGAGCGACCAGATCCCGTCCTGGAAGGCCGCGCTGCTGACCGGCAGATTGGTAATCTGGCCGTTGGCGTCCGGCGTGACGGCGAGCGGGTAGGCGC
>JALYTD010000028.1 GCA_030854475.1 Actinomycetota bacterium
CATGCGGCGACCTCGACCGGGACGAGGCCGAGCTCCTCGAGCTTCGCGAGGACGATCTGCGCGCTCTCCTCGGGCTCGTGCTCCTCGGTGTCGATCCGCAGCTCTGCGTTCGCCGGTTCCTCGTAGGGATCCGAGACCCCTGTGAACTCCTTGATCTCGCCTTTGAACGCCTTCTCGTAGAGGCCCTTGACGTCGCGGCGCGCGCACTCGTCCACTGAGGTCGCGACGAACACCTCGACGAACGAGCCGTGCTGCTCGACCATCTCCCGCGCCTGGCCCCGAGCCTCCGCGTAGGGAGAGATCGCCGAGACGATCACCCCCGCGCCGTGGCGTGTGAGGCGCGACGCGACCCAGCCGATCCGGTCGATGTTCGTGTCGCGGTCCTCCTTCGAGAAGCCGAGACCCTTGGACAGGTGCTCGCGCACCTCGTCGCCGTCGAGCCATTCCACGAGCAGGCCCCGGCGCTCGAGCTCCGGACGTACCTGCTCGGCGATCGTCGTCTTCCCGGCCCCTGACAGCCCTGTGAACCAGAGCGTGAATCCCTTAGTCATTGGTCTCCTTGATTGGCGTGTCCACGTGAATGCCGCACTCGAGCTTGTCGGAGCCGGCCCAGCGGCCTGCGCGCTCCTCCTCGTCCGGTGCGGTCGGCCGCGTGCACGGAATGCAGCCGATCGAGCGATACCCGCTCTCGTGCAACGGGTTGAAAGGAATCTCGTTGACCTGGATGTAGGCCCACACGCGCTTCTCGTCCCAGTCCACGAGCGGGTGCAGCTTGAGCACGCCGTAACGCTCCGACCACTGCACCTTCGGCGTCGACGCGCGGCTCGGCGACTGGTCGCGGCGGATGCCGGCGATCCAGGAGTCGTACGGTTCGAGCGCCTCCAGCAAGGGCTCGACCTTGCGGATGTGGCAGCAGCGATCCGGGTCGCTCTCCCACAGATTCGGGCCTTCTCGCATGTGCTGCTCGGCGACCGAGATCACCTGCGGGCCCTGAAGCTGGAGGCCGTAGCGCTCGACGAGCCGGTCGCGCGTCTCGTAGGTCTCGCGGAAGAAGAGCTGTGTGTCGAGCTCGATCACCGGAATGTCGAGGCCGAGCTCGCTGACCATGTGCACGAGCACGGACGACTGCTTCTGCCAGGAACAGGTGAGGCAGAGCTTGTCGCCGTACTCCGCGTAACCCCAGCGGAGGATGTCCTCCGCGGACATCGCCTCGAAGTCGAGCTCAGGAAGCGATGGGGCGCTCGCCACCGAGCAGCACCTCCTTCAGCGTGTCGCCTCGGAGCCCGAGGCGCAGCGTCTCGAGCGGGATCACCTCGTCGGGGGGAATGTTGCCGAGGTTGACCGTGGGCCCGTACTGCTTGATGAACCACGTCTGCGCTGCCTTCGTCGGCGCCTCGAAGATCACGTCGTCGAGCGGGACCACCTCGGCGATCTCGCCGACGAGATCGGTGCGCATGGCGCCGTCGGCACTGAAGATCCCTGCGCTGCCGCCCTCGCGCGCTTCCGTGATCACCTTCCAGGCGCCGGCGTCGAGCTCCTCACGCATCCACTGCGTCCACTCCTCGGCGGTGAACTCGACGGACGAGTCCTTCGAGCCGACCTCGGACAGGACGGTGAACTCTCGCGCGAAGTCGGCAATCAGCTCCAGTTTTCGCTCTCGCGGTAGGTCGATCACCCCGTCGGAGATCTCGACGTGCGTCAGGCCGAGCTCGGAGATCCAACGCTTGTAGTCGTCGAGCTTCTCGCGGGCGAAGACGGCTTCCATGAAGGTGCCGCCGATCACGACGGGCTTCCCGGCGGCGCTCAGCACCTCGAGCTTCCGTTCGAGGTTGTTCGTCACGTAGGACGTGCCCCAGCCGAGCTTGATCACGTCGATGTAGAGACCGCTCGTCTCGAGCACGTCTTCCCAGGCGCGCGGTCCCAGGCCCTTGTCGATCACGTGCGTCAGGCCACCCATGCGCGGCGGAATTCCGAGGTCAAAACCGGGCATAGAGCTCTTTCAGCTTCTCCTGCGCCGCCGCCTGAACGTCGTGGTAGAGCGAGTTGCCGTGCGCGTCGATGCCGACGGTGAGCGGGCCGAAGTCCTCGACGCGGAACTTCCAGAGGCACTCCGGCATCAGCTCTTCCCAGGCGACCTCCTCGATCTCTTCGATCTGGGTCGTCTCGAGCGCGGCCGCGCCGCCGACGATCGCGAAGTAGACCATGCCGTGCTCGCGCATCGGCTCGATCGCCTCGTCCGGGAAGCCGCCCTTGCCGCAGATCCCCCGCACCCCGTACCGGGCGCCCAGCGGCTCGGTGAAGCGAACCATGCGCGCCGAGGTGGTCGTCCCGATGCAGACCTTCTCGTACCGCCCGTCTTCGAGCTTGCGGACGCCCGGCGCGGTGTGGAGCAGGAATGCGCCGCGCAGGTCCATCGGCGGGTCGACGCCCTCGTCGAAGATGCGCATGTGTGTGCGGTCGCGGATCCCGATGATGTGACCCTGGACGACGACCTCGTCGCCCGCGCGGAGCTTGAGGATCTCCTGCTCGTCCGTGATCGGGAAGGTGACCTCGTGAACGGCCATGGCTAGAACCACCCCGGCCAGGGTCTGACCCCAGACACGCCCGTAACGCACGCGTCGAGCCGAGAACCGTCCGAACCGGCGGGGTCCGGGGTCTGACCCCGGACATGGCCGGCGGTGTGACGAAGTTGTGACAACTCGTCCACTAGAACTCCCGGTCGAAGTCGATGTTGCCTTCGGCGTCGATGTGTGCGCTCGCGCGCCTCGCCGCCCAGCACTGATAGTTGACCGCCACGGGATTCAAGGTCATGTGCGTGTCCGCATGCTCGATGTGGCACTGGAGGACCGTGACGTCCCCGCCGAGGCCCATCGGTCCGATCCCGGTCTCGTTCAGCAGCCCGTACAGCTCGTCCTCGAGCTCGGCCACGATCGGATCCTGGTTGCGGGTCCCCACGGGGCGCGCGATCGCCTCCTTGGCCAGGTACATCGCGTAGTCGGCCGAGCCGCCGATACCGACGCCGACGATCCCCGGCGGGCACGGCTTTCCGCCCGCGCCGACGATCGACTCCAGCACGAACTGCTTGATCCCCTTCACCCCGTCGGCCGGGGTGCACATCTTCAGGAACGACATGTTCTCGGAGCCCGAGCCCTTCGGAACGCACTTCACGTCGAGGCCGTCCCGCTCCTGAATGAACTCCCAGTGGACGATCGGCAGGCGGTAGCCCGTGTTCGGCCCGGTGTTCTCGCGCGTGATCGTGTGCACCGCGTTCGAGCGCAGCGGATGCTCAACCGTCGCGCGCTCGGTCCCGTGCTTCAAGGCGTCATAAATTCGTGACGGATGCAGGGGAAAGTGCTCGCCTACCCGGCACGTGTACACCGCGATTCCCGTGTCCTGGCAAACGAGGTTCTTCTGCTCGTCGGCGATGCCGACGTTCTTGAGGATCGTGTCCAGAACCCTCTGCCCGGGAATCGAAGTCTCACGCTTCCGCGCCGCAGCGAGGGCGTCGCGCAGGTCCTGCGGGATGTCCTTCAGCGCCCACACATAGAGGTGGGCCGCAGCATCCTCGACGGCCGCCTGGAGATCTGTCGCGACGACACTCATGCTTGCGCTCTCTCCGCCGCAGCTGCGCCGGCGCGCCGGCCGAACACCGTGCACTCGAGCAGCGAGTTGCCCATCATCCGGTTGCGTCCGTGCGTCCCACCGGCGATCTCGCCGCAGGCATAGAGACCCTCGAGCGTCGTCTCACCATGCTCGTCGATCACGAGGCCTCCGTTCTGATAGTGGAGGACGGGGTAGGTCAAGAGCGGCTCGCGCAGAGGGTCGATGCCGGCGGCACGGTACCGGCGTAGCATGTAGGGCAGGGACACGTCCGCGTCCTCTTCGGGGATTCTCGTGGTGTCGAGAAAGACCGCGGGCCGCCCGTCCGGCGTCTGCACACCGCGCCCGGCCGCCACCTCGTCGAAGATCGCCTGCGAGACCTCGTCTCTGGGGCCGAGCGGATCGGTGAACTCCTCGCGGTCCGCGTTCAACAGAGTCGCGCCGTAGGCTCGAGTCGTCTCCGGGATCGAGTAGCCCTGCATGTTCTCGGGCCACGCTCCGCCGTTCGGGTGGTACTGGAGCGCCTCGAGGTCGCGTGACTCGGCGCCGAGGTCGAGCGCGATCTGCGTCGTCTCCCCGGTCGCACCCGGGTGGTTCGTCGACAGCTCACCGCGCTCCTCCGCTTCGCGATAGCAGCGTCCCCCGGCCGCCAGCACGACAGTGGCCGCTTCGAGCTCATGTTCGCCGCAGCGTGCCCGCCAGCCGTTCGCAAGCGGCTCGAGCGCCGCGAGCGGCGAGTTCCGGAAGGTCCGGATCGCGGAAGCCTCGACCGCCTCACGCATCGCCGCCGTGATCGCCAGACCGGTTCGGTCGCCCACCTGGAGCAGGCGCTTGCGCGACGCGCCGCCGCAGCGCGCCAGACGGTAGCTCCCGTTCTCGCGCGTGAACTCGACGCCGAGCTCCTCGAGCCAGTGGATCGCGCTCGGAGCCTCGCTCGTGAGCACCTCGACAAGACGGCGATCGGCCGTCTCATGCGAGGAACGCCAAACGTCTTCGGCATGGAGCTCCGGCGAGTCGTCCTCGCCGAACGCTGCCTGAATCCCACCCTGCGCCTTCGCCGAGTTGCAGGACTGGAGCGAGCCTTTCGCGACGAGCCCGACGCGCGCCCCGACGCGGTGCGCCGACACTGCGGCGGCCAGCCCGGAAGCGCCGCTTCCGACCACGAGCACGTCAAGAGAGAGGCGTTCAGCCACGGCCGCCGAGTTTACCAACTGCTTGCTAATACCTTGCATTAGTTCTTCTTATCGACAGTTCAAGCAATTTGGCCCGCTCGCCGATCTCTATGTGATGGCGCGCGGTTTTGCCCTCCTGACCCTGGTCGCCTCGCTCGTGATCTCCGGGCTGCTGTTCAGCGGCCAGTGGAGCGGTTTGATGGGCAAGACCGGCCCGAACGGTCAGCCGCAGCCGGTGGAGCAGGCCTACCGGGCCAGCGCCGATGCGTCCGCAGCCGCCGCGGAGCGACAGCTCGAAGCGTACCGCGCCCAGTACGACACCTACTTCGGCGCCCCCATGGACGCCCCGACCGTCACGGTCCTACGCGCGGACGCGACCTCGTATTGCTTCAGGGTCGACGTCGGCGGACGGCAGCTGTACGAGGCGGGCCCGGGCGGCGGCCTCGTCACGCAAGCCTGCGCCTGAACCGAGCTCCCTCGCCGTAAGCTGCCCACGCGATGCGATGGGTGTTGAAGGCCGCGCTGCAGAAGGCGCTGGGCGCGTTGCCGCAGGGGGAGCGCCTCAATTACGTGCTGCAGAGGCGCGTCCTGCGCACGCTCCCACTCGGCGACGCACAGTTTCTCGGCAAGGTCGAGCGCGCGCTTCAGCACCGTGACGCCTACCGGCAGCACGGGCCCGGCGGCCGTGACCTCGGCGACGCGGTTTTCTACGAGTTCGGAGCAGGCTGGGATCTCGTGATCCCGCTGACCTACTACGCGCTCGGCGTCGAACGGCAGCTCCTCGTCGACATCAGGCCGTCGATCCGGCTCGAGCTCGTCAATGCGACGATCGCCCAGCACGCCCGGCTGCGCGACCGGATCGAGGAGCAGGCCGGCCACGAGCTACGGCCACTGGGGGTGGAGCCCATCCGAGACGTGAAGGAGCTCGAACGGCGGTTCGGGATCACGTACTACGCACCACGTGACGCGCGCGAGACCGGCTTGCCTGCGGACTCGGTCGACTTCGCGACGAGCACGGACACGGCCGAGCACGTGCCGGAGCAGGACCTGTCCAGGATCCTGGCCGAGTCGCGGCGCCTGCTCCGACCCGACGGCGCGCTCAGCTGGCGCGTCGACATGCAGGACCATTACTCGTACTTCGACCGGTCGGTGTCGCGCTACAACTTCCTTCGCTTCTCCGACCGCAGGTGGGGCGCGGTCAACTCGACGCTCCACTACCAGAACCGGCTCCGGTATCCGGACTACCTACGGCTCGTGCGCGAAGCCGGATTCGAGCTCCTCGCCGAGCGGCCGTCGCGCCCGACCGAGGAGGACCTGACGGCGCTCAGGAGCGTCGAGCTCGCCCGGCGCTTTCGCGACTACGACCCCGACGAGCTGGGCGTCAAGACGCTGGGGATCGTCGCGCGGCCCTTACCAGACGCTTCGTAGGAGCTCCTCGATCTCAACCGGGGAGGCTGGGCGCGGGTTGGCCTTGGCGCCGGCGCGTTCGGCTGTCGCCTCGGCGACCTCCGGGAGGTCCTGTTCCGGGACGCCGAAATCGCGCAGCCGCTCGAAGCCGCCGAGGCGGGCGAGCTCCTCGGCACGAGCCGCGGCATCCTCCGTGCCGATCGCTCCGGCGAAGCGTGCGATCGCATCGTGAGCGACCGGCTCGTTGAACCGCAACGCCGCGGGCAGCGAGATGGCGTTCATGGCCCCGTGCGGCAGGCCGTAGCGGCCGCCGAGAGCCTGCGCGATCGCGTGGCCGAGGGCGAGGCCGGACTTGCCGAGTGCTGCGCCGGCGTGCATTGCTCCCCGGAGCAGCGGCTCCCGGCCCTCTTCGCCGAACCCCGCTGCGGCGACCTTCGGCAGCCATTCGGCGATCAGGGTGGCGCCCTGGAGCGCTTCTCGATCTGCTTCAGCGTTGTGGTTCTTCACGTAGAGCGCCTCCGCAGCGTGTGCGAGCGCGTTCATCGCCGTGCCGACGGACTCGCTTCTGGGCAGGGCGTAGGTGAGGTGAGGCTCGTAGACCGCGCCGGCGAGGTGAGCGCCGGAGCCGCCGCCCTTCATCCGGCGATCGGGATCGCGGATGCCGAAAAAAGGAGTCCATTCGGCGCCGGCATAGGTAGTCGGAACCGACACGAGGGGGAGGCCGGTCTCGGCGGAGATCGCCTTCCCGAGGTCGATTGCGCTGCCGCCTCCAAGCGCGACGACGCCGTCGGCCGCGCGAGCAGCCTCGGTAGCGTCATCGATTCGATGGGACGGCACCTCTGTCCACACGTCGACGACCTCCACCGGCACGTCGTCCGGAGACCAGCGCGAGCTCGCAATGAGCAACGACCGCTCGATCTCGAGCTCGGTGAGAAGGCCCGGCAGCTCATCGAGCCCCCAGCGGACGATCACTTCAGGTTCGCGCGGGCGTAGTCGACGAACGCCACGGCCGCCCGAGTGGGCGCGCGGCCTGTCGCTCGTGCCAACGAGATCTGGCGCTTGAGGTCGAGCCCCCGCACCTTTGCCGAGGCCAGAGCGCCCGACTTGAGGTCCGGCTTGATCGTCGCGCTCGAGATGAACGTGACCCCGTGGCCGGCCTGCACCGCCGTCCGCACGGACTCCTGCAAGCCGAGCTCGAGGTGGACCTCGAGATCGCGCAGGCTCTTGTCCTGCTTCCGTAGCGCGTCTTCGATCATCTGCCGCACCCCGGCGCCCTCCTGCATGAGGATCAGCGGTTCCTCCTGAAGCTCTGCGAGCGTGACGCTCTTGCCCGCAAAGCGGTGACCGGGCGGGACGGCAAGCACGACCTCGTCCTCGAAGAATGGCTCGAAGGTGACGCCGCGGTGGCGCCGTGAGGCGCCGACGACGCCGAGCTCCAGCTCGCGCTCGGCGACACGCTCGACGACGGTCTGCGTGTCGAACACGGACATCGCGACGCGCATCTCCGGATTCTCGTGCTGGAACTCGCACAGGAGGAGCGAGAGAACGAGCCCGCCGGGTCCTGTCGACGCGCCGATCTCAAGCCTTCCGTGCAGCTCGCCGGCGTCCACGCCCTCGAGCTCTTGGAGGACCTGTTCCTCGAGTATGAGGATCCGCTGCGCACCCTGGTAGAGCCGCCGGCCGGCCTCGGTCGGTTCGACGCGCCGTCCCGATCGGTCGAGGAGCTTCTGGCCCAGTCGTTTTTCCAGCGAGCGGATCTGGAGCGAAACCGCCGGCTGCGTGACCCCGAGCCGCTCGGCCGCCCGCGAGAAGCTCTTACGCTCGACGACGGCGCAAAACGCCAACAGCTGTCGCGTGTCCATAAGCGTTAATTATGCAGACGATTGGTCCCCAAAAGTTTTTCCCGCTCGACGCCCCACCCAAAGGGCGGGGAAAAATCCACCCGCCACCCGAGGCGAGCGTATCGAGAAAAGTCCAACGCGTCTGTGACGCGGGAGCGCCGATTCTGTGACTTCGCCCGGGGCCTACGCCGCTTCCGACAGCGTGGCCAGCACTTCCTCGCCGTAGCGCTCCAGCTTCGTGGGGCCGACACCCGGCACCGAGGCCAGCTCGCCGAGCGTCCGGGGTGAGTGCTCGGCGATCAGCTCGAGCGTCGAGTTGTGAAAGACGACGTACGCCGGCACCTCGTCTGCCCTCGCCCGCTCGAGGCGCCACTGCTTCAGCGCATGGAAGGTCGGCGGCAACACCGCGTCGGCCCGTCGAGCGGGGCGGCGCGTCACGGCCTCGACGCCGAGCTCCGCGAGAAAGCGGCTCGGCTTCTGCGTCCACGTGAGCGCCAGATGCCGCTTCGCACGCGTCATGCCGACGTAGAGCAGCCGCCGCTCCTCGGCGATCTCGGCGGCGCCGCCTCGCAGCGCCGGCTTGCAGGGCAACTCTTTCTCCTCCACCCGCGGCAGGAACACGGCCTCGAACTCGAGCCCCTTCGCTCGGTGCAGCGTCAGCAGATGCACCCCGCCCTGGGCGCCGTGGTCGAAGCGCGCTCGTAGCCACGCGAGGAACGCGGCCACGTCCTGCACACCGTCGTCGAACTCTTCCGCCAGCGCGCACAGCCGCTTGAGATCCGCCTGGCGCGTCTCCTCGCGCTCGCCCAGCTTGTCCGGGACCTCGTCCAGCATCCCGTGCTCCCGGGCCGCCTCCCGGACCTCGGATGCGACCGAGGTCGACGTCGAGCCACCTAACGTCTTCAGGAGTCGCCGCGCAGCGTCGCGGGCCAGCAACGCGGCGCCCTGGAACGGGACCTGTGCGTCCGAGAACAACTCCTCGAAATCGGCCGAGCGCGCATTCAGCCGCATCAGCACCGCCATCTCCTCGAGCGGCACGCCCTCGGCATGAAGCGCGCGCACGCGCTCAACCACGAACTCGCCCTCCGCCGCGGCGTCCCCGATGCCGCGCAGCTCCGGCTCGGGGCCGTCGTCCAGCGTGGGCCGCAAAGTCTTCTCCGCGCCACCGAGACGCGGGACGAGCCGGTTCGCCAGCGCGAGCACCTGCGGCGAGGAGCGGTAGTTGGACTCGAGCCGGACGACGGTCGCGTTCGCGAACCGCGCAGGCATCCCGAGCAGGTGCCTCGGAGTCGCGCCCGTGAACGCGTAGATCGACTGGTAGTCGTCGCCGACCGCACACACGTCGTTTCGCTCACCAAGCCACAGGTCGAGCAGGGTCTGCTGAAGCAGGTTCACGTCCTGGTACTCGTCCACCGTGAACGCGAGGTAACGCTTGCGCACGGCAGCGAGGGCCTCCGGCTCCTCTTCGAGCATCCGGATTGCGAGCTCGAGCAGATCCTCGAAGTCGATCAGCCCCTGCTCTTGCTTGCGCCCCTCGTAGTCGCGGAAGACGCGGGCCATCAGGTCGGCCGGAATCGGCGGCTCGTGCCCGTCGAGGGAGCTGCGATACGTCTCGGGCGAGAGGCGGCTGTTCTTTGCCCACTCGACCTCCGTCGCAAGGTCACCCGCGGGCCGGTAGCGATACGGAGGCGGCAACGTGTTCCCGATGTACCGCAAGAGCATTGCCTTCGACGAGAGGATGCGGCCCGGCGGCCCCCCGCGGAACCAGCGCAGCTGAGCGAGCCCGGCCGAATGGAACGTGCGCGCCCGTACGCCCTCCACTCCGAGCGCCTCCAGACGACCCCGCATCTCCGCGGCCGCCTTGTCCGTGAACGTGACGGCGAGGATCTGATCGGGCGCGAACGCCTCGGTGGCGACCTGGTTGGCCACGCGCCGCGTGATCGTCGTCGTCTTGCCGGAACCCGCCCCCGCAAGGATGCACACGGGCCCGCGAATCGCCTCGACCGCCCGCCGCTGCTCCTCGTTCAGACCGTCGAAGATCCGCGAGTCCATCCGGCCACCCTAGCCCGGGGACCCGACGGGATCCGGCTAGGCGTGTGGCGAAAGCGTGTCTTCTGCCGGATCGCGGGCGAAGCGCGGCCCGCGCACCATCGCCGCCAGGCGGGACACCGTTTCGAGGGTCCCCCCGGCCTGGACCAACCGCTCCAGCTCGCCGAGCTCCTCCTCGAGCCATTCGCCGTCGACGACCGGGCCGCTGACCCGCAGGATCTTCGGGTGCGAGGTCGGCTCCACAGCCTCGCCGTCGCCCCAGAGCTCCTCGTGCAGCTTTTCGCCCGGCCGCGTGCCCACGAAGTCGATCGCGATGTCGCGCTCGGGCTCGTTGCCGGAAAGGCGAATCATCTGCTTCGCGAGCTCGACGATCTTCACCGGCTCGCCCATGTCGAGCACGTAGACGTGGCCCTCACCGCCGATCGCCCCGGCCTGGATCACGAGCGAGGAAGCCTCCGGGATGGTCATGAAGTACCGAGACATGTCGGGATGCGTGACCCGGACCGGGCCTCCCGCCGCGATCTGCTTGCGGAAGATCGGGACGACGCTGCCCGAGGAGCCGAGCACGTTGCCGAACCGGACTGCCACAAACCGGGTCCCGATCTCCGGCCGGGCTCCGTAGGCCTCCACGATCCATTCGCACAAGGCCTTGGACTGGCCCATGACCGTCTTGGGGTTCACGGCCTTGTCCGTCGAGATGAGCACGAACCGCTTCGCCTCGAACTCCACGGCGGCATCGGCGACGACCTGGGTCGCGAGCACGTTGTTGCGGACCGACTCGAGCGGGTTTGCCTCCAGCAGCGGCACGTGCTTGTACGCAGCCGCGTGGAAGACGATGCCGGGCCGGTAGCGGTCGAACAGCTGCCGCATCTTCGTCTCGTTGCCGCAATCGGCCAGTACCGGCACTGCGGCCGAGAAGCCGTGATCGTCGACGAGCTCGCGCTCGATCTCGAACAGCGCCGTCTCGCCCTGCTCGGCGAGCACGAGCCGCTGAGGCTCGAGGTGCGCGATCTGCCGGCAAAGCTCAGCCCCGATCGTTCCTCCCGCTCCGGTGACGAGAACGGTCTCGTGCTTCAGGTACGACGCGATCGAGTGGATGTCCACCTCGACGGGCTCGCGGCCGAGGACGTCCTCGATCTCGATCGGCCGGATCTGCAGCGCGAGGTCGGGTGACTGCGTGATCAGCTCATGGAGGCCGGGGAGTGTCTTGACCGGGACGCCTTCATCGCGGGTGACGGTCACGATCTTGCGGCGCACTTCGCCGCCGGCCACGGGCATCGCGATCAAGACCTCGTCGGGCTTGTGGTCACGCAGGATGTGGCGCAGGTCGTCGGTCGTCCCGAGCACGCGGACACCCTGGATCCGATCCCCCTGCTTCTTCGGGTCGTCGTCGACGAAGCCGATCGGCGTGTAGCCCAGGCGGCCGCGCTGCATCTCCTTGACGATCAACTGGCCCGCGTCGCCGGCGCCGATCACGACCACTTCCTTGCCGCGTGCCATGAGCCCGGCCGGGCCGGGACGCTCTATCACCGTCCGCGCGAGCAGCCGGGCACCGGCGACGAGCGCGAGCAGGATCAGCCAGTCGGTGACCGCGATCGAGCGCGGCAGGCGGATCTCGCTCACGGGCGAGACCAGGTAGACGGTCAGGTCGGCGACGATCGAGGCGATCGTGACGCCGCGCGCCGCCGCCCACATGTCGCGAACGGAGACGTAGCGCCACCAGCGGTCGTAGAAGCCGAAGAGGACGAAGACGAAGAGCTTGATCGCGACGACGATCAGGATCGTGCGCTCGAACAGCCGCTCGTAGTAGACCGGCACGCCGTTGTCGAAGCGAAGCTGAAAGGCGAGGAACCAGGCGCCCGCGACGAGACAGCCGTCGGCGACCAACTGCCACAAGCGATGCCGGTTGACGGGGATCACGCGCTGGCCCCCGCTTCGACCGCCGCCTCGCGCAGTACCTCCACGACGCGCTCCTGCGTCTCGGCGTCGAGGCCGGCCCACATCGGCAGCGCGAGGTTCTCGCGGGAGGCACGCTCGGTCTCGGGCAGCGAGCCCTCACCCTCACCGAACTCGCGCAGCGGTTTCTGCAGATGGAGCGGTGTCACGTAGTACGAGCCGTTCCCGATTCCGGCGGCGCTCAAAGCCGACGACAGACGGTCCCGCTCGGGCGTGCGAATCGAATACATGTGGAAGACATGGGCGCCGTCATCGGCCGGCGGCTCGCACACCTCGCCGAGACCGAGCTCTACGTAGCGGGCCGCAGCCTCGCGGCGGGCTCCGTTCCAGCCGTCGAGCTCCTGGAGGAAGATGCGCAGCAGCGCGGCCTGAATCTCGTCGAGCCGCGAGTTGTAGCCGACGAGCTCGAAGTCGACCTTGTCGCGTGACCCGTGGAAACGCAGCAGGCGCACCCGCTCGCCGATCGCCTCGTCGGTGGCCGCGACGAGCCCACCGTCCCCGAACGCGAACAGGTTCTTCGTCGGGTAGAAGCTGAACGTGGAGGCCACTCCCGTCTGGGCCACCCCTTGAGCACCGAACGCCTGCGCAGCGTCCTCGATCACCGGCGGGCCCAGGGCCGCCAGCGCCTCCAACGGCGCCGGCCGGCCGAAGAGATGGACGGCCATGATCGCGCGCGTCCGCTCGGTGATCCGCTGGGCGACATCCTCGGGGTCGAGGTTCAAAGTGCCGGGGTCGATGTCCGCGAAGACCGGCCGCGCCCCCCGCTTCGCGATCGCCTCGGCCGTGGCGTAGAACGTGAACGAGGGGCAGATCACCTCGTCGCCCGACCCGATGTCCATCGCGTCGAGCACCAGCACGAGCGCGTCCGTTCCGTTTGCGACCCCGATCGTCTCCGGCACGCCGAGGTACTTCGAGGCCTCTTGCTCGAAGGCCTCGACGTTCGGCCCCAGGACGAACTTGCCGGACTCGACGACCTCCGCCATCACCTGCTTGATCCGCGGCAAAAGCGGTGCGTACTGGGCCTTTACGTCAACGAGAGGAACGGTCGGCACGGCGGGCCAGTCTAATCGAGCGTGTGTGGAGAACCAGGTAGACGAGGAGGGCAACCACGCCCACCACCACAGCGTATTCCGCCCAGCGGAAGTCTTGGTGGAAGCGCTCCCAGCTGCGCCCGAGTGCCCAGCCGGCGCCGGCGATCCCAAAGCACCACGGCAGCGTGCCGAGGAACGTGAGCGCGGTGTAGCGGCCGATCGGCATGCGGACGACCCCGGCGGGAATCGAGATGAACGAGCGGACGACCGGCGTCACGCGGGCCCAGAAGACGGCTGCGGCGCCGTAGCGCTCGAACCAGCGATCCGCCCGGTCGAGCTTCGCGCGGTCGAGGTGCAGCCAGCGCCCCCGCCGCTCGAGCAAGGGACGGCCGCCGTAGGCGCCGATCGCCCACCCGAGCAGAGAGCCGAGGGTGTAACCGACGACGCCGGCCATCGAGATCGCGAAGAAACCCCACAAGTGCGACGAGATCCGGTCACCGAAGAGGACGACGTGCTGCCCGCTGAACGCCCCCGCAGCCAGGGCTCCCGCGTACAGCATCACGAGCTCGCTCGCCGCCGGCAGCACGGCGTCCACGAGCATGAGCAGGAAGACGGCGTAGAGCCCGTGGTCGCCGATGAACGACGTCACGTGCCCCGACAGGGACGCGAAAATCACCCCAGGAGTCTACGGACCGATCGTCCGCATCTCAGCGCGAGTGGCAACGGCAGCCAAAGGCATCGCTTGCGATGCCGTCTGGAGGCCGTGCCGGCTCTGCCGGTGCGGCCGGGCTAAACAACGTTGGCGATGTCGGTGCGCGCTACCGACGCTTTGCAGTGAACGGAGTTGTCAACTCAACTGGGCCGAACTCGTTAGTGGCGGCGATACGTAACACATAGCGCCCGCCGTAGACACGCCGGTGCCGCGAATCCCGGCCGTCCCAGGCCACCGTCTTGTCGCCCTCGCCGAGCCTGGTGTTCACGAGCGTCCGGACCCGCAGCCCGCCCTTTGTCTCCACCCGCACGGTCACCCGCGCGGGATGCAAGAGCTTGAACGCCGCCACTCCGACACGTGCGCCGCGGCGAAGCGCTACCGCTCGCGTCACGCGCACGAACCCGAGCGTGTTGTTGAGGAAGAAGTCTTGCCGCGCCGTCGAGGAGCGGCCCAGATCATCCACGCCGGTGACCACCCAGCGCCAGGCGCCCTCGGGCTCCACGCTCCCGTTCGGCTTCGTGGCCGCCCACGGGAACGTGTAGGTCCCGGGAGCCTTCGTGCCCGTCTGCGCGAGCCGCGTCCCTCCGTCCGGACCGACGAGCTTAGTCGTCACGACCGAGCGGCGAACCACCTTGTACGCGAGGGTCTGCCGCTCGGCGACCGCGTCGCCGTTCGGAGACACGACCGGCACCAACGGCGGCGGTGCGTAAACACCGGCGTAGGTGATCAGCAACGCGTCGGAGATCATCCGCTCGCTGCCGCGATCCGACGGGCGGTTGAGCAGGCTCCCTTCGAACGCCATCGAGGTCGACGCCCCGCCTTCGAGCGCCATGCCTGTCACGACGCCGAGCCGCTGCAACGCCTGCGCGAGCTCGAAGTTCGTCAGACCGCTGCTGTACCCGGGGTGGTCGCCGTCCACGGTCACGAGCACGATCGAGCCGTCGGCGCGCTGGCCGACCGCTGTCCTCGGGCTCCGCCTCCCGAGCTGGACGGGCAGGAAGTCCTCGAAGGCCCGAAACACCGCGCGACCGCTCTTGACCAGCACCGGACCGCCGCCGATTGCATCCACGATGCCGGGCCAATCCGGATTCAGGATCACGCGAGAGAGGAGAACGCTGCCGGCGGGAAGCTCGCGGAGCATCCGCGTCGCGGCCGCGCCGCGTGCGACGAGGACGGCTCCGCGAGGTGGGATGGCGATGCTCGGCGCTGCGACGACGGTATCGACGATGCCGCGCATGTCCGCGCCGGGAACGGAGGGCGGGAAAACGGGAACGACAGCGTTGAGCGCGGAAGGCGTGGCCGGGGTGGCCGGGCCCCACGCCGGCGTAAAGAGGGAGATTCCGTCCGGCGGCGCCGGCTGGTTGAGACCGCTGAGCGGCCGGCGCTGCCCCCTGCCCTGCCAGATTCCTGCGAAGCCGATCCGATCGACGTGGAGCGTCCCGTCGCTGCCGATCCCCAGGCTCGAGCGCCGGTCGTTGGCCGGACTGTGCAGGACGCCGTTCTGCATGAGGATGCTCTGCGGCCTCCCGTCGCCGGCGTTGAAGTAGTCGCCGTTCACGCCGGCCACCGTCGCGCCGGCCGAGACGCGACGCTCGATCGCCGTCAGTTGCTCACGGCCGGAGATCGACCCGTCGGAGAGCGCGGGGCTCAGGCCCCACAGTCCGCCGGGACGCGGTCCCGTCAAGACGTGGAGCACGACGGGGCCGTGCGGCGTGAACTGGATCTCGCGCTGGGACGTGACGCCCGGCATCAACGGCGTCGGCGCCGTGGCGGCAAGCGCGGCCGGCGGCGCGGCAAAGGCGCCGAGGACGAAAACGGCGATGAGGGCGCGGCGCAGCAAAGCGAGACCCGCCGCGCAAAGTAGCGCAACCCGGCGTTTCGTCCAAAATCACGGACTCATGGCCTCGCGCCGCCGTCTCGTCCTCACGCTGCTCGTGCTTGCTGTCCTCGCGGGCGCCGGAGTGGCCGCGGGCCTCGCACTCGACAACAGCAGTCCAGGTCCGGCGCACAAGAACGGCGCGGCGGGCCCCACGCAGACCCGGTCACGGACACGGTCGGTGCCGGCCACGAGCGCTCCGAGCGGCCCGCGCATCGTGAGCGGGCCCCACGATGCACGCGTCCCGATCCTCATGTACCACGTGCTCGGCACGCCGTCCGCCTCGGCGCCGAACCCGGGCCTGTTCGTCTCGCGGGGCGACTTCGAGGGCCAGATGAGGTGGCTCGCCGCGAACGGCTACCACGGAGTGACGCTCCGGCGGGTCTACGATTACTGGACGAAGGGCTATGCCCTGCCTCCAAAGCCGGTGGTCGTCTCGTTCGACGACGGCTATCTCGCTGACTACACGATCGCGATGCCGGTACTCCAGCGTCATGGTTGGCCCGGGGTCCTGAACCTCGAGGTCAACAACGCCAGGCCGGGAAACCTGGCGCCCGGTCAGGTCGCCGCGCTCGTCCGGGCCGGCTGGGAGCTCGACGCGCACACGATCACCCACCCGGACCTGCGAGCGGTAGGCGACATCCAGCTGCGCGAGGAGACGGCGGGTGCCCGGACCTGGATCCGGAGACGTTTTCGAGTTCCGGTCGAGTTCTTCTGCTACCCCGCCGGCATGTACGACGCCCGCGTCGTGGCGGCGGTGCGGGCGGCCGGTTACCTCGGCGCGACGACGGTCAACTTCGGACTCGCGGCTCCGAGCGACGGAATGTTCACCCTGAACAGGGTCCGCATCAACGGCTCCGACGGCGTGGCCGGTTTCGCGTCGAAGCTCAGCGGGCTCGCGTGAGCACGGCCCGCGATACTTTGCGGAGGTGAGCACCGCTTACAGCACCCGGACTGAGCTCGTCGAAGACCTGATGGCGCGGTTCCCGCACGTCCCGCGCGAGGCCGTGCTCAAGGAGGACCTGCTGCGCGCAGGGATCGCTTTCGACGAATCCGCCCTCACCGACAACCTGGAGGGCGAGATCAAGCCGAAGTCGTACTTCATCTTCTCGTTCGACCAGAAGCCGCTCACCGAGCTCGGCGAAGCCGCGAAGCGCCGCCCGCCAGAGGAGATCGCGCTCACCGGCGGCCCGTACGGGCTCCGGCGCACCATCGTCTCGGTCCGCGTGAACCCCGGCTCGCCATACCGGGCCGCACTCGACGAGGCCGGGAAGCTGCGGCTCTCGCTCGACGGCCGGGAGATCGCGGAGATCGCCCTGCCGCCGATGCCCGAGTACTACCGCCACACGCTCGCCAACGGGAAGACCGTCATGGAGACGGCGCCGACGATCCAGTGGGGTTACCTGATCTACCTGACCGTGCTGCGCCTGTGCCAGTACTTCGGCGCGAAAGAGGAGTGCGGGTTCTGCGACATCAACCACAACTGGCGCCAGCACAAGCAGGAAGGGCGTCCCTACACCGGAGTGAAGCCGGTCGAGGACGTGCTCGAGGCGCTCGCGCTCATCGACCGCTACGACACGGCGAAGGCGAGCAAGGCGTACACGCTCACCGGCGGCTCCATCACGAGCACCGTCGACGGGCTCGCGGAGGCCGACTTCTACGGCCGCTACGCGCAGGCGATCGAAGAGCGCTTCCCGAACCGGTGGATCGGCAAGGTCGTCGCGCAGGCCCTCCCGCGCGCGGACGTGCAGCGCTACAAGGACTACGGGATCACCATCTACCACCCGAACTACGAGGTCTGGGACAAGCGGCTGTTCTCGATCATCTCGCCCGGCAAGGAGCGGTACGTCGGGCGCGAGGAGTGGCACCGGCGGATCTTCGACGCGGCCGAGGTCTTCGGCGCCCGCTACGTGATCCCGAACTTCGTCGCCGGCGTCGAGATGGCGAAGCCGTTCGGCTTCAAGACGATCGACGAGGCGATCGCGTCGACGACCGAGGGGCTCGACTACTTCATGAGCCGCGGCATCACGCCGCGCTTCACCAACTGGTGCCCCGAGCCGACGACACCGCTTGGGCGCGACAACCCAGACGGAGCGCCGCTCGAGTACCACATCCGTCTGCTCGAGGCCTACCGAGCCACGTTGGAGGCACACGGCCTGAAGCCGCCGCCGGGCTACGGCGTCGCGGGCGCCGGTAACGCGGTCTTCTCGGTCAGCTCCTTCATGGACACGCTGGCGCCCGAAGAGGTCACCGAGGAGGAGGCGGTGCCGGCATGACGAGGCATCGCTTGCGATGCCGCTATAGAGGCCGCGTCGGCTTTGCCGGCGCGGCCGTCTTGACCCGAGTGGTCGGTTCATACCGGCTCCGACCCAGGTTCTCGCTGTGAACGAGCGGATAGGCGTCGACGAGGCGAGGACGCTCTGGAACCAGGCCTCCGACGAGGAGCTGAAGCAGCTCGCGCAGGTCGTTCGCGGCCGCTGGCACGAGCCGAAGCACGCCACCTACATGGTGATGCGGATCATCAACTACACGAACGTCTGCGTCGCCCAGTGCGACTACTGCGCGTTCTACGTGCTGCCGAACCAGAACGGCGGCTACGTGCTCTCGCGCGAGGACGTGTTCGCCAAGATCGACGAGCTGGTCGAGTTCGGCGGCGACCTCGTCGCGTTCAACGGCGGCTTCAATCCGAAGCTGCCGCTCGAGTTCTATTGCGATCTCTTTGCCGCCGTGCGCGAGCGCTACGGCGACCGCGTCGAGTTCTACGCGCTCACGATCGCCGAGTTCGTCTTCCTGGCCGACCGCGCGAACCTGAGTTACGCGGAGGCGGCGACGCGGCTCCGGGACGCGGGCGTCCACTGGATCACGGGCGGCGGCAGCGAGATCCTCACCGAGGACTTCCGCTCACGGCACGCCAAGTGGAAGTACACGGTGCACGACTACTTCGAGGCGCAGCGCGCCATCGTCGAGAGCGGCATGAAGACGACGGCGACGATGGTGATCGGCTTCGACGAGACGCTGGACGAGCGCCTCGAGCACCTCCAGCGCACGCGCGACTTCCAGGACGAGACGAACGGCCTCTTCTCGTTCCTCTGCTGGACGTACAAGCCGTACGGAACGGCCTTCGGCGGCCGTGAGATCCCGCCGCGGGAGTACTGGCGCCACATCGCGCTGTCGCGGATCTTCCTCGACAACGTCAAGCACGTGCGCACGTCGGTGCTGACGCAGAACGAGGACGCGTTCCGCGCGCTCGACTACGGCGCTGACGACTTCGACCTGCCGATCGAGGACGAGGTGACCCAGAAGGCCGGTGCGACGATCGACCTCGACCTGGAGGGTCTCCTCGCCGTGCCCCGCTCGCTCGGCTATACGGTCGAGTACCGCCGCGCCGAACGGCCGGCCGCGCTGGCTACGCGGTAGAGACGGCGTCGGCTGCGACGAACCGCAGCTCGGGCACGGCGTCGAGCTCGCCGACATCGCGCGCCAGCTCCAGGAACGTGTAGAGCCCTGCCCGCTCGCGCGGGCCGAAGCGGTAGCGGAGCTTCTCGAAGTAGCGCGCCAGAAAACCGGGCGGGTACCCGTACCGCTCCGCCGACTCGTGGGCGAGCTCCTCGGGGTTCGCACGCGCGGCGCGGACCGAGGCGACGAGCGCGTCTTCGAGCTCGAGCAGCCCCGGTGCGGTGGGCTCCGGAGCGGCCCAGACCGCGAACACCATGGGCAGGCCGGTCCGCTCCTGCCAGAGCCGGCCGAGGTCGTGGTGGGGCGTCGGATCCTCGAACGCGCTCTTCAGCGCCGCGTCTCCGATCAGGAGCTTCGCGTCGGCCTCCTCCCCGAGCGGGACGTGCCGTGCGTCGGGCAGGAGAATCTTCGTGAGGACGACCGATGTCGCCGATTCGGGGGTGACCGCGACCGTCCGCACGCGCTCGAGCGGCTTGCGCGAGACGAGCTGGATCGACTCGACGGCGCCCTCCGACGAGACGCACAGGCGCGGCAGGATGCGCAGCCGGTCCGCGTTGCGCGCGTACTCGATCGACGAGATCGGCGCGATGTCGCAGTCGCCGTCGAGCAGGCAGCGGTTGAGCTCCGTCGGGACGCCGACGACCTCCTCGACGTCGGCCTCGAGCCGGAAGAAGACCGGCGCCATGTTCACGTACCCGATCCGCCCTAGCCGGATCGCCATCAGCTCGCCCTGTTCACGGCGGCCTGGGTCAGCGCCTCGAGCTCGTCGCGGTGCAGCTCTCCGTTGAGGCAGGCACGCGCCCGCTCGGCGTACTCGAGCGCGAGCTCCCGCGACCGGCCGAGCGCGGACGTCCGCGCCACGCGCACGAGTGCACCGTCGAGCGGGCCACCGGCCAATGCATCGCGCACGACGGCATCCTCCCGTGCGGCCAGCAGCAACGGCAGCGTCGGCGTCCCCTCACGGAGGTCCGTGCCCGCGATCTTGCCGGTCTCGATCGTCTCGCCCGTGCAGTCGAGGATGTCGTCCGCGATCTGGAAGGCGATCCCCAGTGCCAGCCCGAACTCGCCCAGCTCGAAACCGGCCTCCTCGCCCGCACCGAGCAGACAGGCGGCCTCGAACAGCTTCGCGGTCTTCAGCTCGCAGCGCGCCAGGTAGCTCTCGACCGTCGTGGCCGGATCGTGGGCCTGGGCCCGCTGGAGCGCCTCCCCGCGAGCGAGGCAAAGGCAGGCGTTCGCCAGCACGCCCACTGCCGCCGCGTCGCCGGTAGCCGCCAGCTCGGCAAACGCCCGCGCGAACAGATAGTCGCCGGCCGCCCGAGCCGCGCCGGGGCCATACCGCGTCCATGCCGACGCTCGCCCGCGCCGGTACGCCGCGCGGTCGATCAGGTCGTCGTGCACGAGGGTCGCCATGTGGACGAGCTCGACGGCGACGCCTGCCGCGACCGGCGGCTTCCGCTCGGGCGACGCAGAGAGAAAGACGAGCAGGGGCCGGAGCCGCTTGCCACCCGCCGACAACGCTTCGTAACCGACGGTCGAAGCCAGTCCGGGATGGGTCTCCACCGCCTCGAACAGACGAGCTTCGAGCTCGTCGAGATAGGCCTCCAGGCCCGGGCTCTCGCGGATCGTCGCGAGCGCGTTCAGGGAAGTCTCCCGATGTGCAAAGCCACGATCCCGCCGGCGAACAGCCGATGGCGAACGTCCTCGAAACCGCTCTCCTCCAGCAGTCGAGCCAGCTCCTCAGGGCCCGGGAAGCGCCGCACGCTGGCCGGCAAGTACGTGTAGGCGGAGCCGCCCGGCAGAACCTTGCCCGCGCTGGGAACGAGGACGTCGAACCACACGCGGTAGAAGGGCGCGAGCACGCCACGCGGCCGCGTGATCTCGAGGATCGCGAGCCGCCCGCCGGGCTTCAGCACGCGGCGAAGCTCCCTCAATCCTCCCGCCAGGTCGTCGAGATTCCGGACGCCGAACCCGACCGTTGCGGAGTCGAACGAGCCATCCTCGAACGGCAGCGCGGTCGCATCGCCGCGCACCCATTCCACGTCGGCGGACTTCTCGCGGGCCCGCTCCAGCATCCGCTCCGAGAAGTCGAGGCCGACCACGCGGCCACCCACGGCCGTGGCCGCCAGCGCGAGGTCGCCGGTGCCGCAGCAGGCATCGAGGACGCGGTCGCCGGGCCTCACGACCGCCCGCGCCGTCGCCTTTCGCCAGCGCCGGTCGAGACCCGCGGTCATGGCGTGGTTCATGAAGTCGTAGACCGGCGCGATCCGGTCGAACATCTCGCGGACGGAGTCCGACGGCAGCCTGCCCGAGGCGACGCTCACCGGCTCTCGCCCCAGCGTGCGGTCTCGTGCTCGATGCCCAGCTGGTCCAGGCAGCGCGAGACGACGAACTCCACGAGGTCCTCGACCGAGCTCGCCGCGTGGTAGAAGCCGGGCGCGAGGAAGAGGACGGTGGCGCCGGCTTCCTGCACCTCGAGCATGTTGCGGAGGTGAATCCGCGACAGCGGCGTCTCGCGCGGGCAGAGCACGAGCTTGCGACCCTCCTTCAGGGCGACGCTGGCCGCGCGGTGGATCAGGTTCGACATCGCGCCCGAGGCAATCGTGCCGAGCGTCCCCATCGAGCACGGACAGATCACGTAGGCGTCGACTTTGGCCGACCCGCTCGCGTACGGGGATTTCCAGTCTCGCTCCGAGTGGACGGTCGCCCCGTCGACCCCCGCGAGCAGCCGCTGCGCGATCTCATCCTGCGGCAGCGATTCCTCGCGGTAGAGCTCTGTCGCCAGCACCTCGTATCCCGCGCGCGAGATGCAGACGCCGAGCTCGCAGTCCGCCGCGCCGAGCGCCTGTACGAGCCGCGCCGCATACGGGGCACCCGAGGCGCCCGTTATGCCGAGGAAGACGCGCATGGGGCGCCGCTACTTTTTCTCGCCCTTGGAGGCCTCTAAGAAGATCGCCAGCTTCTTCAAGTTGTCGCCCCCGAGACCTGCGAAGCGCGGCATGGGCGAGCCCGGGTTCACGCAGCTCGGGCACTTGAGGTGGTCGACCTGGAACTTGATCCCCTTGCCTTTCGAGCCCTCGGCGGTCAGGTCGGGAGCGCCGAGGTTGGACGAGCCCGTGCCGAGGTAGGTGTGGCAGGTCGTGCAGCCGGCTTCGGCGAACAGATTGGCCCCGGGAATCGCCTTCTTGGGAAGCTTCTCCCGCTTGACCCACGTCGGCACCTGGCGCTTGACCTCGCTCGCGAGCGCCTCCTCGGCTGTGGCTCCCTTGTAGGTCAGCACGCCCATGGCAAGCGCCGTCATCACGGCAGCGACGACGGCGACGGGGCGCCGCAGCAGCCGCCGTTCGCGGCGCAGGTCGATGAACGGCAGCGCGAGCAGCAGCATCAGGCAGATCGTGGGAATGCCGACCGTGCCGAGGATGACCGTGTCCGGCCACTTGAAGATCCGCAGCAGGTAGAAGAGGAAGTAGAAGTACCAGTCGGGCCTGGGGACGAAGCTGGTCGTGCCCGGATCGGCGATGTCCGCGTATCTCGGGCCGAGAACACACGACGGTCCGTTCTTCTCCCCGCAGCGCTCCGGGTTCGTGGTCGTCGTCTCGTGCCAGATGACGGCGAGCCCGATGATCACGAGTACGACGACCAGGCTCATCACCGTGTCGTGGAACATCGCGTAGGGGTAGAACGGCTTGCCCCTGCTCTTGACGTCTTCCTTGTAGCGCTGGAACGCGGCGCGCTTCTCGTCGACGCGGTTGGCCATCAGTCCGGCCTCCTCGCGGCCCCGCCGCGGGCGCGCGGCTGGACGAGGCCGCTGCCCGGCTCGCGCTTCTCTTCCTCACGGTCGCGGCCGGCGGCCTCGTCAGACCACGGCGGCGAGCTCACACCCAGGCGGATGACGAGGTACAGGTGCAGTCCGATCAGACCCAGGATCGCGCCGGGCAACAACAGCATGTGCAGCGAGTAGAAGCGGGCGAGCGTCTCCGTGCCGATGTCGGCGCCGCCCTGCAGGAACTGGGCGATGAACGGGCCCGCGAAGGGGGCCGTGCCGTTGATGTTGATCCCGACCACCGTCGCCCAGTAGGCGGTCTGGTCGAACGGCAGCAGGTAGCCGGTGAACCCCTCGAGCAGTCCGAGCGGCAGGAGCATCACGCCGACAATCCAGTTCAGCTCGCGTGGGTACTTGTAGGCGCCGAACAGGAACACTCGCGCCATGTGGAAGAACATCAGGATGATGAACACGCTGGCCCCCCAGCGATGCATCCCGCGCACGAGCCAGCCGAGGGTGACGTCATTCGTGATGTGCTGGATCGACGAGTACGCCTCCTCCGTGCTCGGCTTGTAGTACATCGCCAGGATCACGCCGGTGACTAGCTGGACCAGGAAGGCCGTCAACGTCGCGGAGCCGAGGGTATGCCACCAGTTGGTGTCACCCGGCACCTTGCGGAAGAGGAAGTAGCGGATGCCGCCGACGAGGCCTGACCGCTCCTCGAGCCAGTCGAGCGGCATCATCGCGAAGTGCTGGATCTGTTCGCGGCGGGATTGCTTCGGCATCAGTGCGGGGGCTGGATCGGGTAGAGCCAGGACTCGGGGCCGTCCACGTGCTCGCCCGGGCCGGCGAGGTGGTACTTCTTGATCTTCGCGCTGCCGCCCGTGCCGTTCACTTTGGCGACGCTATAGGTCCTGCCGAGGACGACCCGGCCGTCCCGGATGAAGAACTCGTACCGGTCCAGCGCGCGCACCGGCGGGCCGGCGGTTCGATTCCCCTCGGGGTCGTACTGTCCGCCGTGGCAGGGACAGCCGAAACCGCCCGCGGGCAGCGTCGGGGTCAACGTGATCTCGTTCTTGTGCACCTTCTCCGTCTTCTTCTTGTTGTCGAAGAGCGGACCGTTCGGCTGCACGGGACAGCCCAGGTGCACGCACCGGTTCGAAAGGACGGTGAAGCTGGGCAACCCTTTGACGAGACCGTTGTTACGCACGTACGCGGTGCGCCGGGAGACCTCGCCGATCGCGGGGTCGCGCAGGAACGTGGCCACGTAGAACTGTCCTTCGTCGAAGTCGTCGATCGAGCCGATGTCGACGTCCTTGGAGCCCTGCTTCGTGAAGGCCGGCAGCACCATGAAGCCGAGCGCGGGGACGGTCACCAGGCCCCCGATCACCGCGCCGAGGCCGAGCGTCGCACCCTCGAGGAACACGCTGCGCGGGAAGCGCTCGCCCGGCTCGGGCTCCGGCATCGCGGCCTCGCCCTGGTCGGCCGGGAGCGGCGGCGCGTCGGTGGCCGACTCGGGACCGCCACTCGCATCCGCGCTGGGTACAGCCGCCTCGTGGCGTCGCTGCGCAGCGGTCACGTCGCGCACCCAGAGGAAGCCGAAGATCGCGGTGATCCCGGCGCCCACCGCGGCGACGGGCCAGCTCACGATCAGCCCGACGAGCAAGCACACGATGCCGACAGCGAAGCCGACCGGCCAGAGAGTCGGCGGCGGGAGGTACGGCCTATCTTCCCCCGGGCGGGGCTCCACTCCTAGCGGGTCTCCCCTCGTCCGCTCACCTGCTTGAGATTGAACCGGTCCTTCGAAGCACTCGTCAACGACGTAACAGGTGTCGCAACGGCTGCGAAATATGACGCATTGCGCCGTTGGATGCGTCGGGGTCTAGACCGATGCCGTACTCGTCCCAGCGGCGGTCGACGCGCTCGCGGACCTCATCGGTCATCTCGATCTCCGGCGGCCACTCCCGCGTGCCCTCCATCGGGCCCTTCGCAGTGGCGTCGATACCGATCTTCCCGCCGAAGAACTGGTGCGTCGGCGCGTGGTCGAGATGGTCCAGCGGGCCCTCGCTGAGGATCACGTCGCGCGCGGGATCGACGTTGGCACCGACGTAGAAGAAGACCTGTGCGTAGTCGTGCACGTCGACATGCTCGTCCACGACGACGACGGACTTGGTCAGGCTGAGCATTCCCAGGCCCCAGATCGCGTGCATGACCTTCTTCGCGTGCCCGGGGAAGGCCTTGCGGATCGAGACTATGCAGCAGTTGTGGAACACGCCCGCGACGGGCAGGTCGTAGTCCACGATCTCCGGGACGGTCATCTTCACGGCCGGCAGGAAGATGCGCTCGGTCGCCTTGCCGAGCCAGGCGTCCTCCTGCGGCGGCTTGCCGACGACGATGCTCGGGTAGATGGCGTCCTTGCGCATGGTCAGGGCCGTGACGTGGAAGACGGGGAACGGCTCCGCGGCCGTGTAGAAGCCCGTGTGGTCGCCGAACGGCCCCTCGTCGGTGACCTCGTCCTTGTCGATGTACCCCTCGATCACGATCTCGGCGTTGGCCGGTACGTCGAGATCAATTGTGTTGCACGCCACTAGCTCCACCGGCTCGCCTTTCAGGAAGCCGGCGAGCATGAGCTCGTCGATGTGCTTGGGGAGCGGCGCGCTCGCGGAGTAGGTGGTGACGGGATCGAGCCCGAGGGCAACGGCGACCTCGATGCGGCCGTCCGTGGCGAGGTAGTCCGCGCGGCCGTCCTTGTGGATCTGCCAGTGCATCGCGGTGGTGCGCTCGTCGAGCACCTGCATCCGATACATGCCGACATTGCGACTTCCCGTGCGGGGGTCCTTCGTGATCACTGCCGGCAGCGTGATGAACGGCCCTGCGTCGCCGGGCCAGCACGTCTGGATCGGAAGGCGGCGAAGATCGACGTCCGTGTCATGCAACACAAGCTCCTGGCAGGCGCCCCGCCGCACGCGCTGGGGCATCGAGTCGGCGATCGACTTCAGCTTCTTCAGGCCCTTGACCTTCTCCACCAGACCCTGCGGAGGCTGCATCTCGAGCACGTCCTCGAGCCTCTGCGCCACGTCGTCGAGGCGCTCGACGCCGAAGGCCAGGCACATCCGGCGCTCCGTGCCGAACTGGTTGATCAGCAGCGGGTGCTCGGAGCCCTTCGGCTTTTCGAAGAGGAGGGCCGGCCCACCGCCTTTGACCGTGCGGTCGACGATCTCCGTCACTTCGAGGTGCGGGTCGACCTCGGCGGTCACGCGAACGAGCTCTCCCTCGCGCTCGAGCAGCGCGATCCAGGAGCGCAGGTCGGCCGGAGGCGCCATCGCGGTCAGTCTACGGAGAGCGCAAAGGCGACCGCCTCGTCGAGCGAGAGCTGGCGGCCCCGCTTCGCTGCGGCCTCGAAACCGGGGCCGGCGGATGCGAGCACCGGCTCGGCGTAAGACGCTCGCTCATCCTCCCACTGGCCGATCGGGCCTCGCCGCTCCTCCGCCTCGACCACTCCCCAGATCAGGCCCGCGCGCTCCGTGTCGCCAGCCTCGGCGGCCGCGCGCGCAAGCAAAGCCAGGAGATAGATCCGGTGCAGCCGGTCGCCGATTTCGTGCGCTAGCTCGAGCGCCTCGCGCCCGTACCGAACGGAGTCATCGGCATTGCCGAGCTCGAACGACCACTCCACGAGCACGTACAGCGACCCGACCTGCCACCAGATGAACCCCACCTCGGCCGCGCCGGCGGCGCTCCGGCGTATCAGCTCGAGTGCGAGCTCGCGGTTCCCCTCGGCCCACTCGACGCGCGCGAGGTTGCTCGCGTTGAGTGCATCGCCCATCTTAGAGCCGTGCCGGCGGGAGATCTCACCGCTCTCCGCTGTGAGGGCGCGCGCTCGAGCGTAATCGCCGACCCGGAGGGCCTCGTTCGCGATCCGGTGGAGCATGTGACCGATCCCGAGCTCGTCGCCGAGCTCCCGGAACTCCTCCAGGCTCTCCTCGGACAGCTCCGTGCCCCGGTCGAACTGGCCGGTGATGTAGTACATGCCTCCCAAGACCCGGACGGCGCGCGCGTGAAGGCCGGGCGGTACGTCCCCGGCGGCCGCGAAGAGCTCCTCGAGCCGGTCGATCCCCTCGTGCGGCCCGATCGCCACCCAGAACTGCTCGAGCGCGACAACGAGCTGCAGCCCGAGGACAGGGTCGTGATCGACGCTCCAGTCGAGCGCCGCCCGCAGATTGTCCGACTCCGGGCGCACGAGCTCATGGTTCTGTCCGAGCTCGATCGTCTCGACGACAAGGTGCGCCGACTCCGCGAGTGCGAGGAAGAACTCCGCGTGCCGCCGCCGCACCTCCCGCTCCTCGCCCGCCACGCGGAGCCGCTCGCGCGCGTACTCGTGGATCGTGTCGAGCATCCCGAATCGGCCGCTGCCCCACCGGCGGACGAGGTTCTTCTCGACGAGCGACGCGACCGTGTCGAAGGAGACCTCGCCCACTGCCTCGGCAGCCTTGAGCTCGAAGCTGCCGGCGAACACGCCGAGCCGCCGGAATGCCTCCTGCTCGGCCGGATCGAGTAGATCGTGGCTCCACTCGATCGTCGCTCGAAGCGTCCTCTGGCGCTCCGGCACATCTCGCGCGCCGCCGGTCAGCAGCGAGAGCCGCTGTTCCAGGCGCGCCGCAAGAGTCGCGTTGTCCAGCATGCTCACGCGCGCAGCGGCAAGCTCGATTGCTAGCGGGAGCCCGTCGAGCCGGCGGCAAATTTCGTGCACGGTGTCGTCTGACACGAACGCGGGCTCAACCGCCCGCGCCCGCTCGACGAACAGTGCGACTGCGTCGTTCTCCGGCAGCGGGTCGACCGGGTAGCGCTGCTCACCGGCGATGCGGAGCGGCTCGCGGCTCGTCACGAGCAGCTTCGCGTGCGGCGTGCCGGCAACGAGCTCGGCGATTCCAGCTGCTGCCTCTAATACGTGCTCGAAGTTGTCGGCGAGCAGGAGCAGACGCTTGTCACCGACGTGCCCCACCAGGCCGTTGGCGGAGCCGAGCGCCTGCCCCATCGCCGGCTCGACGAGCGCCGGGTCGGCGACCGCCTGCAGCGGCACCCAGAACACGCCGTCCGGAAACTCCTCGAGCGCGTCGGCCGCGATCTGCAGCCCTAACCGGGTCTTGCCGGAACCGCCCGGGCCGAGCAGCGTGAGGACGCGATGGTCGCGGAGCAGGCACGCGGCCTCCTCGAGCTCGCGCTCCCGTCCGACGAGCGGTGTCGGCTGCACCGGGAGGTTCGTCCCGAAGAGCGTCTTCAGAGGAGGGAACTCCACGCTTCCGAGCTGATAGAGCCGGATCGGCGCGGTCAGGTCCTTGAGCCGGTGCTCGCCGAGGTCGTGCAGCCCGTCACCACCGACCAGGTCGCGCGTGGTCTGCGAGACGAGCACCTGCCCTCCGTGGCCCGCAGCCGCGATTCGCGCGCCCTTGTGGACGTCTACTCCCACGTAGCCCTCCTCGGTCACCACAGGCTCGCCGGTATGGAGACCCATGCGGACCCGGATCGACGCCTTGGTCAGCGCCTGCTGACCCTCAGCAGCGGCGGCAAGGGCGTCTTTCGCGCCCGCAAATGCCACGAAGAAGGCGTCGCCCTGGGTGTCCACCTCGACGCCGTTGTGGCGTACGAAGGCCTCGCGCAGCAGGCCACGGTGCTCGGCCAGCACGTCCGCGTAATCGTCGCCGAGCTCGTGCAGCAGCCTGGTCGAGCCCTCGATGTCCGTGAAGAGGAAGGTGACGGTGCCGGTCGGCAGCTCGCGCATCGCACTAAGGATCTCGCGTGGAGCTAACTGTGACTAGTGCCGCTTGCGGTGACGCAGATATCTGGACGTCTCGCCCAGTGCGATCACGCCGACGAAGATCAGGCCGACGATCAGCATCGACAGGACCACTTTCTTGCCCTCCTCGGCCGCGCTCTGCGCCAGGAGGAGTGCGACTGCCGCAACCATCGGCGCGACCCTAGCGAACCCGACGGTCGTGCGCAGCGAGCGTCCGCTCGACGGGCCCGTCTCCTGCGACTCCACGGGCCAATCCGTCCAGCACGCCCGGGTCCTGCCCGTCCCGCAGGGTTGCCCGCGCCTGCTCCAGCTCGCCCCTCCCGAGCAACGCGGCGCTGGCCGCCCAGGCCGCCCCGTCGCCGGCGGTCCCTTCGGCCTGGAGCTGGGCGCAGAGCGAGATCAGCTCGGCGAGATCTGCGACCGCCTCGACGGTGCCCGCCTCGGCGACGCGGACGAGCCCGTGCGCGTAGAGGTAGTCGCCCAGCAGGAGCCCGGTGTCCCGGTCGGCGGGCGCGAACAGCCGGGGGCGTCCGTAATGCAGCAGGTAGCCCTCATAGATCGTCTCGAGCCCGAGCGCGTACCGCTCCTCACCGAGCGGCGAGAACACAGCCTCGGTCTCACGCTCGCCGGGCGGCCGCAGCGCTTGGGCCCAGAGCCCGCTCTCGTGCTCGGCCTCGAAGGCAATCGTCTCCCAGACGTCGCGCGGAGGAGCTACAACCACTCGGCCAACTCGCGCGTCCAGTACGAGACGACGAAGTCGGCGCCGGCACGCTTGATCGAGACCAGCGACTCCAGCGCCGCCTGGCGCTCGTCGAGCCAGCCCTTCTGCGCCGCCGCCTTCAGCATCGCGTACTCACCGGAGACGTTGTAGGCGCCGACCGGGAGATCGAAACGCTCGCGCACGGCCCGCAGCACGTCGAGGTACGGCAGCGCCGGCTTGACGATCAGCGCGTCCGCTCCCTCGGCGACGTCGTGCTCGGCCTCGCGCAGCGCCTCGCGGACGTTGGGCGGATCCATCTGGTATCCGCGCCGGTCGCCGAACGCGGGGGCTGACTCTGCCGCCTCGCGGAACGGGCCGTAGAACGCCGACGCGTACTTCGCGGCGTAGGAGACGATCGGAAGCTCGTCGAAGCCGGCCTCGTCGAGGCCGCTTCGAATTACCCCGACCCGGCCGTCCATCATGTCGCTCGGGCACACAGTGTCCGACCCTGCCTCAGCGTGACTGACGGCGGTGCGGACGAGCAGCTCGAGCGAGCGGTCGTTGTCGACCTCTTCGCCATCCACGACTCCGCAATGGCCGTGCGAGGTGTATTCGCACAGGCAGACGTCGGTGGCGATCACGACCTGGGAGAAGCGGTCGCGCAGCTCACGCAGAGCGCGCTGGACGATTCCGGCGTCGTCGTAGGCGCCGGAGGCTTCGGCGTCCTTCTCCTCCGGGATCCCGAACAGGAGCACGGCGGAGACGCCGAGGGACGAGAGGTGCTCGACCTCGTTGCAGAGCTCATCGATCGAGCGCTGCGCGATGCCCGGCAGGCCCTCGAGCGGCCGCACGATGCCCTCACCCGGGCAGACGAACAGCGGCTGGATGAAGTCGTCGAGGTCGAGCCTGGTCTCGCGGACGAGGCTCCGGAGCCGGTTTGTCCGGCGCAGCCGGCGCAGCCGCGTGACCGGGAACGAACTCATGCGGAAAGCCTACGCATTCCCACTCGCGCCACAAGCCCGAACGCCGCCGCCAGGCCCGTGAGCCACGCCGCCTCGCGCAGGACCGGGCCCCACGGGCGCAGGTCGTAGAGCGAGGCGCTGAAGAACCGGACCGCGTGGGCAAACGGAAGCGCGTCGCTGACCCAGCCGGCGGCCGGTACCACCTCGCGCGGCACGAGACCGAGGAAGACGATCGGCAGCACGACCAGCAAGGCGACGAGAGACGCGGCGCGTGCCTCGCGCGCGAGTGCTCCCAGCAGCGCGCCGAGGGCACCGAGAGCCGCGCCGGCGAGCAGCAACCCCAACCCGAGCAGGGGCAGGCGCTGCCACGGCTCCCCGCCCTCGACGTTCCCGAGCTGGATCATCAGACCGAACACGAGCGCGATCGCCCCGCCGACCGCGAGTGCCACCAGCGCCGCGAGCGCGACCTTCGCGCAGACCAGCTGCGTGCGAGTGACGAGCCCCCGCGACAGCCGCCAGATCACGTTCTCGTCGCGCTCCGCCGCGAGTGACCCGGCGGCGAGCACGAGCGCGAGGAAGCTGATCGTCAGCGCCAGCGCGTACGCCTGCACCTCGGCCGACAGCGCCCACGTCCGCCCCTTGCCGCCGACCTCCTTCGGGACGATCGGGTTCGCCGTCGCGCGCAGCGCGCTACCGGTCTGGGCGAGCGCCAAGCGTGCGTCGCGGACGAACTCGCGCAGCGCGCGCACTCTCGGCGTGGACGGCATCGCGTCGAGCATCCGCTGGGCGCGCTCGAGGCCGAGCACGTTGAATTGATTGCCGAGGAAGTCGCCGTTCCCGCCGTTCAAGATCAGCTGCACGTAGCCGAGGTTCGTCGCGATGTAGGCCTTCTGGAGCAGCCGGTTCAGCGAGTAGACGAGCGCCTGCACCTGTTCCCGCACGCGGGACTCAACGGGGCTGTGGGAGATCTGCACCTCGAGGTTCGGGCTCCGCACCATCCCCCTCAGGGTCGCGATGAAGCCGGGGGGAACGGTGATCGTCGCGACGACCTTGCCGTTCGCCAGCTGGCGAGCCGCCTCGTCCGCGGAGAGCCGCACGAGCTTCACGTCCTTGCTGACGCGGTCGATCGAACGATCGACCTGGTAGACGTGGCCCGCCAGCTCGAACCGGTGGGGCAGGCCGTCCAGGTCGACGAGAGCGACGCGCGGCTTCGAGTTCGCATAGCCGGCAACGAGACCGACGAGCAGCGCGATCACGAGCGGGTAAGCGACCAGCGCCGCGAGCAGTAGCGGCGAGCGGCGCAGGATCAGCGTGTCCTTGCGCAGCATCAGTCCGACCCGCCTCACGGCCTGACCGCCTCCGGCTCGGCGAGCTCATAGTCGGCCACGGGCCCGTCGAACACGACCGAGCCCTCACGCAGGGCGACGACCCGCTCCGCCAACCGCTCGACCTCCTCGGTGCTCTGGGTGACGAAGACGAGCGCGCCGCCCGCTTCGGGCAGGGATTCGAGCCGGGCCCAGAGCCGCCCGCGATGCTCGGGATCGAGAGCTGAGGTGGGCTCGTCGAGCAGCAGCACTCGCGGCTCGCCGAGCAGCGCGAGCGCAAGGTTCAGGCGTTGACGGTTCCCCGTGGAGAGGTTCGCGCTGGAGACGCCCTCCGGCAGCTCGAACTCGTCGGCGAGGCGACCGGCCGCGGCCTCGGGATCTGCCTCGTCCTCGAGCCTGGCGAACAGCTCGAGGTTCTCGCGTGCGGAGAGCCGCCCGTAGTGGGCCGAACGCTGAGGAGCCCAACCGACCCGCACCCCGTCCCGGCGGTCGACCGACCCGGCCGAGGGCTCGATCGCCCCGGCGAGCAAGGCGAGGAGCGTCGATTTGCCGGCGCCGTTCGGTCCGACGAGCGCCACGGCTTCTCCCTGACGCAGATCGAAGTCGGTCGGCCGCACCGCCACGCGCGCGCCGTAGCTCCGGCCCACGGCGCGGGCCGACAGAAGCGGCGTCTCCACGGTCACTTCCGGCGCGCTGCTGCCGGCGGGGACTCGGGGGGCGGCACAGGTGCGATGGGACGCGTCTGCTCGACGTCGACCTCCACGGGAACGGTCCCGCCCTCGTGCCAGGGCTCGAGCTGGATGCGTTCCGAGAAGAACTCCCAGGTCGCGCGCCCCGCGGCGAGTAGCGGCAGAGCGACGAACACACCCGGCAGGCCGTAGATCTCGCCCCCGGCGAGCAGGCCGAAGATCACGAGCAGCGGGTGCAACCGCAGCGCACTGCCCATCACGTTCGGAACGACGATGTGCCCTTCGATCTGGTGGATGGCAAGGAAGAGCAGGGCCACCCAGATCGCCGAGACCGGATGCACGACGAGCTCGTAGAAGAACGGAGGCAGGGCGCCGAGCCAGGGCCCGAGGTACGGGATCAGCTCCGTGATCGCGACCCAGGACCCGAACAGCACCGCGTACTTCGCCAGGCCCGGGCCCCAGCCGAGCGTTCCGAGCAGCCAGACCCCGAGCCCGGCGCTCGTGCCCATGATCAGCGACAGCAGGACCTGGCCGCGGACGTAGCCGGCGAGCGCGTGCTCGATCCGCAACAGCAGCGGTTCGGAACCCGGCCGCGAGGGAAAGCGTTTGTCGACGGCCCGCGAGAGGCGGTCCATGTCCAGGAGCATGTAGATCGACACAACGATCAGCAGGGCGAGACTGAAGAGGAGCTTGATCGTCCCGATCGCCGCTCCCTCGACGAAGTTGATCACCCTCGTCGTGTACTTCTGCACGTCCTTCGCCTTGATGTTGCCGACGAAGTCGTGAGCCTGCTTCCGGATCTTGACCGACTTCAGGTGGTGCCGGTTCAACCACTTCTGGAGCCGGTCGATGTCGCGGTCCGCATGCGTCTGCTTGTTGCGTCCGTGCTCCTCCGTAAAGTAGGTCTGGACGTTGTTCGAGGCTGATTTCGTGCGATCGACCACGACCGTCCCCAACCCGACGGCTGCCGCACCGACGAGCGCCGCAAAGCCGAGGTAGACGATGGCGACGCCGATGCCACGGGGAATCCAGATGCGCCGCAGCCCTCGGACGAGCGGGTTCAGCAGGAAGGCGACCAGCGCCGCGACGAGGAAGAGGAAGACGACGTGACGGACCGCCCCGGCGACCGTCCACAGGAGCAGCAGGAGGACCGGCAACCCGACGAGCTGGATCCAGCGCGGGATCTGAATCGTCGGCGCCCCTCCGGGCATGGGGGTGATCGTACCTCCAACGTCGTCCGGCTCCCGACCTCGGTCCGCCCTCCCGCTTGGGACTGGTCGATCTTCGAGGACGGGGCTCTCGCCCTCGACCGTCACGAAGTTTGGGAAAAAGAAGCCGATTTACAGGGGCTTCGCGACTCACAAACACAGCCCGGCGAGGTGGCCTTGCGGGACGGTGGCAGCTTCGTTACCGTCCCGCGGATGCCAAAGATGGCACAGCGGCGGCTGCCTGCGCGCCAACGGCGGGCTGAAGCGAGGAACAGGGCGCGCATGAGGCGGCTCGCCGGCCTCGTAGTTCTGGCCGTGGTCGCGCTCGTGACGCTGATTCTGACTGCCTTCGGAACCGGGGCTCCGAAGCCGGCTAGCAGCACCGCCCCGGCTCCCGCGAAGCGGCTGCTGCCGGCCGGTCCACCGCGCCCGCAGGTGATCGCCCTTCAGGGCCCGCTGAGGATCCAGCTGCCGGTGGCGCAGTCACGGCTGACCGCGATCGGCTACCACGGCGCGAGCGACGGCTCGCTCGCGCTCCAGCCGCTCGGGGCGCAGGCGAACGAGGGAACGCTTTCGCGGCTCGCGCGCAGCGTCTTCGGCGGCTCCCACCGCGGCCTGCGCTACTACCAGCTCTCGGGCGGCGGCGGCCCGGCGACCGCCGCGCTCAACGTCGGGGCCGCGCCGGGCACCGACGTCTACTCCCCGGTGGACGGGACCGTCGTGGCGCTCACGCCCTTGATCGTCAACGGCAAGAGCTTCGGCGCCGAGATCGAGATCCAACCTTCGGCGGCTCCTTCGCTGATCGTCTCACTGACCCGGTTGCGCCTCGATCCCGCGCTGACCGTCGGGTCGGCGGTCGCCGCAGGCACCTCGAAGCTCGGTGCGATCCTCGACTTCTCGCGCGTCCAGCGGCAGGCTCTCGCGAAGTACACCCAGGACGCCGGCAACCACGTCGAGCTCAAGGTCGGCACCGGCTCCAATCCCGCGCTAGCCGCTCCGTAACGGCCCCGCCGGTTAAGTTGGGTGGGGAGTGAGGATCCTCTTCATCGGCGACGTCTTCGGCGTACCCGGGCGACGGGCCGTCGAGGAGCGCCTACCGGGCCTGCGCGACGAGCTCGGGATCGACTTCTGCATCGTCAACGGCGAGAACGCCGCCGACGGCGCCGGGCTGACGCCGAAGCTGGCCGAGCGCCTGCTTGCCGCCGGCGCAGATGTGATCACGCTCGGCAACCATGTCTGGAGGCGGGCCGAGCTGGGCGCATACCTGGCGACCAGCGAGCGCGTCGTGCGGCCCGCGAACCTGCACGCCGGCTCCCCGGGGAGGGGATGGACGGTGGCCCAGAGTGCCGACGGAACGCCGGTGGGGGTCGTCAACCTCCTCGGCTCCCTGTTCCTCAATCCGCCCGTGAACCCGTTCGAGGTGGTGGACTCGCTCGTCGACGAGGCGCGCAGCCAGGCCGAGACCGTCGTCGTCGACTTCCACGCGGAAGCCACCAGCGAGAAGATCGCCCTCGCCCGGACGCTGGACGGTCGCGTCACTGCCGTGATCGGGACCCACACCCATGTCCAGACGAACGACGCGCGGGTGCAGCCAAACGGAACGGCGGCGATCACCGACGCCGGCATGACGGGGCCGCACGACTCGGTGATCGGTGTCGAGGCAGAGATCGCCATCCGGCGCATGCGGACTGGCATCCCGGTGCGGTTCGTTCCCGCCCAGGGGGACGTGCGGATCGAGGGCGTGCTCGTGGAAGCAGACGCGGGCGGACGCGCCCTCAGCTGCGAACCGGTTCGGGTTTCGGTCGGCTAGGTAGGAGCAGCACCGCCAGCAGCGCGACCAGCGCGACATCCCGGGCGAAGACGAGCCAGGACACGGTGGCGTCGAACTCCAGCGGGAGCCGCCAGTAACGGTGCGGAAACCAAATCTGCGTCAGCACCAGCGCGACGGCGAGCAAGCCACCGGCGGCCAGCCCCCGGCGTCCGCGCACGAGCGGCACGAGTGGCACGAGCCAGATCAGGAACTGGGGCGAGAGCACCTTGCCGAACGCTACGAAGGCGACGGCGGATGCGGCCAGCGCGCGGACGAGTCGCTCACGGTCGGCCGGGCCGCGCGCGAACCAGACCCAGACGCCGGCGATCGAGGCGACCTGGGCCACGGTGAGGATGGTCGCGAGCAAGTCGGGCGTCGAGCCGGCGAGATTCTGCGACCCTCGGCTCGACTCCATCGTCAACCCGAGGCCGCCCACCTGGTGCGCGACGAAGAGGATCGCAGCGCCCAGGCTCTCGATCTGGAGCGGACGGCCGGTCTGGCGCATGAGGCTCTCCCACACTCCGTGCGGCGAGGCGATCGCGAACGGGAGCAAGCATGCGGCTGCGGCTGCAGCGAAGAGCCCCGCCGCGACGACCGCGTCGTGACGGCCGCGCCGGCGCCAGACGTAGACGGCGACGGGCGGCAGCAGAACGGCGGGCCAGAGCTTGGCGGCGAAGGCGAGCCCGAGGGCGGCGGCGCCGAGCTTCTCGCGGCGGGAGAGCACGGCCGCCACGGCCCCCGCAGCGAGCGCGGCCGGCCAGAGGTCGAAGCGAGAGAGGATGGTCGAGCCGATCAGGAGCGGCGAGACCGCGAGCAGCCCGAGGGCCGCGGCGAGGCGGGTCCAGCTCGCCCCGAGGGACGCGAGCGCTACCGCGACGGCGGCGATCGCGAGCAGGCCGCACAACGCCATCAGCGGTTCGAATCGCCGGCGATAGGCCTCGAGGTCCCCGCGCTCGTGCCCGAGTGACGGGAGCAGGAAGACCGGCAGGGCCGCCGGCGGATACTCGAGCTCGAAGTCGCGGTAGGGCACCTTGCCTTCCGCCATCAGGTCGCCGTACTGCTGATACACGGGCGTGTCGACGATCTGGTCACGCGCGTAGAAGCCGTGATGGATCAACGCCCATGAGACGACGAAGACCGCGCCGGCAGCGATACCGGCGGCGACCGCCCGCACGACCTCAGGACGCCGGGACGAGCTCTCGGACCGGGCGATCGCTCTCAGCGGCAACCTCGACCGGCGCCTCGGCGGCTCGCGGGACGAGCACGACAAAGGCGACGAAGGGGAAGAACCAGGGCAGGTAGAGGTAGAACCAGTGGGTCAGCACGAGCTCGAAGCCGATCAGCAGTGCCGCAGTCAGTGCGGCGAGCTGCAGGGGCGACTTGCGGCGCGGGAGAAAGTAGGCGGCGATGGCGCCGGCGACGAGCACGGCCTCGAGCACCAGCTGGACGCCATGCAGGTCCGGCAGCCCGGCGTGATATTGGCGCCAGTCCCAGATCGAGAAAGGCGACTCGCGGCCGACCTGCCACGAGACCGTGCGATCGAAGAAGACCCGAGCGGCGTGGAAGGGATCCGGCTCGAGCAGCAGCACGAAGAAGGCGGCGGCCGTGGCCCAGAGGAACCACCACCCGAACAGAGCTTTCTCCCGCGGCCGCCGAAACGCGTCCGGATACGAGGCCCAGAGCGGCGCGACCAGCAAGGCCGCGAACTTCGTCCAGCCGGCGAGCGCGCTGAAGACGCCGCGCCCCGCCGGCGAGCTCACGAGCCAGAAGCCCCAGATCAGGAACGCCGGTAAGAGCGCATCGTTCGTGTTCGAGCTCGAGACGTACTGCGTGAACGGCCAGGCCGCCCAGGCGAACCCGAGCGTGGCGGCCAGCCGCCACCCCCCGAATCGCAGGCCGACGAGCGCAAGCCCGATCAGGCAGAGCAGGTCGAGGGCGACGGCGGTCACGTGCGCGGCGGGCAGCTTGTCCCACTTGCCGCTCCACCCGGTGATCGCGTAGGCGGGTAAGTAAGCCTCGTAGGCGACCGGGCCGTAGGTGTCCCCGCGGTCGTTCGCCGATTCGCAGCGGCCGTTTGTCTGGATCCGCTCGCGAATCTCCCCCTCCGCGTCGGCGGGACCGCAAGCCTTCAGATTGCCTTCGATGGGGAAATGCCCGTACGGAGACTCGCCGTGCGCGATCCGGTCTGCTCCGATCACCCCCGAATAGCCCACGTCGATCACGTTGGAGGCTTGGACGTTGAGCCCGATCCGGAACCCCGCGAGGAAGACCGTGGCCGCGGCGAGCACCCAGACCGGCCAGAGCGGCCGCCCCGCCGGGGCCGGGCGGTCGGTTCGCGCCGTCCAGAGCATGCGTCCGAGCAGGTAGACGAGGGGCGGATAGACGAGCGGGACGCTCGTGAAGATGTGGCCCTTGTTGAAGTACCACAGCGATGCCGTGAACGAGAGCAGCGCGAGCAGGTCGAGATTGCGCACGCTCAGCGGTCGCCGGAAATCGGCGAGCCCGATCAGAAATGCGAGGCAGAACGCCAGCCAGACGCCGACGCTGTTGATCTCCTTGCCGCCGAACGCACCCTCGCCGCCGCGCGCCATCTTCCAGGCGACCTGCGGGCCGGTCCACGCTTCGGTGACGACCCCCGTCGTGTCGTCGACCCGGCCCGTCGCCACTTCGCCGGCCGGGCCCGACCAGATCTTGACCGTCCAGTTCTTCAGGCTCGGGCTGAACTTGGTCTCGTACTGGCGCTTCTTGGGCGGATAGTGGCGAAGCCAGTCGTGGATCTTCGGGTTGCCGAGGAAGAGCGCCTGGGCCTTTGCCTCCGTGAGAATCGGCCGCGGTTTCGGCGGCGCGTAGGGCGTGTCGATCACGTGGCCCTTCGAGTCGTAGACGGGCCGCGTGGGCGTCGCGGCCTGCGCAGCCGGAGCGAGCAGGAGCGCGCAGGTGGCGGCCACGACGAGCCGGCGCATGAGTCTCAGCGTAGCGTCCGAGGCCGTTGGTCCAGGGGACGATTCCGCGCCGACGCGCGGCTCGGCGTCGTCAGCGGCGGAACGACCAGAGCTTGTTGCCGATGAAGTTCAAGGGGGTCACCAGCACGATTGCGATCGCCTGCGCCAGCACCTTGTCGACGCCGATCCAGACCATCAAAGTCAAGAGCGCGAGGTTCGCCCCGTAGGCGATCACGGCGACGACGAAGAAGCGCAGTCCCTGGTGCCCGACGTGACCGCGCTGGCCCCGGAAGGTCCACACACGGTTCCACGCGTAGTTGTTCACCACGGCGACGAGGAACGAGCACGTCGCGGCGAGCCTGTAATGGAAGCCGGCGCCAAGGAGCAAGGCGCTGTAGACGCCGAGGTTGATCGCGTAGCCACTGGCGCCCACCGCTGCGAACTTCGCGAGCTGAATCCAGTTCGCGGGGTGCCGGAGCGCGCGCCCGGCGCGGTCGCGGCTGCGGTTCATCGCCGTGGCGGAGGACGGCTCCATCGGCGGCCGAGGGTACCAGCGAGCCGAAGGCGTGGTCCCCTGTTCCGGCTAACGGACGGAGAAACCCGTCTCGCCGACCGGTTCCTGCCAGTCCACGTCCACGCCCTCCACGGAGGCGCCGGAAGGCCCGCGCTCGGACCAGCGGACGAGCGACTCGACGCGTTCGGGCTCGCCTTCAACCACGGCCTCGACGGTTCCGTCGGGCATGTTCCTCACCCAGCCTGCAAGGCCGAGCGAGGCGGCACGGTCTCGCAACTCAGCGCGGAAGAAGACTCCCTGAACCCGCCCCCGCACGCGCACGTGCGCGCGCTTCAATTCAGGTAGCAGCGAACCCCTCCTCACCAAGCAGGGGGACGAACCGGCACGGCACCGAACGCACGACGGCAGGTCCCTCCGGGGTTCGGACGACGGTTTCGAGGCGTTGTCCGCGCGGTCCGCCGACAGGCACGACAAGGCGTCCGCGCGGCTTCAGCTGCTCATACAGCGACTGCGGATGTTCCGGCGCTGCGGCTGCCACGGCAATCGCGTCGAAAGGCGCTTCGCCGGGCAGGCCGAGCGTGCCGTCCCCCACGTACACGTCCACGTTGTCGTAGCCCGCGGCCTGAAGATTCGCGCGCGCCCGTTCCGCCAGCTCGGGGATGCGCTCGATCGAGAGCACCTCTCGTGCAAGCTCCGCGAGCACGGCGGCCTGGTAGCCCGACCCCGACCCGACGTCGAGCACCCGATCCTGGGGGCGCAACGCCAGTGCCTCGGCGATCCGAGCGACCATGTACGGCTGCGAGATCGTCTGGCCGCCGCCGATCGGGAGAGCGGCGTCGTCGTAGGCACGCTTCCGGTCCGGCCCGGAGACGAAGAGCTCCCGCGGCACTCGACCCATCGCCTGGAGCACTCGCTCGTCGACGATGTCGCGCCCCCGCAGCTGGTCCGCGACCATCCCGGCGCGCTGGGAGGCCCGGTCGTCAGGCGGCATCGCGTAGGCCACGGACGTACGCCGGCGGGGCGACGCCGAAGTGGCGCATGACCAGGGGGGCGACATCGGTGATGCTCGAGGGCTCCCCGGCGACCCCGATCGTCAGCATCGGCACCTCCGAATCGCCGGCGTCGAGCGAACCGTGGCTGCCTCCGCCGAGGTGACTACGGCCCGCATTGTCGGCGAATTCGTAGCCTGACGTGGCCGAGACGATCAAGTCGCCCGCGTTGGGGTTGCGAAGGGCGGCCCAGGCACGGACGAGGGCGTCCGGCTCGGGCAGTAGCGCCGTGTCGCCACTCGTACGCCACCCGGTGCCGGAAGGGCTGAACCGCAGCTCCTCGCCGTCCCTCCGGGCGACCGCCTCGTCGCCCTCGAGAAACAGGGCCTGGGCGGCGCCGGGCTCTGTATCGAGCCGTGCGGCCAGTAGCCGCGAATCCTCTGCGCCGTCGAGCCGGTAGATCATTCCGGCCCGGTTCGAGGCGGTGACGACCACGTCCGCCCCGGCGAAGCGCGGCTGCAGCTGCACCGACCGCTCGATACGAGTTTGGCCGTGGTCTGCGCACAGCACGACTGCGTAGCGTTCGAGGAACTCGTCCGGCCCGCCGGCCGCCTCGAGCAATGCACCGATTGCGGCGTCCGTGCGCGCGAGTGCTTCCTCAGCGCCCTCGGGACCGCTGACATGCGAGGCGAAGTCGTAGTCCGGCAAGTAGTAGACGAGGAAGTCGAAGCCGTCGCGGGTGACGAGCCAGCGCCCCACCGCCGCGGCGTAGGCGTCGATCGAGCCGAGCGAGCGGCCCCGGATCGCCATCGGCGCTCCGGTCACGTCGGATTCGAACAGGTTGTAGAAGAAGAACCGCTTCGGCCCGAAGGCGGGACGCGTGAGCCCGGGCACCGTCGGCCGATAGCGCGTCCGGCCGCGGTAGCAGGTGAAGTTGATCGCGGCAGTCGTGTGGCCCGCGTCCTCGAGCGCCTCGTAGATCGTCACGGCAGCCGGCGAGAGGTCGCGCTCGTTCATGTTGAAGATCGCGTCCTCGATCGATCGCTTCGTTCCCGCCGCGCGGATCGCGGCGAACGAGGAGCCGTACTCGATCACGCGGCCCTGCTCGCGCGAGTACCAGACGAGATGCGGAATGTGGTGGACGTCGGGATGACCGCCGGTGGCGATCGAAGACAGGCAGACGGGCGTGAGCGAAGGGAACGTCGAGATCGCACGCCGGTATTCACCGTGCGCCGCGAGAAACGCCAGGGCCGGCACGCGACCGGCCTCTACGGCGCTCTCGAAGACGTCGGGCGTGAGCCCGTCGATCACGATCAGGACGAGCTTCTTCACCGAGCGCCTAGTCGCGGGCGAGCGTCCGCAGTCCCGCGTAGCGATCGCCCGCGCGGCGGCGCGCACGAAGGGCGAGCGCCGGCGGGATCAGCGCCTCCAGGTAACCGAGCCCAGGCACGAGCGCGAGACCGGCTGCGACGAGGGCTCCGAGCGTCACGAGCACCGCTGTGCCGCCACGCGTACCGCCCCGCCGCAGGGTGCCGCCGACGATCGTCGCGGCGCCTCCGGCGCCGAGGAAACCGCCGAGCCCGCCGGCTACAGCCTCAGTCCAGTCGTCGAGGACGAGCCCCATCCCGGCGCCGGCCGCCGCAGCGACCGCGATCGCCGCCAGGATCCAGGCTCGGCTCGCCGCGAGCAGTCCCGCGAGCAGCAGCCCGATCGAAACACCAAGACCCGCAGCAAGGCCGATGCGGTACCACTCCCACATTGGCCTGAGTGTAGTCGCGGTCTCTCGTCCCGAGTTTGGCTCTACGGTCAGCAGGGCAATTTCAGAGGAGCCCCGCTGTGAGCCCGCGCCCGCAACTCTTACTCGTCTTCTTCACCTCGAGCCGCTCCGGCCCGGCTCGGCGAATGGAGAGCGTGCTCGCACACATTGCCCGCAAGGAACGCAGCCACGTGGACGTGATTCGCGTCGAGGTGGGACAGCAGCCGGAGCTCGCGGACCGGTTCGGTGTCGAGGCGATCCCGACCCTCGTGCTCGTACGGGACAAGCTTGTCGTCGATCGACTCACCGGTCGTGCCAGCGCGCCGCAGATCGAGCGGATGCTCGAGCGCCACCTCGCGCCCGAGCGGCACGGAGACCTAGCCCTGCTCGATCCGGCGGATCACAGCTAACCCGAACTCGGCCGCGCGCGAACCGTCGGCGACGCGGTGGTCGAACGTGACCGACACGTAGCCCGTCGGGCGCACGACAACCTTGCCGTCGCGGACGACAGGCCGGTCGGCGACGCGGCCGATGCTGAGGATGGCCACCTCGGGGTGGTTGACGATCGGCGTCTGGAACAGGCCTGCCTGCTTGCCGGCGCTCGTGACCGTGAAGGTGGAGCCACGCAGCTCTTCGGGCTTGAGCTTTCCGGCGCGCGCAGCTTCGGCGAGACGCAAGACTTCCTCGGCGAGCTCATGCATGGAGCGCGAGTCGCAATCGCGCACCACCGGGACGACGAGGCCCTGGTCGGTCTGCACGGCCACGCCGAGGTCGTAGCGGTCCAGGTACACGATCTCGTCTCCTTCCAGCCGAGCGTTCAGCTCCGGGTAGTCGGGCAGCATCTCGGCGACCGCCTTCAGGATCTGCGGCACGAGGAGCTTGAGGTCGACGTTGCCGAAGTCGCATTCCTCGACCCACGTCACCGCCGGCACCTCGCGGTGTGCGCGAGCCATATGCTCGGCGATCTTCTTGCGCACCCCGCGGAGCGCTTCCCGGCGCCCCTCCGGGCCGTGGCCGGGGACCTCGTCCGCAGAGATGGCCGCCGCCCGCACGTCCTCTTCGGTCACGCGCGCCTGGGGCCCTGTCCCCTGCAGCGAGTCCACGTCGACGCCGAGCTCGTGCGCCACGCGGCGGACGAGCGGTGTCGCCCTGGCCCGGCCTTTGGGGCCGGACCTGTCGGGCTCGGACGCGGCCTGTTTCTGCCGGGCCTCTTCGGCCCTGGGCTGGTCGCCCGTGACCGGCGCGGCGCCGTCGCCGCCGATCACGACGAGCACGGTCCCGACCGGCACGGTCTGACCCTCCTGGACGAGAATCTGCGCGACCTTCCCCGCCGCGGGTGACGGAATCTCGACCGTGGTCTTGTCGGTCTGGATCTCGACCAGCGGGTCGTCCTCGGCGATCTCCTGGCCCTCGGACACGAGCCAGCGGGCAACCTCGCCCTCCGTCAGTCCCTCGCCGAGGTCCGGCAGCTTGAATTCGTAGGCGGCGGCCACTGCAGCGGAATCTAGCGAGGCTTCCCGACCCAGGCGTCGGCCGGGACGATCAGGACCCGCAGGCCGCCCTCGACGCGCCAGAGCGAGACCGCTTGCTCGTCGCCTCCGAGCTCGGACGCAACGTCGCGCGGGACGTAGCCGGCGTGGAGCGTTCGCTCCTCGTTCCAGATCCCCACAGCCTTCGGGTCGTGCTCGTTGTCCGGCTCGGGCACGAGCGCCAACCGCCGGCCCGGATCGAACGACGCGTCGTCCACTGCGCCGGGCCGGAACGAGACGCCCGCGATCGCGACGACCCGCACGCGCGGGTCCTCCCAGCGCACCCGCTCCCCGGAGGCGGCGTCCCGCAGGTAGTACCCGCCGCCACGGCCGCGCTCGAGCCAGAGACGAAGCCGCTGACCGCTCAGAACGCGAGCAACCGTCTCACCGCGTCGGTCACGCGCTCGACCGACGGCATGTAAGCGTCCTCGATCTGCCAGTACGGATACGGAACGTCGTACCCGGTCACGCGGAGCACCGGACCGCGAAGGTCGAGCATTGCCTTCTCCGCCAGGATCGCGGCTAGCTCGGCTCCGAAACCGGCCGTGCGCGGCGCCTCCTGCACGATCACGACGCGGCCGGTCTTCGCGGCGGAGGCGAGCAGCGCTTCCTCGTCGAGGGGCTTCAGCGTTCGGACATCGAGCACCTCGACGGACGCCTCGTCCTCGAGCGCATCCGCGGCGGCCTCGGACAGCGGCACCATCGAGCCGTAGGCCACCAGCGTGACGTCCGAGCCTTCTCTCGCCAGCCGCGCCTGGCCGAGCGGCACGACGTGCTCGCCCTCCGGCACCTCGCCGCGCATCGTCCGGTAGTGCAGCTTCGGCTCGAGCACGACCACGGGATCCGGGTCACGAATCGCCGCGGCCAGCAGTCCCTTCGCGTCGGCGGGCGTCGACGGGATCGCCACCTTCACGCCGGGCGTGTGCACGTAGTACGTCTCCGGCGAATCGTCGTGGAGCTCCGGCGCCCGCACCCCGCCTCCGTACGGCATCCGTACCACCAGGGGAAACTCCATGCTGCCGCCGGTCCGCCAGCGGTAGCGCCCGACGTGCGTGATCAGCTGGTCGAGGCAGGGGTACGAGAAGGCGTCGTACTGCATCTCGCAGACCGGCCGCCAGCCGGCCATGCAGAGCCCGACCGCGGTGCCGAGGATCCCCGCTTCCGCCAGCGGCGTATCCACGCAGCGCTCGGGGCCGAACTTGCTGCGCAGACCCGCGGTGGCCCGAAAGACGCCGCCTGCGCGGCCAACGTCCTCGCCCATCACCATCACGGAGGGATCGCGCCCGAGCTCGACGTGGAACCCGTCGTTGATCGCCTCGACGAGCGTGAGCTCACTCACCGAGGATCCTCTTCAGCTCGGCGAGATCGGTCTCGAACGACGCCGGTGGATTCGCGTACGCGTGCTCGAACAGCAGAGCCGGGTCCGCGGGCGGCTCCGCCTCCGCTGCGGCGATGCCCTCGCGCATTACGTCGACCGCCTCCGCGCGAGTCGACTCCGCGAGCTCGTCGGTCAGCACCCCGCGTCGCCGGAGATAGGCCTCGTAGCGCCCGACGCACTCGCGCCGCTTCTCCTCCTCGACGCGGGCGAGGTCGATGTAGGCGCGCGGATCGTCTGCCGTCGCATGCGGGGCGGCGCGATACGTGACCGCCTCGATGAACGTCGGCCCCTCGCCCGCTCGGGCGCGGGTGACCGCATCGCGCGTGGCCTCGTAGACGGCGAGCACATCGGCGCCGTCCACGCGCACGCCCGGCACGCCGTAGCCGACTGCCTTGTCCGCGAGCGTCTCCGCAGCCGTTTGGGCCGAGAGCGGCGTCGAGATCGCCCACTGGTTGTTGTTGCAGAAGAGGATCAGCGGCGCCCTCATCACACCGGCGAAATTCGCGCCTTCGTGGAACGAGCCCTCGGAGGTCGCGCCGTCCCCGAAGTAGACGATGGCGCACGTCGACTCGCCGTGCAGCTTCTTCCCCCACGCGAGCCCCGCTGCGTGCGGCACGTGCGTCCCGATCGGAACGCAGATCGAGCCGAGGTTGTAGTCCGCCGGGTTCCACCAGCCGACGGGATGGCCACGCCACCAGGAGAGCACCGTCGAGGCCTCCATCCCTCGTAGCAAGCCGATCGCCGACTCCCGGTAGCTCGGGAAGATCCAGTCCTCACGCTCGAGGGCGTATACAGACCCGGCCTGCATCGCCTCGTGATTCCAGAAGATCGCGTAGGTGCCGATCCGGCCCTGGCTGTGGAAGACGACCGACCGCTCGTCGTAGGTCCTCAGCAGGATCAGCCAGCGGTACAGCTCGAGCAGGTCGCGCTCTTCGAGCCCGTCGACCTCCCCGTCGGGCACCGCCTCGCCGTCGCCGATCACGCGACGCAGGTCGCGCTCGGCAGGAAGCACCTGCGCCATCGCCGCGAATCTACCCGAGGAGGCCCTGCTTCAGGCCGAGCTGATGCGCTAACCAGGCCGCCGACTCGTCGAACGCCTTCTGGGTGAGCGCGTGGCCTGCGTCGTACCACTTGACCTTCCTCGGCTTGCTGGCCGCCTTGATCAGCGCGCGTAGGGCGGCAGGCGGGATCACCTCGTCATGGCGGCCGGCCTGGATAAACAGCGGCGTCGGGGGCCGCATAGCGGACGTACCGGACCGGGTCGATCACGCGCAGGATGCGTTCATACTCGGCCCGCTTCGCCTTGGACCGGCCGGCGAAGATGGCCGCGTAGCCGCGCGACGGCGTGGCGCCTCCCGAGAGCAGGTCGACCCCTGCGAAACGGTGGTCGACTCCCGACACGATGCCGCCGATCGCGGCCCCGTAGCCGTGACCGAGGAAGCCGATCCTGGCGTCGTCGACATCCTTGCGTTCGCCGAGCAGGTCAAGCGCACGCCGCACGTCGACCACGTTGTGACGTAGCTCTGCCGGACCGTGGCAGGCAGCCGTTCGGGCGCCACCGAGAGGTTCGTCCGCACCCATGGCTCGTCGAGCAGAACCGCGACGACACCTCGGCGCGCGAGCTTGACCGCCTCCGGCGCGAACACGCTCCGGTTCTGGCCGGAACCGTGCTGGTAGATCGCGCCGGCGAGGTGGCGGCGACCGCCCGCCGGCTCGATCAAAAACGCGTTCACCCGCCGTCCGCGCGCGCCGCGGAAGGAGAGGTCGTGCAGCGTGACTCCCGCCTCGGTCAGCGCCCCTCTGTTCTCGCGGACGGCGAGAGGCGCGGAGCGGTCGTACTCGTACAGGCGGCTGAGGGAGGGCGGAAGGGGTACGGCCTTCTGCTTGCTCGAGGTCTTCGAGCCGCAGCCGGATATGACCATCGTGGCCGCCACGACGGGCATCAGCCACCTCACACGAGTACCTCCACGGCGCCTCGCTCGGCCTCGAACACGATCGTGGTCGCGTCCCCCAGGTCCTCGCCGTCTGCCTGGACCGGCAGAGGGGAGTCGCAGACGACCTCGATCCGGTCGAGGTCGTGGCCGTACAGCACGTCGGCTGCACCGACCTGGCCGCGGCCCAGCAGCGCGTAGCCCAGCATCCGGGGGACGCCGAGCGGCCCGACTCGAACCGGTGCGACGAAGTCGAGGCCCAGCTCGAACTCCGCCTCGGGAACGACGTCGAACCGGAACGGTCCCGCATAGGTGTACGGACGGCCGTTGGCAACGAGCACTGCAGCGGCACGGCCGTGGCCCTGAATCTCGAGTGACTGCGCAAGTCGCCCCCTCAGCTCTGCGAGCAACGTCACCGCGCTCCAGGCGAACACGAGATTGCCGCTGCGCCGGCCGGCGAGCGTCCGCCCACGCGCGTCGACTCGCCGGACCAGCTCGGCGTCGAAGCCGACCCCGGCCGCGAACGCAAAGCGGCGTCCGTTCACCCGGCCGAGCGAGATGCGCCGGGTCCGCCCGTCGGCGAGAGCTCGCGCGATCGTCTCTGCCGCCGCGGGCGCGTCCCGCGGGAGCCCGAGCGCACGCGCGAGGACGCTCGTCCCTCCGCCGGGGACGAAGCCGACGGGGACCGAGCCGTTGACCCCGTTGAGCACCTCGTTCGCGGTTCCGTCGCCCGCGTAGACGAGCACGGCATCCGACCCGGCGGATGCGTCGCGAGCCAGGCTTGTCGCGTGGCCGCGCGCCTCTGTGCGCAGGACACCGAGCTCGGCAACGCCGCGCACGGCGCGTTCGACTGCTTCGAGCTTCTCCTCCGTGACCGCGGTGGCGTGCGGATTGACGATCAGCGTCACGTGTCTCACGGCGAGCAGCATGCCAGCGGGAGAGCAGGACGCGGCCGGCTATTTCCGAGCATGCGCTGCGGGCCCGG